>CAZJMH010000063.1:0-1533 GCA_964547295.1 uncultured Gammaproteobacteria bacterium | reverse complement strand
CACTAACAATTATTGCTTACGCCTCTACTTTTGACAATGAATTTCTCTCTGATGACATTCCCGTAATTTTGAACAATCCTCAATTGGACAGTTTTAGTTATGTAACCGATAAATTCCCCCAATTAGTAAGGCCAACTCTTTATTATTTTATTAATCAAATATTTGGCCGCGTTCCAGCCCCCTACCATATATTGAACTTATTTTTTCATCTTGGTACTGTTCTCAGCTTTTATTTATTGGTTTTTTTACTCCATAATCAACAAATCGCCTTTGTCGCCAGCTTATTAGCTGGAATTCATCCAATAATGACCGAAGCGGTTGCCTGGATTTCGGGTGGGTCCTATTCAACTTACAGTTTTTTTGTCGTCCTGTCTTTAACATTATTTATCTTGGGATATAAATCAAAAAAGTTTCGCTGGATGTCTTTCGTCAGTTTTTGCCTAGGTTTGTCAAGTTCTGCAAAAGCAATGTCTTATCCTTTTATTTTAACCTCATTAATAATTTTAAGGCCTGATCTTAATTTTAAATTTGAATGGAAAAAAATAATTCTGCCTTGGCTAATAGGTTTGGTTGGTATTGTCTATACAGCAACACTTATACCTCATCGGCTTCAATCACTAAGAGAAGATTATTATCAGAATCCTCAAATGATGAACCCGCTGCATCAAGTTCCGACAGCAGTAACTAAGTATCTAGAATTAATCTTTTGGCCGAAAAAATTGACTCTATACCAAACAGAAATTAATTTGATCAGCAAAGAAGAGGTTGTTCAAAGAGGCATTGTTTTTGGGCTGTTTTCTGCCGTGGCTATTTTTGCCCTTATTAAAAACAAAAAACTGTTTTTTTGGTTTATTTTCTCAGCTTTTGCAATCGGACCAATGCTTACACCTTTTGGAGTTTCCTGGCTGGTTGCCGAAAGATATATTTATTTGGCAGTTCTAGGAATTTTTGTTTTGTTTGGCTGGATAATAGATCGGCTTAACAGAATAAAAAAGATCCAAAATTTGCCTTTGATCTTGTTTTTATGCATTGTTGTCCCATTATTGACTTTACGGACAATCGTCCGCAACAACGTCTGGCAGAATCAAGACCGTTTATGGCTGGCAGCGGCCAAGTATTCGCCGCACAGTGCACAAAATCAAAATAATTTAGGTGATTTATACGCCCGACACGGCGATTTTGAAAAAGCTATTTTTCACTTTGACCGGGCTATTCAAATCCGACCGGGGTATGCTGATGCCTATCACAATATGGCCAATATTTATTGGCGGATAGGCCAAGTTGACAAGGCAATTGAATTATACAAAAAAGCCGAGGAATTTAATCCAAGAATATGGCAAACTCACCAAAATCTTGGCATTCTTTATTTTCAGTCAGGCAAAACAGACGAGGCCTTAAATCATATAAATAAAGCCATCGAATTAAACCCGAACAGCGAACAGCTTTACGCTAACTTGGCTAAAATGTACGCTAAAATGGGCGACCAGGAAAAAGCCGCCGAAGCCGCCGCCACCTCCCAACAACTATCTGCAC
>CAZJMH010000062.1:0-1533 GCA_964547295.1 uncultured Gammaproteobacteria bacterium | reverse complement strand
GTGCAGATAGTTGTTGGGAGGTGGCGGCGGCTTCGGCGGCTTTTTCCTGGTCGCCTATTTTAGCGTACATCTTTGCCAGGTTAGCATAAAGCTGTTCGCTGTTCGGGTTTAATTCGATTGCTTGATTCATATGATCTAAGGCCTCTTCTGTTTTGCCTGACTGAAAATAAAGTATGCCAAGATTTTGGTGAGTCTGCCATATTCTTGGATTAAATTCCTCGGCTTTTTTGTATAATTCAATTGCTTTGTCAACTTGGCCTATCCGCCAATAAATATTGGCCATATTGTGATAGGCGTCAGCATAATTCGGCCGTATTTCAACTGCTCTTTGGAAATGGAAGATGGATTTTTCAAAATCGCCGTGCCGGGCGTATAAATCACCCAAATTATTCTGGTTTTGTGCGCTGTGGGGCGAATATTTGGCCGCAGCCAGCCATAAGCGGTCTTGATTCTGCCAGACGTTGTTACGGACGATTGTCCGAAGTGTCAAGGTCGGGACGACTATTGTTAAAAAGATAATCAGAGGAATGTTCTGGATTTTTTCAATTTTGCTTAATTTATCTACAGCCCAGCCGAATAATACAAAAATTCCCAGAGCAGATAGATAAACATATCTTTCGGCTACCAGCCATGAAACTCCAAAAGGTGTAAGCATTGGTCCGATTGCAAAAGCTGAGAAAATAAACCAAAAAAACAGTTTTTTATTTTTAAAAAGCGTATAAATAGCAATTGCAGAAAACAGCCCAAAAACAATGCCTCTTTGAACAACTTCTTCTTGGCTGATTAAATTAATTTCTGTTTGATAAAGAGTAAGCTTTTTCGGCCAGACAATTAGCTCTAGATACTTAGTTACTGCTGTCGGAACTTGACGAACCGGGTTCATCATTTGAGGATTTTGATAATAATCTTCTCTTAGTGATTGAAGCCGATGAGGAATAAGTGTTGCTGTATAGGCAATACCAACCAAGCCTATTAGCCAAGCCAGAATTATTTTTTTCCATTCAAATTTAAAATTAAGATCAGGCCTTAAAATTATTAATGAGGTTAAAATAAAAGGATAAGACATTGCTTTTGCAGAAACTGCTAAACCTAAACAAAAACTAACCAAAGACATCCAGCGGAATTTTTTTGACTTATATCCCAAAATAAAAAATGTTAAAGATAAAACGACAAAAAAACTGTAAGTTGAATAGCTGCCACCGGAAATCCAGGTAACTGCTTCAGTCATTATTGGATGAATTCCAGCCAATAAGCTGGCGATAAAGGCAATTTGTTGGTTATGAAGTAAAAAAATCAACAAATAAAAACTAAGGACTGTGCCAAGATGAAAAAGTAAATTCAATACATGGTAGGGCGCTGGAACCCGGCCAAATATTTGATTAATAAAATAATAAAAAGTTGGTCTCACCAATTGAGGAAACCTATCGGTTACATAACTAAAACTGTCTAATTGCGGATTGTTCAAAATTACGGGAATATCATCAGAGAGAAATTCATTGTCAAAAGTAGAGGCGTAAGCAATAATTGTTAGTG
>CAZJMH010000061.1:0-1575 GCA_964547295.1 uncultured Gammaproteobacteria bacterium | reverse complement strand
CAAAAACCATGGCGGCGTCAAACCCTAGCCGATCGAACACGTGTTCTCGGGCGTCGATAATATTTAGCCCGCAGCCCAGGTTACGATCACGATTGATAATCGTTCTCAATGGGAATTTCCGCTTTTCGATTATCTCGTTGTACTCCGCCTGCCGACTCTCCGGCCCGCCGTCTAAAAAGAAGAAAAACGGCAAATTCTGACTTTCCGGGTTCTTTTCCAGACTTTCTACAACTTTCTCGAAGTACCTCGGCCTATTATACCCAATAACTATCACACATTTCATACACTAACCACCTTTCCGCTCGGTAACTCACGGATAACTACTCTAGAACCTTGGAAGATTTCCCTCGCCGCCTCGTCGTAAAACCATGCCTTAGGTGTCCAGACGGTTGAGATCCCGCTTTCGACGATCACTCCCGCGCACCCGACACAAGGAATTTCACAAGTTAAAAACATTTCCGAGCCGCGAGCCTTGTGCCCGGCGGCCAATATCACTCTGACTTCCGCGTGGACCGCTAGGCACTTCCCGCCTTCGAGTTTCCTACAACTCCCACATCGTTCCGTTCCCGCCGGAGGGCCGTTCCACCCAATCCCTAGGATTTTCCACCCGCCGATGATGACTGCTCCGATCTGCCTAGATGGCCTACAAGTCGAACATCTCGCAACCGCCTTTGTGATCTCATAAGCCCATTCCACTCTTCCCGCCTCTCCAATATTATAGGACAAAACTCTTCTCCTTTAAAAGTTGGATTCTTACAAATTCCGCTTCGATCGCCGAACTCACAAGGCCCGTGACAGTACCCAAGACTCCTAGCCCTCGTCTTTGTTATATACTCCATTGATTATTCCCTCGTCGAGTAAAAGTTGAAGAATCTCGTCTATATCTCCTCCACCTAGGAAACTCCCTTGAGCGTGAAGTTTTTCGTAAAGTTTATTTATCTCGTTTAGGGAAGGATGCCCAAATTCGTCAAGGCGCAAGGCCCTAGGCGCTTGGTCCAGTTTCCTCTGAGCTTGGTCCTCTTGTAATTTGCGAATTACAATTTTGTAGCCGTCTTTCCCATGAGGGATCGTGCAATCCGAACAGTCTTTATCGCCGTTCGGCAAGATCCGAAAGTCCCCGCCGCAATCTAACCTATAAAGCGGACAAAAACAAAAAAGACAATTAACCGCTCGAAGGTCGTGGCATGGATAATACTCACAATCCGTATTCATAAATCCTTCTTTCATCAGTTCATCCTCTTAATCTTAATCTCTTTCACGTTTATATCCTGGGAATTTAGAATCGAGACTAGGTTCTGGTCGACTTTTCGCCGAAGGCCGCTATCTACCGATCGCTGCCCATCATTAGTCATCCATTCTTCCCCGAACGGCCTTATGAAATAAACCTGATCGTAATGGATTCGCTGAACCAATCCGAGCATTTCTGCCGCCAGGTCTTGGTCGACTTCCATCGTGTAAGCGATAACGTCAAAAACTGTCCGGTCAGAAATCACGATGTCGAATTTCGCGGTCTTGGAGATTTCTTCGCGGATTTGCGAGGCGAGAATCCACATCTGCGCTCGCTCGGACGCTTCC
>CAZJMH010000060.1:0-1726 GCA_964547295.1 uncultured Gammaproteobacteria bacterium | reverse complement strand
GAGGCCTCCTTGCCGACCAGCCGGGTTCTAAAGCGACCAGCTATATCACCGCCGTTTTTTCAACTTATTAAGGCATAAGAATAACACCAGAAACCGTATTGACATCAACTACCTCACCGGTAACAGCGTCAATATCTATTTTCCAAGTGTCGTTTGTTTTTACCTCATATACCAAACGTAAAGCGGAACAATAATCTTTCCGCACCTTATCATTACATATAGAATCGTCAATTAAAATGACGCTTCCAATATTAAATTTATCCTTATCAATTGGGACCGCAACTTGCTTTACATTTGGGGGACTGAAACTTGAATAAATTATTTTTTTGTAGGAAAAATTATTAAGTAATTCTTCTCGTGATATTAAACTCTTTTCACTGAATTCGCTTGAATTAATGTCCCACCAATGACCGCTTACCCGAGTAATACCTCCATCAACAAAACGTACTTTTATTGAACTGTTTTTAACTATATATTTACCAATTTTTTGGTTAGGGATAGAAAAAATATAAGTTTTATTATTTTCGTCTTCACTAAATTGCACTTCACTCAGATCAGGATTACCAAGTATTTCACTGTTTAGTGCAATAAATTCAAGAAAAATTGGTTTTAAATCATCTTCCGTGTATGTTTCTTTACCTACAGAGGAATATTCTGTGTCTATTTCTTTAAGAAAGCCAGAACAATCTAAACTTATCCATATGTCATCAGCTTTTCGACCTTTACCTAAATTAAACCAGTCTTTACTTTTTACTTGACAGATTAACTCTCTTTTTCTTTTTATCCATTCATCTCTATCTAAATTAGATACTAATAAGGGATAATTACCTTTATATTTTATTTTTCCTATTGGACAAGAACTCCTATTCAAACTGTCCGCCGGTATTTTGGGGTAATTATCTTGATAAGCAATTGCGCTTAAAAACAGATAGGAAATAAAAACCAAGATTATCAAAATAATAAAACCTATTGATAATTTAAAAACTAGTTTTTTTTTCCTAATATGCATAATTTTATTAGACCTAGTTAATAAATCCCCCCTCATTAAACAATTTAGCAGAATCAAACTGCTCGTGGTGGATATAATCAAAACCTATTTTAACAACTAAGTTAAATATTCCCAACTTAATATTTACTAAACCAAGTTAAACTGATTTATCTCTTAATCTTCATATGTCGAATCTGGACTATCCTCTTGAATATCAACTACCAGCGGGTGGTTTTCTAAATATTCTAGAGTATCGTTATCTGCTTTAATAGCAAAGAAAGGAACAGATTCATATCTGGTGGAAACCAAACTGGAATCCAAACCACTCAATACCTGGTCAACCGTTTTTTTTATACTAGCCCTCTGTTCATTTTGCTCCTCAGGGGTTAAGTTTCCTTCCGGTTGAAAACTAGGAGTAATTTTTACACCGACAATTACATTTTTATAATCCAATTCCTCCGAAACTGGAGATGGAGAAAATAAAGTAGGTGTTGGTGAAGTTTCCGCTCGCGGCGGTGAACTTAGTTTTAAAGGTGAATTCTTAAAAAAGAAAAAAGCCAAACCTGCAAATAAGGTTATTACTAACGAAACTAATAAAATTAATTTAGCAGAAATACCTTTTTTTCCCATTATAAAAATAGTTTAGCATATTTTTACAGTCCGATCCGAAAATCAATCATATTTTACCAGCTTAATATTGTAAAACTCAGCCGAAGTATACCCGTTCTTAAAAAAATA
>CAZJMH010000059.1:0-1794 GCA_964547295.1 uncultured Gammaproteobacteria bacterium | reverse complement strand
AACTCCAACAGAAACACCGACACTAACTCCAACAGAAACACCGACACTGACTCCAACAGAAACACCGACACTGACTCCAACAGAAACACCGACTCTGACTCCAACAGAATTACCAACGAGAACACCAACTAATACCCCGATACCAACTGAAACTGTTGTTCAGGAGCCAACGACAACAACAAAACCGACTAATACACCTACTTCTACCTCAACGCCAGCAGAAATAATTACTCAAGAGCCAGAACCGACAATAGCTGAATTGCCAGAGGCTGGAATTAATTTCCCTGTTCAACTGATGATAATTGTTGGTTCTATAATTTCTTTGACTGGTTTATTAATTTGGTTATAATCTGGCAATGAGTATTGCGATAGTTGGGGGGGGGATTACTGGCTTAACAGCTGCTTATTATTTATTTAAAAACAATAAATCCTTTCAAATTTTCGAGGCAACCGAAAAAATAGGCGGTTTAGTTTCAAGTTTTAAAGAAGATAATTGGAATTGGTGGCTGGAAAAATATTTTCATCATTATTTTACTAGTGATAAAGAAGTTAGAAAATTAGCCAAAGAATTAGATTTAGAAGATAAATTACTCTTTAAAAAAGTTCAAACTTCACTTTATTATCAGGGAAACATTTATCCTTTTGACCAGCCGAATGACTTATTAAAATTTCCTTATTTGGATTATTTTAATAAATTAAGAATGGGAGGCGTTATGTTAGGTTTGAGAAATTTACCCTATTTGTCCTTTTTCGATAAATTTTCAGCCGCTGGATTATTTCCCAAGTTGATTGGCAGTCAATCCTGGCAATTAATTTGGCAACCGTTAATGAAAAATAAATTTGGAGATATATGGGACGAGGTAAATTTTACCTGGTTGTGGGCAAGGCTTAAAAAAAGAAGTGCCCGATTAGGTTATTTTCAGGGCGGGAGCGAAGAACTGATTTTAAAGCTTAAAGAATTAGTTGAAGAGAAAAACAAAATATTGACAAAGACTAGGATTGAAAAAATAAAAAGAGAAAATGGCCAGTGGTATTTGTATAGCCAAGATAAAGAGTTTACTGCCCAAAAAGTTATTTTGGCAATGCCGATGCCAGCAGCATTAAAGTTAATACAAACCTGGAAAGAATTAGATACTGACCGAGTTTCTCGATGGAGAGATTTAAAAAACATTGGCGCATTGACACTGGTTTTACGTTTAAAAAAGAAATTTTTGCCTGGAGATACTTATTGGTTAAATATTTTAGAGGAAAATTTTCCCTTTGTAGTTATTGTTGAACAAACCAATTTTTTTAATTCAAAACATTATGGGGGAGAAAACTTAATATATGTTGGTGGATATTACCCTAAGAATAATTCTATTTTTAATCAAGATAAAAAACAAGTTTTTAAAAACTTCTCACCTTATTTAAGGCGTTTAAATCCTTCCTTTGAAAATTATTTAATTGATTACCGATTATTTAAATATCAAAATGCTCAACCGATAATTCCACAAAATTATTCTCAGTTAAAACCTGAAATTGAACTGATTCCGCAGCAGTTATATTGGGCGACCTCAAATCATATTTTTCCTTGGGATAGGGGCGTGAACTATTCGATAAAACTTGGCGAACAAGTTGCAGGAACAGTTTTAAGCAAGTAGCTTGTTGCCGTCTATCGTTTTTATTTTTTTCCTTGTTTAAAACATTTTTGTCAGTTAAAATGTAACCAATGGAAGGTATTAAAAAATTTTTTGGCCAGCTAATTATTTCTATGCGCCCATATCAATGGACAAAAAACTTGGCTGTTTTTGCCGC
>CAZJMH010000058.1:0-1883 GCA_964547295.1 uncultured Gammaproteobacteria bacterium | reverse complement strand
ACAAACCCGACAATGGAGGGAGAGGCAACAGCAAATTACATTAGCCGCAGGATTAATAAACTAAAAACTAAAAGTTCAAAGTTAAAAGCTATTGTAATTTCGCGGCTTGGTCAGGGTTTACCGACAGGAGCTGATCTTGATTATGCTGATGTTTGGACTTTGAAGCAGGCCTGGCAAAATAGAAGAGTCGTTCGTTAAGGCTCACTCATTGTTAGAAGGTTATGAAAAAAAATATATTAAAAACTCTTATCTACGCTGATATTTTTGATTACCCGCTGACTGCAGAAGAGTTGCGAAAAAAATTAATTGTAGGGGTAAGCCAATGTGATCGCACAGGACAAACACCGGGTTTTGTCCCTACAGAACTAGGGACAACTTTAGAAGATCTTGTTTGGCGGGGTAGGATAGAAAAGCAGGAGAAGTATTATTTTCTTCCCGGGCGGAAAAAAATAGTTGAATTACGCCGAAAAAGGGAAAAGTATTGCCGTCAAAAATTAGAAATCGCTGAAAAAACAGCAGCAATTATTAAACGTCTGCCATTGGTAAAGTTTGTTGGCGTGACTGGGAGCGTTGCTGCTGGTAATGCCCAAAAAGAAGATGACATTGACTTGCTGATAATTACTTCTCCTGGCTGGTTATGGACAGCCAGATTATTGGTAACAATAATTATTGGGATTAGCGGCCGCCGCCGGTGGCCAAATGATAAAAAAACTGAGGATAAGATATGCCTAAATTTATTTGTTGATTCTAGCTGTCTGGATATTTTTGACCATAATTTATTTATTGCTCACGAAATTATTCAGCTTAAATCATTGGTTAATAAAAACGAAATTTATCAAAGGTTTTTATTAGCTAATCAATGGATAAAGAAATATCTGCCTAACGCAAAAAAATTCAACATCTCAAACCTCGAAAACTTCAACTATAATTCTGGATCCAGAACTATAGTTGAAAAGTTGTTTTATAAAATCCAGTTGTGGTGGATGAAAAAAAGAAAAACAACGGAAATTACAAAACCTGGTTTAATTGCTTTTCACCCAAATGACAAAAATCAAGAAGTAATGGTAAAATATAAAAGCCGGGTGAGTAAACTATGACCTTAAACAAAAATTTATTATCATTGCAAAAAAAAATATCCGAATATAATCCTGGGGCAGACTTGGATCGAATAGAATCGGCTTATCATTTTGCCCAAGAAGCTCACCAGGGCCAAAAAAGGCTTTCTGGCCAGCCGTTTATAACTCACCCTTTATCTGTGGCAGAGTTGATTGCCGACTTAAATTTGGATGAAGATTCAATCGTTGCCGCCTTAATTCATGACGTTCTTGATGAGTGCAAAGCAGAAGTTCAATTGGAAGAAATTGAAAATAAGTTTGGTTTGGATGTTGCCCTTTTGGTTAATGGTGTAAATAGTTTTCGGCAGGCAGCTCGCAAGTTCCCGATACATCAGGAATCAATTGATGAGTTTAGAAAATTTTTACTTGCTTCAATTGAGGATGTTCGAGTATTAATAATTCGTTTATCAGATAAATTGCATAATGCCAGGACTTTGGAATTTTTACCTAAAGAGAATCAGAAACGCTATGCCAAACGCGTTTTTCATCTTTATTCACCCTTGGCTGAATATGCTGGTTTAGGTGCTTATAAGCGTGAATTGGATGATAAGGCCTTTGAAGTTTTGTTTCCTGATGATTATCAATGGTTAACCAAAGAATTAAAATCTGATAAAAATAGGCGCAAAGATTTAGTTAGAGAATTAAAAGAAAAAATTAAAAGAGAGCTAAACAGTAGAGAAATAAAATATGGTAAGGTATACGGTCGGGCTAAAGGTTTATGGAGCACTTATAATAAGATTCAGCGTTATTTAAAAAAGGGTAAAATTA
>CAZJMH010000057.1:0-1948 GCA_964547295.1 uncultured Gammaproteobacteria bacterium | reverse complement strand
AGTTAAAAGCTAAAAGCTATGGCTCTGTACACAGAGCCCCATGGCCGGAATATGAAGAAAAGTATCTCCAGCCAGAAGAGGTTGAAATCCCAGTGCAGGTGAATGGAAAATTACGAGGTATCGTAAGGCTAGATGCTGAAGCCTCAAGGCAGAAGGTTAATGTAATAAAAAAAGCGAAAGAAAATCCTAACGTGGTCAAACATTTACAAGGCAGGGAAATTAAAAAGACCATTTTTATTTCTGGCGAGTTGATAAATTTTGTTGTTTAGACTGGTATAATACTTCATGATACCAATTCGTGACCACACTCCGTCAGGCCGGACGCCAATTGTTACTTATCTTTTAATTGCCGTTAATGTTGGTGTGGCAGTTTATATGTTTGGCTTATCACCAGCGGCGTTAGAAAAATTTGTTTACACTTACTCAATTATTCCTGCTCAAATAATTGACGGAAAAAATTTGATTAGTTTATTTACTTCATTATTTCTTCATGGCGGTCTGGGACATCTTTTTTCCAATATGCTTTTTCTGAATATTTTTGGCGATAATTTAGAAGATACTTTTGGCCATTTAAGATATTTAATTTTTTACATTGGTTGTGGGTTAGCGGCGGCGGGTTTGCAAATCTTGGTTTCTCCCAACTCTCAGATCCCAATGCTTGGTGCTTCAGGAGCGATTGCCGGAGTTATGGGAGGATACCTAGTTCTTTTCCCAAGGAGAAAAATCGATGTTCTTTTTATTTTCGGTTTTTTTGTCCGAATGATTAGCTTGCCGGCTTATTTTATGCTTTTTTATTGGTTTTTATTTCAGTTGCTTACTGGAATTACGTCTTTAGCAGTTATGACTGCTGATATGGGCGGGGTTGCTTTTTTTGCCCACGTCGGTGGATTTGTCGCTGGTTGGACACTTACCAAGTTGACAAAAGACAAAAAGGAGAGTTAAATAAGGTTAGAAATGGATAAAATTTTTAGTTGGCTAAAGAAAAATAAATTAGTTTTTGTTTTACTTTTGGTTATCGGTTATCTTTTTTTGTCAAGGCGTCAAGCACAAATACCGTTTTATCAAACAGAAGAATCTTATGGGATTAAATCGCCTTCATTTTCTCCTCTTGGTTCAAGAGAAGCAGGAGATTTCCTGACGTCAATTGGAGAAAAAGCACCTCAGGTAAATGTTGACAGCCGAATGGTTGTTGAACACTCGAATATTTCATTAGTTGTTGACAATGTCCGCCAGAAATCAGACCAGATTCTCAACTATGTTCAGGAAATGGGTGGATATATGGTTTCTTCGTCAATTACCCGGCCCGAGGAAGTGGCTTTTGGAACAATTGTAGTCCGGGTGCCAAGTGAAGAATTACGGCCAACACTTGATTATCTAAGGGGGTTATCAATAAAAGTAAGTTCTGAAAACCTATCAGGTCGTGATGTAACTGATGAATACATTGATATTGAAGAGCGTTTAGCAACTTTAGAGAAAACAAAATCTAAATTTGAGGAAATTTTAGATGATGCTAGTGAAGTGGAGGATATTTTAAATGTTCAGCGTGAGTTGATTAATCTTCAAACCCAAATTGATAATCTAGTCGGCCGGCAGGAGTATTTAGAGAAAACAGCTGAAAATGCCAAGATTACTGTTTATTTATCTACAGATGAGTGGTCTTTGCCGTATGCCCCCCAAGGAGAAGCTTTTCGACCGAAGGTTGTTTTTAAACAAGCGGTTCGGTCCTTAGTCTTGACTTTTAGAAAAATTGGTCGAAGCGTGATTTGGGTTGGTGTCTATGCACCTCTTTGGCTGCCAATAGGTCTTCTTCTTTGGTGGTGGAGAAAGAGAAGTAGTTAGTATCGAGTATTAAGTATTAAGTAAAATAGCCTCTTGTTTTATGACTGATCATGCTAAAATTAAAGTCATGAAAAAAATATCATTATTTTTCTTTTTGGGAGTGGTTTTT
>CAZJMH010000056.1:0-2016 GCA_964547295.1 uncultured Gammaproteobacteria bacterium | reverse complement strand
CTGAGCCACCAGGTGTAGCTCTAACTTCAATAAAAATCAGTGATTTAAAAAATCAAAATTGGAATTGGGCAGAACCAATTATGCTTTCACCCAAAGGTGAAATCCACAAAAACTGGGCACTATTCCCAGAGAAAATAAATGGGAAGTATGCTATTTTACACAGCTTATCACCTGAAATACTAGTTAATCATTTTGAAGACTTAAACTTTAAAAATAACAGCCCAATCAAAAGTTATTATTCGCCGTCCGGAAGAAAAAATCATTGGGACAACTGGATGAGGGGAGTCGGACCACCGCCGATAAAAACAAATGAGGGTTGGCTTATTTTTTATCATGCCATGGATAACCATGATCCTGGAAGATATAAAATAGGAGCAATGGTTTTAGATACTAACGACCCAACAAAAATAAAATACCGAACAAATAACCCACTCCTTGAACCAGACATGGACTATGAAAACCAGGGGTTTAAAGGCGGCGTCGTTTACACTTGCGGTGCAGCTGTCAAAGAAAAAAAATTATTGGTTTACTACGGCGGGGCGGACACTGTCAGCTGTGTAGCTTATATCGAAATTGAAAAATTACTTAATTCACTAAAAAATCAAAACGAAACTTGTCTTCATCAATGGAATAAGGTAAGCTGAGTCTATGATTGACGTAATTCGACATCCTAAAAATCCAATTCTATCACCTAACCTCGACCACGATTGGGAGGCAAAAGCAACTTACAACGGTTGTCTAGTAAGTCAAGGCCAAAACACTTATCTTATTTACCGAGCTTTAGCGCATACTCAAGAATACCACGGTAAAATGATTGACCTTTCAACTATTGGTATTGCCTCAGGAACGTGCGAAACCAGTTTTAGCCAGCGCCACCAATTTATAAAGCCAGAAGAAGAATGGGAAAAATTTGGCTGTGAAGACCCAAGAGTAACCTGTTTTGAAAATAAGTATTATATTTTTTATACTACACTTTCCGATTTCCCGCCTAATAGATATTCAATTAAAGTTGGTCTAGCAATATCTCCAGACCTGAAAAAAATTACCTCCAAACATCTAGTTACACCATTTAATGCAAAAGCAATGGCGCTCTTTCCGGAAAGAATAAACGGAAAAATATTCGCTATTTTAAGCGCCCAAACTGACCAGCCCCCAGTAAATGTGGCAACAGCAGAGTTTAAAAAGATTAGCGATATTTGGAACAAGGATTATTGGTTTAAATGGTTAGATGAAATAGAAACACACACTTTACGCTTAATCAGGAGACCCCAAGACCACGTTGAAGTTGGTGCGCCGCCAATCAAAACAGAAAAGGGCTGGTTATTAATCTATTCTTATATCAATAACTATTTTAATGAAGAAAAAAGAATATTTAATATTGAGGCCGCCCTTTTAGACCCCAAAAATCCCAAACAAGTAATTGGGCGGTCAAATTTTCCTTTATTATTACCTGAAGAAAAATATGAGAGGGAAGGAGTTGTCCCCGAGGTGGTTTTTCCCAGTGGTGAAATAGTTAAAAATAACGAGCTTTATATTTATTACGGCGGAGCCGACACTCACTGCTGTTTAGCCACTTGCTCATTAAATAATTTACTTGAGGAATTAACTAATGATTAGACTTAAACGATACGTTAGAAATCCAATAATTACCCCAATTCCAGAACATGAATGGGAAGCAAAGTTAACTTTTAATCCAGCCGCCATATATTTGGACAATAAAGTTCATATTCTTTATCGGGCAATGGCAAAAAATAATACTTCTACCTTTGGCTACGCAGTTAGTGAAGATGGATTTACAATATCAGAAAGATACCCTCGGCCAATTTATGTTCCCCGAATTAATGAAGAAAAAAAGAAAAAGCCGGGTGCTTATTCCGGGTGTGAAGACCCGCGGATAACCAAAATCGGAGACCGGCTTTATATTTGCTACACTGCTTTTGACGGAATCGGGCCAACTAGAATTGCCATGTCATCAATAAAAATTGACGATTTTTTGAGCCGAAATTGGAAATGGTC
>CAZJMH010000055.1:0-2039 GCA_964547295.1 uncultured Gammaproteobacteria bacterium | reverse complement strand
CATACAGACAAGAAACCACACGCTTCCCCTTCGCCTCATGGAGCCACCTCTCGGTATCTGCATCCTTTGACCTTACCCCCGAATCGGCAACAACGGCGGACTACACCACCCGCGTCAACCGGCGAAAAGATACTCAGATTGCGGACTTACGTGGAGATTTCCCGCACCTCCTCGAACAACAGCACGATAAGCCCAGACCTTTCTTGATGCACCGCACGCGCAGTACAGCGCGATACTCAGTTCGCCTTCAGCCGTGGGCCACTGGCCTCCGGTAACCCCCTTCCGAGGAAGAAAAGTAGGTAAATATTCAAATAGTTAGAAAGCCCGGACAGCCCGAACCCGGTCACTTGTGTCACCCGCGTTGCTGACGTACTGACGGCCAGTGCCGAAGTCCTGACTCCACGCGGTGTCCGCACCGTCCTCTGAAGAGGACCAGTACCAGTCGGAAGCAAAATCTCCAATGACATTTCTGTTCTGGTACATCAGGTCTAACTCATCCTGACTCGGCAGGAACCAGTCGGTGTATCCACCGTATGCGTATTGATCCGCGAGGCGCGCCGCGTAGTCGCCGGTGTCGTCGTACGGGTCGCTCGCACCATACGCTGCCACGATTGCCGCAGTGTTTGCCTCTCCGGTGCCGATTGCCGTACCCTGCGCAGACGAACCAACTGCAGTTCCGAATCCACCCCAAACGTGGGCGTAATCTCCAGAGACGTCGATGTCACTCGGTGCCGCTTCCAGATAGCGCGCCTCGGCAATGTCGTCGGTGCCGTCAGCTTCGTCGTCATAAAAGATCACCCCACCAGCAGGGCCGGTGTCGCCGATTGCGTAAGATGGTGCCGACGCTACCTCAGAAGACGTACTTGCCGAAATTATGGATGCGCCGCTGTGAAGCTGACCGTTTATGTTCCATTCATACGCTTCCGGGTTGTTGAGGTCGGCTCCCACGGTCACCGCCACCGATCCAGTGTAGTCCGCCGTGTCCGATGCCGCTGAGGTATTAACGGTGAATTGCGATATGACTATCACAACAACAAGTCCCGCCGTGCGAACGATTGGATATTTCACTCTGTCCCTCCTCTGAGAATAGGTCGGAAAGCAGTTGCCCAAGCAGGTATTGGCTGCAGATCGAGGGTGCACGTAGTGGCCACCGGTCATGCCAAAATTGTGAGTTGCTTCGCAACGCATAACAGCATACCACCGGCATCAATGTTCCATTTCACCCAGCGTTGTGCGGGGCCGTAGCACCTTTGGTTTCACCGAATGGTTCGCGTAATACGGACCGGTCCACCCGATCGTTCTCAGGTAACGCCTGTGCCCCGACGCTTCTTGACGACATCTGAAGTGATGCTTGCAGAAGTTGGCAGATTCCGTCAAGAAAAGGTTCGCAAAACACGGCAAGGAATGCATTTCGAGGGTGTATTCAGCTGAACCGATGGGGATCAAATTGGGGTAGGGACCAGTCGATCGCGACAGAGTAGTAGGCTGCTGTGTTTTCGTCTCAAGCGGCGGGTAGGCTCATTGTGCGCGCGGTGCCTGGTTGGCAGCGTACGCCTCCTCGGCCGTGCTTCCTGGCTGTTAGACTGCTCTGAAATCACAAGCAATCCCGAAGCGAAGAGATTGTCGTGCTCACGCTGATACTTACTGGCAAATCGGGCTTACCGCTTCAGATAGTAGGTCTGTGCACTTAAGTCATGACCTACCGAGCCCGTGGTCCCTCTCGACCACAGTCACCGGTAGCACCGGCCGACGTTACAGCAGAAATACAACTAAATCTCACAGCCTAAATGGCTTATGTGCGAAAACGGGTCGATCCGACACCGATTGAGCCGTATTGCTTCCTCGCATAGCTCACTCTGAGTCAGCTCTGTCGCGCCGGAAGCGTGATATCCCTGCGAGAAGATGAGGTAGAGGACGCGGTGAACGTCCGCAAGCCGCTCGTCCGGCCAGCGCGCGAGCAACTCGTACGTGCTACCACCGAGACGATGATCCCATACTCGGCTCGGCAGGTTTGACTCACGAGCTCCTCGACCGTAATT
>CAZJMH010000054.1:0-2106 GCA_964547295.1 uncultured Gammaproteobacteria bacterium | reverse complement strand
CTCACTCTACATCAAAAGAATTACCTTTGTCAAGAGTTAATCTTTTATAATTCCAATAGACAAAACCATAATAATCCTCTATATATAATAGTATATGAATATGAGCAAATTACCAACTATGCTAGTTGTTCTTCTCCTTATTCCCTTAACTTTATACGCTGTATTCCAAAACCAGGACCTTCGCCGGGCGGCGTTTGGCAAGAAGGCAAATATTAAAATCGATGTTTCAAAATCTGGGTCTTTGATTCATAAAAGCCTATGGCAAAACTTTTCTCAGGGAGGTGAAGAGCCAAAAGACATGATCTCCCCGATAAAAAATGAGGTAAGAGATCTTAACCCGGAAATAATCCGCATTGACCATGTCTTTGATTATTATGTTGAAATTCGCGGCCAAGCCTATGATTTTTCAAAACTAGACGCTATTGTTCAAACTATTCTCGACACCGGAGCAATACCGATGTTTTCCCTATCTTATATGCATCCGCAGATAGCTGTTGACGGCAATATAACTTCACTTCCGGTTAACTGGTCGGATTGGTCAAATTTGGTCAAAACAACTATTTCGCGTTATTCCGGGAAAAATGGATTTAACGTCCCAAATATTTATTATGAGGTTTGGAACGAACCAGACTTGTTTGGCAATTGGCATTACGGCAAAAAACCCAACTATCTCCACCTTTATTATCACACTGTTAAAGCAGCCCAGGAGGTTTCGAACGTCAATCAATTTAAAATCGGCGGGCCGGCAACTAGCGGCTTTTACCCTAATTGGATAAAGGCTTTATTTGACTACTGTTACGAAAACAAATTAAGAATAGATTTTGTTTCCTGGCATCGCTATTCAAAAAATATTGATGACTATTTAAATGATTTTGAAAAAATTAATCAAATATTAACCGATTACGGCAATTATTTTTTAGTGGAAAGGATCATCACAGAATTTGGTCCGGATTCGGAAAATTCTTCCTGGTACGACAACCGGCTAGGGGCAATCCACACTTTAGCAGGAATGACCAGACTGCTGGGCAAAGTTCACCGGGTATTTAGTTTCGAACTTAAAGACGGCCCATCGTCAACCGGAGAAAAATATTGGGGCCGATGGGGGTTGATCACTCATCAAAACCACGGGATAAGTTTAAAGCCCAGGTATCGTGCCTATCAATTTTTAAACCAGTTAGAAGGCAGCCGTTTGTCTTTATCCGGAGAGGGTTCCTGGGTATCAGCAGTAGCTACGCGAAAAAACAATAAAATCCAAGTTCTGGTTGTTAACTATGACCCAAGAAACAACCATTATGAATCACCACCGATTACTTTAGAAAATATTCAGCCCGGTAGTTATCTATTCCGCCAAACTCGATTCCCGGAACAAACACTAGCCAAACGCGAAGAAATTAACACAACCAGTTTAACCAAAAAACTTCTCCTTCCACCCAATTCCGCTGTTTTATTGGAATGGATACGAATGTAGGGGGTGTTCCTACAAAATAAACCGACGAATATCTGAAACGATAATCAGGGCTGATAAAACTAAAATAAAAATCATTGCCGCTTGATTAATTTTTATTTTTGTTTTCTCAGTAATCGGCTTTCCTCGAAGGGCTTCAAACCCCAATATTCCGGCATGCCAACCGTCAGTTCCAGGAATTGGAAGGATATTTATCACTGCCAAATTAATTGAAACAACAGCAAAAAAGTGAACTACTGCCAATAAGCCACTTTCAGTCAAAATTGCACTTGATACTTTATATATTCCAACCGGCCCAGCAACATCCTCAGGCGGCTTACCCTTAAGTAAATCACCAATCATAATTGCCAACCCACGGATAATTTCCCAGCCCCAAAAAACACCATCTTTTATTCCCAGCCAAATTCCCTCAGGTATACGAATATAGAGCGGCTCTTTAACTAATTGACTATCCCTAACTATCACTCCCAACGGCCCTTGGTCTGCTGGCGGATTTTCTCTTGGCTTTATTACATACTCATCGCCTGCCTGAGTTATCAAAGTAATTTCCTCTCCTAACCAATTTTCAACCGCCTCAATAAACTCAATATTGGATTTAATTTCTACCCGGTCATTTCCTTTTCTGATTTCAACCACAAAGC
>CAZJMH010000053.1:746-2199 GCA_964547295.1 uncultured Gammaproteobacteria bacterium | reverse complement strand
ATGTTAATAGGTTTTGTTCTGCATGAAGTACAAATGGAGACGTAACACCATCATTCTCACAGTCATTTGGAGTTCCCGGTAATGTACCGTTGTATCCACATGCTATGATTCTCCTATCTTTAGCCAATACTGCTCCTACTTTTAATCTAGTACAATGAGATAGATTTGAAAAGACGTGAGCTGTTTGAATAAATGCTATATCAAACTTATCCATTCCTATTCCTTTCTATATAGTGATTTTTTGTATAGTTTAGCTATGTGAGCATCTATTTTTTCAAAGTATGATCTATATCCTCCTCCGAAGTATCTGATCATAGCACTTTCATCCTGATTATGTGCTTTAGGATGCATGGGACGTACGTAGAGCTCATTATAAATTGTTGCGGATGCCATAATATTAGTTTGTATTAAAAACAGTTCTGATCTCTTCTGAGCAACGTCTTTCTCTTTAAGTATATCTGACCACCATTCCCACATAACACCACCTAAGCCTACTGCTTGTGCTTTCGTCTTTTTTCCATTTATTTCTACAGTAGATATTGGATGTTCTATCCAGAATCTCATACTAGATTCTACATGGAGCAAGGAGTAAAGGACCATTGGGTGAATATTATATAAATTAGATGCTTCGATTACACCCATATATATCTGTTCTTTTTGATCCTGTGTCAGATGAGGATACGATTCATCAAGATCTAAAGCTATAATATCTAGTTCTTTGTTTTCACAGTTTGATGGTGTTTCTACTTCAACAACCTGAGGAGACTTTAGTTGTTGTTTCAATCTACCATTTTCTTGCTTTAGCTTTCTATTCTCATCAAAAAGGTTATTGACAGTTTCTGATGTATACCATACTAGTGTTGCGGAGACTACAATAAGCATGAGTATAACTAGTTGATGACTAAATGAATTCCCCTTCATCTGTTACTCCTTCTTTCATATAGACTAATAAGTCGTTGATTTGTTCACATGAATAAGCCTTTCTCCAGTTACGTAGTTTAATTATAGCTACGTGCTGTAGTCTTTTGGCTTCTTTCTCTGTGATGTGCATTATGTTTGCTATTTCTTCGAATGTGAATTCTGTACCATGTCCTGGACATTCTTCCAAGACCTTGTTAATCTCTTTTATATTCCCTTTGCAATTAACTAATTTCTGATACAGATTCACATTCAGCCTTTTTTCTTGATATATTATTCTAACGTAATAACATATCCATTTGGAGCCTCTAGTGTTACTAATGAATTAGGTTTATCCTTTTTCATGTATCTAGCTAGTTGAGATGCACGTAGTTGTGAATCAACCCTATACTTGACCATTCCGTCTTGTACCACTTGGTACTTATAGTTTCTCATTTGAACTCCTTATTTATTTCGTCATATTGTGTACTGAGTAAAGTGAAATCAGTACTTTGAACCTTATATGTGTTCATTTCTTTTCTTGTAATTGCAATCT
>CAZJMH010000053.1:0-736 GCA_964547295.1 uncultured Gammaproteobacteria bacterium | reverse complement strand
CAATAGATCTACGTTGATTCAACGTGATCATATTATACAGATCATATACATATTCACCGGACATAACAAGTGTTATATCTATTTCTAGATCCTTGAATTCTTCTGCCAAGTCTTCGATGTCATGCATGTCTGTGAAGAAGAACTTGATGCCTAGCTCGTTCATATGAGCCTTAAACATAGTCTTATGTGCTGGAAGAACTAATAGTTCTAAACCAAATGCTGGTACGTATACTTCATGAATTGCTTTCATGTCGATCCTTTTAAGAGAGATATATATAAAATTAAAAAAAAAGAAACTAGTAATGCAAGTGTATCATATAGCTAGATAGCTTTGATACTTTATAACCGTTGTCTAACATTATGTCATATGTCTTCAGTTGTTCTGAAGTCAAAACTAGATAGTTCTTCTCCTTGGTAGTATGATTCATAGCTACCTGATGTAGGTGAATATCCTCGTTTCTTCACCTCCATTCCATCTTCATAGTCAAGACCTATGAATTCGCATACTTCTAAGAAGTGTACATAGTCTCTTGAATCCCCTACGTTTAATCTACCTAAAATCATGTCTTTCTCCTTTTAAATAAGATATATATAATTAAAAAAAAGGAAGGCTTTCGCCTTCCCTTATTTACATATCGAGTAGAGTCTTGAGCTCTTCCAGCTTATGCTGTAGCTCAGGAATCTGACCACAGACCATTATTAGGTCTATAGCGTCATCCAAACGATCTTCAAGATC
>CAZJMH010000052.1:0-2287 GCA_964547295.1 uncultured Gammaproteobacteria bacterium | reverse complement strand
TTCGCCATCAGTAGTCACCATAATTAATTATACCAAATCCGATAATAAAAAATACTGATTTACATCTGGTCAATGGTTTTTATTCCAAGTATTTCCAAACCGGTTTTGAGAATTGAGGCTGTTGTTTGAGTTAGAAAAAGCCGAAAATTCTCGACTTCGTCTCTTGCTTCGTCACACCTCGGAGGAGCCCCTTCGGAACACCGTCCGAGGAGTAACTTCGCATCTAAAATCCGATGTTTTTGATAAAAGAGATTAAATTTCTGGGCAAGATCAAAAAGATACTGGCAAACCAAATGCGGCCCAAAATTTTCGGCGGCAGAAATGATTATTTCGGGAAATTGATAAAACACTCGGAGGAGGGCATACTCTTCCTCGTTCATTTCGCAGCTTTTAGCTTTTAGCTTATAGCTTTTAGTTTTCGCCAGAACACTCTGTGTTCTGGCAAAGGTATATTGCAAATACGGTGCGGAGTAGCCTTCCATTGATAAAATCCGGTTCCAGTCAAAAACAATATTCTTTTCCGGCTCCTGCTTTAAATCATTGAATTTCACACCGCCGATACCAACTACTTTAGCTATTTCTTGTTTTTCCATGCTGGTTAAATCCTTACTAGTTTGACTTTTCTCAACCAATTTTTCCGCCCGTTTCACTGCTTCACTCAACACTTTCTCTAAATATATTGTTTTACCTTTTCGGGTTGATAATTTTTCTCCTTTCACTCGCAATAACCCGTGAGCAAGGTGAACTAATTTATCGGCTGAAATATAACCAAGTTTTTCAGCTGCCTTAAAAACTTGTTGAAAATGAAATTTTTGTTCACCACCAACCTCATAAACAATTAAGTCTGGGTTCCATTTTTCGACCCGAAACTTAACTGCTGCCAAATCTCGAGTTAAATATGTTGTTGCTCCGTCAGACTTGGCAACCATCGCCGGCGTCTCAAAACCGTCAATTTCAACCACTTTTGCTCCTTGACTCTGCCTTAACATTTTCCTTTCTTCCAAATCGGAAATCACTTTATCCATCCAGCCTTGAAAATGATAAAAAGACTCCCCATAGGCCTCGTCTATCTCAACCCCAAGTAGTTCATAAAGGCGATTAAATTCTTTTAAACTAATATCAACAGAAACCTGCCAAATTTCTTTAGCCTCCTTGTCTCCCTCTTCTAATTTTTTAAACCATTTTCTGGCTTCATCTTCCAAATCCGGATCTTCCTCGGCTTGCTGATGAAACTTGACATAAAGTGCCTCTAAATCATCAATTGTCAGGTTGGTCAAATTATCTGGCCACCATTTTTTAATCGCCACGATCAACTTACCAAACTGCGTTCCCCAATCGCCCAAATGGTTATCACCAATTGTTTTCCAGCCTAAAATTGAATATAAGTTGTAAACTGCCTGGCCGATATTGGTTGACCGCAAATGGCCAACCCCAAAAGGCTTAGCAATATTCGGCGCCGAATAATCAATAACCATTGTTTTTTTACCCCCAACCACATGTTGAAGTTTGTTTTTAATTTTTTTTTCTTCGTTCAATTCAAGGGCTAACTCTATTAAATAGTCTTTTTTCAACCAAAAGTTAATAAAGCCCGGAAGCTTTGCTTCCACCGTAGCTAGTAGATGGTGGTTAGTGCCTCGTAATTTTTCGGCAATCAATTCAGCCAACCCCATCGGCGACTTTATTTTTTTGAACATTTGAGGATTCGAGGATTTGAATTTTCCAAATTTGGCCATTGCAATGTTCGTCGCATAGTCTCCATGACTTTCATCGGCTGGATGCTCTAAATGGATCTCATAAACATCAATTTCAATACCCAAATCTTGACAGGCCGCAGCAATTAACTCTTTTACTTTCTCCATAATCTTAGTATACTTTCCCACTTATTTATTTGCAAAGATTAAAAAGTTAATAATTTCTGTTTCTTATTTCCCTTACCGTCCTAGAAGGAAATATAGGCCGGTAATTGAAGCCAATTTTCTCAGACGAACGCCTAATTTGACCAATAACCAAATCATTATCATCAAACATTCTTTTAGGATAACTAATAATTATTCTTTCGTCCCTGCCATATAAACGATGACAAACACCAACCTGGCCAAACTGCCCGTCATTATCTACCCAGCCACAAAAAGGACATTGTCTAGCTAATTCTGGAGTTTCAATACATTGACGACAACTTTCCAGTCTCATTACTTTTCATTAAAAAACAAAAAATGTAAGTTGTCAAATCTTACCAGCTTCCGCCGCCGCCGCCGCCAAATCCGCCGCCTGAAGAACCGCCGCTAGA
>CAZJMH010000051.1:0-2330 GCA_964547295.1 uncultured Gammaproteobacteria bacterium | reverse complement strand
CTCAAGGAATGATTGGCGGTTGTGTTTTTACATCCGGCCAAATGATTGCCATTTCGAAAGAACTTATTGGGTTACAACCAAAAATCAAGGTTCCCTCCAGCTTTTTTTTAATGTCAATCCCTAATTTTAAAGGTGGAGAAAAGGGCAATATAATTTTCACTGACCCATCAATGAATATTGAACCAACTAGTGAAGAACTAGCCCACATTGGAATCAGTTCAGCCCAAAGCGCAAAAAAGTTCTTTGGCTGGGAACCTAAAGTTGCCTTCCTTTCATTCTCTACTAAAGGCAGTGCCGATCATGAAAAAGTTGACTTAGTGACTAAAGCGGTCAAAATTGCCCAAGAACAGTCACCAGAACTTTACGACGGTGAATTTCAAGTTGACACAGCAATTAATAAACAAGTCGCCAAAAGAAAAATTAAAGAAGATTTAGGCCCTGTAGCCGGAAAAGCTAATGTTTTGGTCTTCCCAGATTTAAACACCGCTAACTGTGGATACAAGCTCGTTGACCAATTGGCAAAAGCAAAGGCCTACGGACCTATTCTTCAAGGCTTTCGCCAACCAGTCAGCGATTTATCCCGCGGTGCCTCAGTAGAAGATATTATTGGAGTAATTATCCTCTTAACTTCATGGATAAACTCTAAACAATGATTGTTGGCATTGGCCTGGATATATTAGAGCTTGAAAAACTAAAAAACATTCTCAGTAAAAATGAAAAATCATTTTTAAAAAAAGTTTATACCCCCCAAGAAATTAATTACGCTAAAAAAAATAAATGGGTTGAAAGTCTGGCTTCAACTTTTACTGCTAAAGAAGCTGTTTTTAAAGCAATCAGCGACTCAGGATTAAAATATATTTATTTTCAGGAAATTGAAATCATCCGTAATGACCAAGGTCAGCCAAAAGTTATTCTTTCCGGTAATACCAAAAAAATAGTTGACAAAAAGGCCCCTGTTAAAATACTTCTCAGTTTAACCAGCTGTTCTAGTTTAGCTTTAGCCCAAGCGATAGCGGTTCAATATTAACAAACAAAACCTATGATTTTCGATATCGGGAAATTAACTCAACTCTTTTTTTCAAAAAAGCACTTTTATCCAAAAAGCCTATTTTGACCTGATTACCTTGATTTAAAACAAGCTTGTTACCTTTTTTTAGTTCTTTTTTTCTAATTCCATCAATAAAAACATAAAAAGAACCATTTATACACTCAACCAGCATTTCCTGCGATTTTAAAATGTCATTAAGATACCTGTTTGTCGCTATTCCAACTACTGTCCACAAATTATTTCCCAACGGCAAAACCGGCCCGCCAAGATTAAAGTTATAAGCTGTACTGCCCAATTCAGTGCTGATACAAATTCCAGTTCCGTTTAATTTAAAATTACGGAAGGAAAAATCTTTGGAATTAAGCTGAAAACTGTGATAACCCATAATGGATGAACCAAAAACAACATCATTAACCGCCATCCCTAAACTTTGTTTTTGACCGCTTTCATCTTCAAAACCCACTTTAATCCCTTTTGTTTTTAAATAATTCAAAGATATTTTGCCGTTAACTAAATTGTCAATAATCTGACTGTCATCTTCAAATTTATTCATTAAAAAATTTAAAGTCCCTGCACTTCTGCCTAAAAAAGGAACTTGATAATGACTATAATTTTGAATTGCGTGCAAAAGAGCACCATCTCCGCCGGAAACTAAAATTAAATCTGGATTTTCCTCCTCAGTAAACTCCGGGTAGCGGCTCTTTATTAATTTATTAAAATCCCCGCTCCGCTGGTCATCATTCTCGGCATACTTAATTTTCATCTTCTTTTTCTCCATTATTTTTTTTATAAATTACTTCCGCCCTGTTGAAAAATGGAAGGAATCCTCTTTCACCAACCTTTCCTTCAACCATAATACCAACTTGACCCTCTTCAAGTTTGAATATTTCTCCATCGCTAGACTCATACCTATCACCTCCATCAGTTATGATTTCGAAATTAAAACCAAACTCCTCTGCCGCACAGCGTAAACTGGGAACTCGTTTAACGTTTTCAATACCTTTAACTTGGGTAAACTCCTGGTTTTCTTTTCTCAAAAATTATCCACCTCCTTTTTTATTTCAATTTTTCTAAAACAACCAGCATATGACCGCTGACTGCATACACCACCGGTTAGTTAACTGATTTTTGGGGCATGGAGTATTATATCAAAGACTACTCTCTGATTTTTTTATCAAGCTGGATGCCGATTATCAAAAAGAGCCCGGCTAAAATTACCAAAAAAACAATTATTTTAATTTTCTTCATTTTAGGCCATAATTATTCGAATATTATTAGTGGC
>CAZJMH010000050.1:0-2378 GCA_964547295.1 uncultured Gammaproteobacteria bacterium | reverse complement strand
TTTACGACTATCAACAGCGCCACCGGCGTTTAGGTAAGTGAGGGTTGATTTGTTAGAGAAATCAGTTAAGATATAATAGTATAAATGTCAATTATAATTTCTATTATTACATTTTTTTTTCCGTTATTTTTCTTTCCTTTAATATCCGACCCGGTTTTTATGGCCAAAAACTTTTTCTTGGCAGTTGCAGTTGCAGTTCTTTTAATTTTTGGTGGATTAATTTTAGTTAAAAAAGAAAAGCTAACTTATTCGATTGCCCCGCTTGATTTTTTTGTTATTTTATATTTAATTGCCAATCTAGCTTCTTGGTTTTTTATGCCTCGGGGAGTAAAATCAAGGTCTTTAATTCAGCCCTTAGGTTTGGGAACAATAATTACTCTTACTATTTTTTACTTTATAGTTAGTCAAACAAAAATTAAAAATAAAATAAAAACTTTTCTTATGCCCTTGGCGGGATCAGCTGTGGTTTTGAGTATTGCCTCAATTCTTCTTTTTGTATTACCAGAGACCTATAGCGCTCCTTGGGTGAAATATGTTAATTTGTTATCTTTTACTAGCCCCTTGATATTAACCCAGTTTTTATTTTTAGTCAGCATTTTGTTAGTTAGTCAGGTAATTAAAATGATAAACAAACATGGTGAAATAAAACAATGGTGGATGGCGATAATTACTGTGGTAGTTTTAGTTGGAACTGGAATTAGCCTTTATCGGACTATTCAGGGGCAGCCGATTTTGCTTGATTGGTTTTCGTCTTGGGCAACTTCGGTTGAAGCGTTTAAACGCCGGCCTATTTTTGGTGTCGGTCCTCAGAATTTCAATACTGCTTTTAGTCGTTTCCGGCCGCGTGAATTTAACCAAGGTGATAATTGGAATATACGTTTTGGGTTATCTCACAGCTGGCTGCTGCAAGTTTGGGCGGAATTAGGAATTCTTGGTTTGACAATTTTTATATTATTATTCATTCGGAGCTTAAAGTTGGTTAAAAAACAGGTGGACTTAAGCTACTTTCTCATTGCCGCTTGGGTTGTTTTGTTTGTTTTTCCCGGGAATATGGTTGCACTTTTTCTTTTATATTTAGGCTTGGCTTTGGCCAGGGGTAAAGGGAATAAAAGGGCATTTAAATTAGCAATTGGTGAAAAAAATAAAAATGCCGCGCCAATTATTATTTCAGGAATACTTATAATATTATCTCTTTTAATCGGCTATTTTACTTACAATTTATTTTTACCGGAAATGACATTTTATCGGGCAATTCAAGCTGCTTCTCAAAACCGGGCGGCTGAAACTTATGATTTGCAGTTAAAAGCAATTAACCAGAATAGGTTTATACAAACTTACCGGACTTCATTTTCACAAACCAATTTGGCTTTAGCAACAAATATTATTATTCAAGCTCAAGATCAAAATAAGCAGCTTACAGAAGAAGAGAGCCAACAGCTTCAGCAATTGATTAGCCAGGCAGTAAATGAAGCAAAAGCGGCTGTCAGCTTAGAACCTCAGAATGTAGTTGGATGGGAAAATTTAGCCCTGGTTTATCGGCAATTAGTTGGCGTAGTTGAGGCGGCTGACCAGTGGGCAATATCTGCTTACCAGCAGGCAATTGCATTAGATTCAGTCAACCCACGTTTGCGCATTGATTACGGCGGATTATTATTTGGATTGGGATTATATGAAGATTCAGCGCGGCAGTTTGAAGTTGGTGTTAGTCTTAAGCCTGATTATGCTAATGCTTGGTATAACTGGGCCCATGCTTCAAAGCGGCAAGATAAGTTACAGCAGGCAGTCGGCCAATTACAACAGGCGGCTAGTTTAGTTGACCGAGATTCAACTGATTTTGAACAAGTTCAAGCAGAGTTAGATGAATGGCAGAGAGAATTAGAGGAATTGGAGGAGCCGGTAATTGAAGAACCAGAAGAAACAGAAGAAATTACTCGGCCTGAACCTTTACCCGAGTCTCAACTTGACGAACCAATTGTTCTTCCTGAAGACGCTGCTCCGCCTTTAGAAGAAGGAACAACCGCCTTGGAAGAAGGACTGGAAGAGGATATTACACCGGAGTCAACAGAAGCTGAACTGGAACCTTCTCTGTCACCTGAGCCAACGACTACTGAACAATAGAACAAACCTTACTTTCTCTACAAGTTAAAAGCTCGGCAGTTTTCGAAACTTGATTATTCACGGTTATCAATAACCCGGCTCTGGAATACAAGGCTTATTCCGGATTTTTTCAAAATAATGATACGATCGTATCATTATCCTGACAGTTTGATCTGATTAAAGCAGCTTTAGGCCAGGCGGCGTGGTTAATTCTCTTAACACCTGCCACGAAGATGAAATTTTATTTATTTCTATTTTATACGCAAAATCGCATATTATGG
>CAZJMH010000049.1:0-2396 GCA_964547295.1 uncultured Gammaproteobacteria bacterium | reverse complement strand
GTGGTTATCCGACCGGAAACTACGTGGCCGACAACAATAAAAAAACCGGTGATAGACATGTATGTAGCAACTAGGTCTTTGTTTTTGTGTTTGGAAAAACTCTTATTAGATAAAGTACTTAATCCGATTAACGGTCCATTGATGTTAAATGAAGCCCCAAAAAAACCGGCAGTGATGCCGAGTAAGAATCGGTCTAATTTTCCAAGTTTTAATTCTTGTTTATCACTAATAAGGTTGTAAATAACATAAATAATAAGGATTGTTCCCAAACTTACGGAAAGAGCTTTTTTACTAACTAATCCCAAAAACCAAATGCCCAAGGGAATACCAATTAATGAACCAATAAAAAGAGGAATTAAATATTTTGACAGCTCACGGGTTTTTGTTTTTATTGCAACTATCCCGGTGGCAATTACCGAAATAATGGCAACTAAAGGAATAGTAATTGTTAATGGAAGAATTAGCGGAAGAAGTGACATCAAGACTGCTGAGATACCAAAGCCGATAAGCTCAGCTCCAAGACCAGCGATAAAGAATGAACAGGCAAATACTAAAAAGCGCATTAATTTAAAATAGCATAATAAAAGATGAGCGTCTAATTTTAAGGATTTAGACTGTGGTAAAATAGATTATTATGGAAGATCGAGCAGAGAAGTCAGGTTATCAATTATCTAAGGAATTAGGAGAAATGAAAAATTTTATGATAAGAGTAAGGTGTACAAAGCCCGGATGCAATTTTTCATTTACCGAATCTACACCTGACGAAAATTTAGCCAATGCGAAAAAAAATTCACTTGGGACGGGTAGAGTAATTCACTCCAAGCATAAAGGTTGGCTTGTTGCCGAACAAGCTTAAAAATGAATAAATACAGACAGAGGAGTAAAAAATACCGTTATGATCCAGAATCAGATAAACCCTTTCGAATCTCTAGATTTAGAATGGAGCGCTTTTTAGAATGCCCACGATGCTTTTATTTGGACCGCCGACTTGGTTTGGACCGGCCCGGCATGCCCGGCTGGCCTTTGAATGCGGCAGTTGACCACTTGCTTAAAAATGAATTTGACTTATTAAGAGAAAACGGCCAAAAACATGTGTTGATGAAAGAATACGGCATTGATGCCCTTCCTTTTGACCACCCGGATTTAGGTGATTGGCGTGATGATAATTATCAATATAAAGGGATTTGCACTTTACACAAAGCGACTAATTTTGAGCTTTGCGGGATTATTGATGATATCTGGGTTAATTCTAATGATGAGCTTCATATTGTTGATTACAAATCAACCAGCACGTCAAAAGAGATTTCTTTAGAAGATGAATATAAGCAGGGTTATAAAAAACAGGTTGAGTGGTACCAGTGGATTTTCAGACAGCATGATTTTGATGTCTCTGATACTGCTTATTTTGTTTATGCTAACGGGCTGAAAGGGAACCGGGTTTTTGATGCCAAAATAGAGTTTGAATTAGAAATATTAACTCATCAGGGTGATGATTCCTGGGTTGAGCCAACAATTTATAAAATGAAAGAATGCTTGGACAGTGAGACTATTCCTCAAGCTGATCCAGAATGCGAATATTGTAAATATCGGCAGATGATTAAAAAGGTAGAGAAATAATTGAACGGCAGTTGAGCCGTTGGCTGTCATAGGAAAAGTATGACAAAGTGCTAAAATAATTTTATGAAACAGTTGGTGATTATTCGCGGCCGGCCAGGAGCAGGTAAATCCACGGTTGCCAGAATTATCCAAGACAAACTTAAGCCAACAAGGGTAGCTATTTTTACCCCTGATTATTTTTATTGGCAAGTTTGTCCAGGTGAAGATAATAAACATTTAGTAAACCAGGTTTTAAATTATGCAATTCAAGAATATCTACAAGCCGGCTATTTAGTAATTCTAGAGGGCATTCTTCCTGCTAATGAAAATGGAGGGTTATTTGAGTGGTTAAAAAAGTTTTGTCAAAAACAAGATATTAAGTTTAATTCTTTCTTTTTAGAGTTGCCCTTGGAAAAAGCAATTGAAAGAAACCAGGAGAGAGGAAAGGGGACAGAGATAAGCGATCAGGAAATGGAAACTTGGCATACTAATGCCCAACCTAATGAGATTGAGGGAGAAAGAGTAATTAAGGTAGATGATAAACCGGCAAGAAAAGTAGCAGAGATTGTTTTAGAACATTTAAGTTGAAATCTTTATCTGTTTATGGCATAGTAAAAATATGCGCCGAAACATAATCTACTTTATTTTAGGTTTGGCCTTCATTGGCGGGCTTGTCGGTTTTACGAGAGAACCTAATTTTACCCAAGCGGAAGGCAAACCGGATTTTGTTCAAGGAGAGATTTTGGTTAAGTTCAAAGATGAAGCAAACCGGAAGCAAATAAACGATGTCCACGGAAAAT
>CAZJMH010000048.1:0-2398 GCA_964547295.1 uncultured Gammaproteobacteria bacterium | reverse complement strand
CTTCAGAAACTACTTCTTTTACCTGGCTGGTTAGATTTTCGTTTTTTAACATAGTAATTATTATAACATAATATTCTGACATCAGTCGGTTATTAAAAATTTATGTTAAAATATATCTATGAAATTTAAATCAGGGTTTTATATGGTATTTTTGGTTATTGTTGGCGGTCTGATTGCTCCCCGGCCGGTAGAGGCATATCTTGACCCGGGAACCGGCAGTTTTATTATCCAGGTGCTTATCGGCGCGGCAGTCGGCGGCGGATACCTGGTAAAAACTTATTGGAAAGCAATTAAGAGTAAGTTTCAAGAATTCACCCAAAGAAAATCTGACAAAAGCGTCCCAGGAAAATAATCACTTACCTTAATATATCGCAAAATTAGGGTTAAATAACTAATGAAAACACACCACCCTTTTTACATACTATTAATTGGTTGGTTTCCTGTTCTGTCTTTTTTTAATTATAACAAGGAACAGTTATTAACAGAAAAAAATACACTAATCGTATTAATTCTGGTCATTAGTATTTTCAGTATTCTTTCGTGGATTTTGATTAGCATAATCCTAAAAAATAGAATTCAGGCCGCACTAATTGTTTTTCTGACGTCTTTTATTTTCTTCTCTTATGGACATATTTGTAATTTATTTGAATATCTACATTTTAAAACAAAAATAAGTTTTGGTATGAGCACAAGTAAGATTGTTTTTTTCATAAGTATTTGTTCTTTTTTATTGGGATTATATTTCATTTTAAAAATCTCTAGGAACAATAAATTGAGTAAGAAGTTTACTAAAATTTTAAATATTATTACTTTTTCACTTGTTGCATTCCAATTAATTAATATTATCTACTACGAAAGCACTAAACTGAATTATAAAAACAGTCAAGAGATAACTCATATGGCTTCGCAGGTTGATACCAATTATCCTGATATTTATTATATAATTTTAGACGCTTATGCAAGAGACGATATACTTGACGAAGTTTTCAATTATACGGAAGATGAGTTACCCAACTTTTTAACCAATACCGGCTTTTTTGTTGCTGAAAAAAGTAAAAGTAATTATGCCCACACTTTTCTTTCACTTTCTTCTACACTAAATATGGAGTATGTTAACTATTTTACAGATGAAATTGGAAAAAAATCAAATGATATCTCTATACCGCTGCAGATGATAGAAAATAATGAAGTTGTTGCTTTTTTAAAATCGAGGGGTTACAAGTTTATAAACTTTAGTTCAGGATGGGGACCAACAAGTAAAAATAGAAATGCTGATATTAACGTACGAGTTGATCAACTAATAAAATTAGGAGAATATTCCCTTCCCACCAATGAGTTTTATGTGGTATTTTTAAAAACAACAATGCTTTCTCCCTTTGTTGAAAACTATATTGCTGACAATGCTAGAGAAAGAGTAATTTACAACTTTGAAAAAATTAAGGAAATACCCAAAATTAAAGAACCGACATTGGTTATTGCTCATTTTCTTGCTCCCCATCCACCTTTTTTATTTGATGAGAAAGGAAATTTACCATCGAGAACAAAGTTAGAAATGATTGGAGAGGTCTATGAAGATAAGGAGAATTATTTAAACCAGCTTAAGTTTATTAGCGATAAAACCCAGGAGACGATTGCTAAATTGATTTCTATATCCGATACCCGGCCAATCATTATTTTACAATCAGACCATGGACCCTGCACAATTCTTGGACATCCATATAAGTGGGAAAGACCTCCAGAAAAGAAAATATCTGGAATAAGGGAAAGAATGAGTATATTAAATGCTTATTATTTACCTGACGATGAAAATGGTTATTTCTATGATGAATTATACGAAGAGATAAGCCCGGTAAACACATTTAGACTAATATTCAATACCTATTTTGAAACTGATTTTGAAATTCTTGAAGATAAAAGTTATTATAGTGACTACATTAATTATTACGAATTTTTTGATGTAACTGATAAAATCAAAGAAGAAAAAATCTGATGACAATGACCAATCAACGGCCGAAAAAAAATCTTGACTCCGGGTCGTTTCGTGATCCCAGCGGGTTTATTTTTTACCGGCAGAATAATTTATACCGCCAAATCAATCAGTCTTATCAAGAGGATTTTGATTTACTGATCAAATCCGGGCTTTACCAGTCACTAGTTGACAAAAATTTGTTAATCCCCCACCAGGAGGTAAAAGTCGAGCCCTATCACCCGGAAATCAGTTACAAAATTATCCAGCCGGAAAAGGTCGAATTTATTTCCTACCCTTATGAATGGTCTTTCAGCCAGTTAAAAGACGCCGCTTTGGCCACTCTGGCGATTCAAAAACAGGCGCTGGACAAAAATATGGTTTTAAAAGACGCCTCGGCTTACAATATTCAGTTTGTCACCGGCAAGCCGG
>CAZJMH010000047.1:0-2402 GCA_964547295.1 uncultured Gammaproteobacteria bacterium | reverse complement strand
TGATCACCGGTTAATTATTGGGGCGGGCATAAAAACCGGCGAAGATGTTTCCAAGTCAGTTGAATTAGGGGCGGAAGGCGTATTAGTCAGTTCTGGTGTTGTCACTGCCGATAACCCGGAAAAAGCATTATTGGGTTTAGCAGAAGGATTTTAAATTACACCTCCGAGGTGTTACGGAAATATCATGAGCAAAGCGAATAATTTCTTGTCCGATTCCAGTTTCGATTTTTCAAATAAAACTGTTCTCGTCCGTATCGACTGCGACGTTGACTTAGTTAAAAAAGACGGTCGATTACAAGTCGACGAAGACTTTCGGTTAAAACAAGTTTTACCGACTCTAAAATTTCTTGACCAGGCAGGCGTGAAAAGGATAGTCATGATCGGCCATCTCGGCCGTCCCGGCGGACAACCGGATAAAAAATTATCCCTTGTTCCAATTGCCGACTGGTTTTCAAGGAATTATAAAAGAAGCTTTTTAGTTAAGCGTAGTTACACCTCGGATGGTGTTCCGGAGGGACTCCTCCGAGGTGTGACTAGTGAATTAGTTTTACTCAACAACCTCCGTTTCCATCCCGGTGAAACCGACAACGACCAAAAATTTGCTCAGGAATTGGCCTCATTAGCTGATGTTTATATCAACGAATCTTTTGCCACCTCCCATCGGAATCACGCTTCAATAGTTGGTCTGCCCGAATATTTACCCTTTTTTTTAGGTCTTAATTTTGAAAAAGAAATAAATAATTTATCCAAAATAAAAAATCAGGTTAATCAGCCTCTGGTAATTGTTTTAGGCGGGGCAAAAAAAGGAAAATTAGACTATGTTCCCTTTTTAGCTGACCTTTCCGACACCCTTTTAATCGGCGGCAAACTACCTTTAATTTTGAAGCGTAGGCACCTCCAAGGTGGTGTTGCGCCGCTGTCAAACGCGGCTGGAACGTTTGACGTTCCGCCTGCGGCTCACCTTGGAGGTGAGAGTTTTGACGAAAGTGTTAATAGTGTTATTGTTGCCCATCTCTCTCCCAACCAGCGTGACATATCCCGCCAATCCATTGAGGACTTTAAAAACCAAATCAAAGGGGCGGGCTCAATTTTCATGGCTGGTCCATTAGGTGCTTTTGAAGAAAAAGAAAATTCAGCAGGAACCTTTGAAATCGCTAATTTTATTGCTGACTTATCGGTATTTAAGCTGGCAGCAGGAGGGGATACTCATAAGATTTTATCTTTGCTTAATCTTTGGGATAAATTTGACTTTGTCAGCACTGGCGGCGGAGCGGCACTTCAATTTCTCCGTGACCAAACTCTGCTTGGAATTGAAGCAGCTAATAACGCTTCTTAGACAAGCAACCCGTTTAATTCGGAGTTTTTTAGATTACTTGCCGATTTTTGACTCTACTTGTTCAGCGAAATCGCCGATAACGGGAAGTTTGAACTTCTCGTTGTTGTATGCCTTGACCATCAGGATTATCCAGAGGATAAGACTGAGTGGCCAAAGAATTAGACCAAGTAATTGCCCCAAAAGAGGCACAAAAGTGATTATGGTTAACGCTCCGAAAGTTACTAAACTTTGAGCCGCATGAAATCGGATGAATTTATCTTCCTTTTCAGTAAGCAAGAAAATTAATCCGGTTATCCAACCGACCAAATAAGTAAGGGCAGCGTTAATGTTTCCTTCCTTTTTCTCTGCCATGTCTATTTTATAACAGATATTACTGTCCTTTGTCAAGGACACAAAAAAATGCTAAACTGGTTTTATCTTGGGATAAAGGATAAATGAAAATTAAATTCTTTAAACTAGTTGCTTCAATAATAATTCCTCAATTAGCTGGTTTAATTGGTTCGGTATTTACTATTTCTTCAGTTAAAAACTGGTATCCAACTATAAACAAACCAAGTTTTACTCCGCCAAGTTGGCTTTTCGCCCCTGCCTGGACACTATTATTTTTATTAATGGGAATTTCTTTATATCTTGTTTGGCAAAAAGGTTTGGAAACTCCTGGAGTTAAAAAAGCGCTGATTATTTTTGGAGTGCAGCTTATTTTAAACATTCTCTGGTCAGTTTTATTTTTCGGCCTTCGTTCGCCCCTGCTTGGATTAATCGATATTATTCCTCTAATTGTTTTAATTATCCTAAACATTATCCAGTTCAAAAAAATTAACCTCACCGCCGGTTATTTGCTCGTTCCATATTTACTTTGGACCTCCTTCGCCGCCATACTCAATTTTTCAATTTTGATTTTAAATTAAGGTTTATGTAGTAGCGGACTTTAGTCCGTATTCTTCCTGTTGTATAATAAGCTTGGCACATTAAAATATTAGTTTGTTTTAGTTTCTAGATTCTAAATTGTATTTTTTATCCCCGGTAGCTCAGTGGTAGAGCGTCCGACTGTTAATCGGCAGGTCGC
>CAZJMH010000046.1:0-2457 GCA_964547295.1 uncultured Gammaproteobacteria bacterium | reverse complement strand
TTGATAAAGCTTTTTTTTATCAACCGGCCGGTTTTTTTCCAGTGCCTTTAGTAATAAAATTAAATTTTTGTTCATATCTAATTATAACTTATAGCGAATTAGCAGTTAATCTTTAACAATAATGATATTTTCTGGATGGTTCACGAAATGCACTACTATGCCTTTAGAATGGCAGTCTATTATTTGTGCATTGAGGGCGAAGCGAGCGCGTGGTAGGCGAGCGTCATCCCTAGAAAATATCATATTGTGATAATGCAAGGTGAAGAAATCAACAATAAAAAAATTAAACCAATTAAATAAAGACTTTTATCATCAAACTGCTGATCAGTTCAGCCAATCACGTTCATATTATTGGTCAGGATGGAAAAAGCTTCTTCCCTATGTTAATGTTATTACTGCCCAAAAAAACAAGCTTGAAGTTTTGGATGTCGGCTGCGGCAACGGCCGTTTCGGCTTGTTTTTAGCCGAGAAATCACCCGGGGTGAAAATAAATTATTTTGGAATTGATTTCAGCCGTGACTTATTAACCAAGGCAGAAGAAAAACTCTCTTCAGCCAAGATTAATTATAATCTAACTCAAAAAGATATTCTTCGAGGCCTAGATTTAAAATCAAAAAAATTTGACTTAATTGCTTGTTTCGGCTTGTTTCATCATCTGCCTTCATTTAATCTTCGGCAGAAAAAATTAATGGAATTAGCCAATTATCTTAATACCGGCGGTTTACTGGTAATAACTTTTTGGCAGTTTGGTGATAAAACCAGGTTTAAAGAAAAGATTGTTCCACCAAAAGAAGTGGGTATTGACCAGAAAGAACTGGAAAATAACGATTATATATTAGACTGGAAGCGGGGCCAGCGCCGGTTTCGGTATTGCCATCATTCAAATCAAGTTGAATTGGAAAAAATGGTTAAGAATGTTAATTTAAAATTGATTGACCATTTTTTAGCCGACGGTAAAACCAACGACCTTAACTTATACCTGGTTTTAAAAAAGTTAACTTGACTTTTAAGTTTATTTCTTCTATATTTAATATAATAGAAATGACAAAGATAATTATTCTGGCTTTTAGTTTATTTGCACTTCCTTTCCAAATTTATGCTGTCCAAAATATGAATATGGATAACCGGGCAGGAGAAGAAAATAGTGAATTTGTAATTCAGCAGGGCAAAGAAGTTAAAGTTGACCAAGTTGAAATCAGTGAAGAAGAGGACGAGATTACCCCTGGCCGAGGAGAAAGCCAAGGCTACCAAGGAGCGCAAGCAATCCAAACCCGGACGAGTGAGGTTGGCCAATATGTTCAAGAATTATTAAATGATCCAGATTTAGAAAATACAGAAATTGGCCAGAAAGTGCGTCAAGTGGCAATGGAACAAAATCAGACCCAGAAACAAATTCAGGAAAATGTCCGGGCAATAGAATCACGCGGTCGTGTAATGAGATTCTTTTTCGGCTCTGACCGACAGGCAGTTGAGGGATTAGAAAATCAATTAAAACAAACCCGGCAGAGACTAGATCAATTAGAGGAGTTTTCCAATCAGGCACCAACAGAAGATATCCGGGTCCGTATTCAGGCGGCAATGACAACCTTAGAAGATCAAAGTGAAGCGTTAAATCAGGCAATTACTGCTGAGAGACAAGTAAAGGGAATTTTTGGCTTTCTACCTAATCTGTTTCATTCCTTCTTGAACAGCTAGGCGAATTAATTCCGAGAAAATATTTGGGTCGAGGATATAAACAATCGCAAAAGCACCGAACAAATTAACAATTGCTAACCAAGTTGTATATCGACCCCAGGTATTTTTAATTAAAACAACAGCCAAAATTGCGAGAAGTGCCGGGGCCAAAACTTGTAAGTTAGCAAAAGGAATGGTGTATCCGGCAATTGTTCCTTGAGATTGCTGCATAAATTCAGCTACGTTAATATCAATATTAAAAAGAATTAGCAACAGTTCAGCGCTGAGAACAACAAGCATTCCCAAAGAAGCGGCTTTGGTCGATTTGCCTTTTGTCCGGTAAACAGCATAAACCGTTGCCGGCAGTAAAGTTATAATCGTAATTAAAACTGCATTTTGAAGTAAGCCTATGATAACTCCCAGTCCAGCAATTATTGAAAGAATGGTGCAGATTTTCTGGGCATCTTTATAGGGTTTTGGTTGAAGCTTTTTTGACATAATAATTAAATATTACCAGAAAGAATTAATTTTGCCTAGTTCTTATATCTTCGTCATAAAAGACGCAGATCTGCGTCCCGTGCCATCAAAACTTTTTATGTTAAACTAACTATTGTATGTCTGAAAATATAGTTGTTAAAAACAAAAGCGGTCAGCTGGTAGGAGAAAGAATACAGAAAGTGGTCAGCCGATTAGGCGGGTTTGAAAAGTTTGTCAATCCGGGAGAAGTGGTTTTAATTAAACCAAATTACAATACTGCTGATGCACCGCCGGCCTCAACTGCGC
>CAZJMH010000045.1:0-2670 GCA_964547295.1 uncultured Gammaproteobacteria bacterium | reverse complement strand
TGGGGGCATTCCAACGGCGGCCAAATCGCTTTATCGGTTTTAGAAATCACCGGCGAAAACATCCCAACCACACTTTGGGCGCCGGTAACAAAGGGATTCCCAGACGGGATTACTTATTACACGGGAAAATATGAGGAGTTAGATGAAAACGGAAAAAAACTTTATAATCAAATCAAAAGTTTTTGCCAAAATTTCTCCGCTGAAAGATTATCAATTGACCACTACTGGAATAAAATCAATGCTCCTGTCCAAATACACCAGGGCGGTGCCGATACCTGGGTGCCGACCAAATGGTCGGAAGATTTTGTTAATCAAATGCAGTTGAGAGGCAAAACCGTCTATTATCACTACTATCCAGAAGCAAATCATAACCTAAAAGAAAACTGGGATGAGGTTGTTGAAAAAGATGTGGAATTTTTTAAAAAATATTTGTAGAACTCCTTCGGAGTATTGTTATCAGCCAAAGGCTGACCCCTTTGGGGCATTGTTCCATTGCTAAATTGTTTCCATATTTCCATACAACAATATAGCCATATAGCCATGAGCCCCGCAGTTGCGGGGCGTTAGCAATTTATATTTTAACCTGTGATAAAATATACCAATTATGAACAAACAGTGGGACCACAATAAATTTGAAGAAAAAATCTACCAGAAATGGGAAAGCAAAGGCTATTTTACACCTAAAATTGACCCGGATAGGAAACCGTTTACCATTCTTCTTCCTCCGCCTAACGCCAATGACCCGCTTCATGCCGGCCACGCAATGTATGTAGTTGAAGATATTCTTTGCCGATGGCACCGAATGGCTGGTGACCCAACTCTTTATCTGCCCGGTTTTGACCACGCTGGTATAGAAACCCAATTTGTTTTTGAAAAAAAACTTGAAGAAAAAGGCAAATCGCGGTTTGATTACGACCGGGAAACCCTTTATCAGATGATCTCCGAATACGTTGATGAAAATAAGGGAATTGCCAAAAAACAGCTTAAGCAGTTGGGATTTTCACTTGACTGGACAAGAGAAAAGTTTACCTTAGATAAAGATTTACTGGAAACTGTAATTTCCACCTTTAAAAAACTACACCGGGACGATCTTCTCTACCGCGACGGCCGAATTGTCAACTACTGCACCGAATGCGGGACTGCTTTTTCAGATTTGGAAGTTAATCATCTAGAACGTGAGGATTATTTCTATTACCTAAATTATGGATCAATTAAAATTGCCACTACCCGGCCGGAAACAATTTTTGCCGACGTCGCTGTTGCCGTTAACCCCGATGACCAGCGTTATAAAGGTCTAATTGGCAAAAAGGCAGTTATACCGCTGATAGACAAAGAAATACCCATTCTAGCCGACAAATTGGTAGAAAAGGAATTCGGCACCGGCGCTTTGAAAATCACCCCGGGGCATGACCAGACAGATTATATTATCGGCGAAAAACACAACCTGGAAAGAATTAGTTTAGTTGACAAACAAGGAAAAATGATCAATGTTCCGGAAAAATATCTTGGTCTAAATGTAAACCAGGCGAGAAAAAAAGTTGTTGCTGACCTTGAAAAAACGGACAAGCTAGTAAAAAAAGAAACTATAAACCATTCCATCGGTACTTGCTACCGATGCGGGACAACCATTGAACCAATGCTCATGCCGCAATGGTATGTCAAAATCAAGCCGCTGGCAGAAAAAGCAATAAAAGCAGTGAAAGACGGAAAAGTAAAAATCGTCCCCAAGAGGTTCGAAAAAAATTATTTCAACTGGATGGAAAACATCTATGATTGGAACATTTCCCGTCAAATTGTCTGGGGGCCAAGAATAACCGCTTGGTATTGCCTGGACTGCAACTCAGATATAGTTATCAATTTTATAAATAAAAAAGGAGATAAAATTCACGGCAAGTATAAGGATCTAAAGAAAAAATACTCTTTTCTAGAAATCAAATCCGGGCTTCAAAGTATAACCGCTCCTGTTAATGCTGATTATTTAATTGACCAGTATGACACCTGCCCAAAATGCAGCGGTCAGCATATTCTTCAGGAAACCGACACTTTTGACACTTGGTTTTCTTCAGGCCAATGGCCGTTGACCACTCTCGGTTATCCCGACTCGGAAGATTTCAAGTATTTTTATCCAACGTCAGTAATGGACACAATGTGGGATATTCTTTTCTTTTGGGTGGCAAGAATGATTATGTTTGGTTTGTATTTAGCTGACGAAGTTCCTTTTCATACTGCCCACATGCACTCCCGGGTAATGGACGCCAAAGGCAAAAAAATGAGCAAGTCAAAAGGAAACGTCATCGACCCGATTAAAATTGCTGACCAGTATGGCGCAGACTCGTTAAGAATGGCTTTAATCTACGGAACGGCGCCGGCTTCTGATATTGCCTTATCCGATGACAAAATCCGTGCAATGCGAAATTTTTCCAACAAAATCTGGAATGCGGCTCGATTTGTAAAAATGCAGCTGAGTCACTCCTCCGAAGTGTTACGAAGTGACTCCTCGGATGGTGTGACTGAAGCCGACAAAAAAATACTTGAAAAATTAAATAAAACTATTGAGAAGGTTGATAGACAAATGAAAAAGTTCCGGTTTGGGCAGGCCCTGGAAGACATTTACCAATTTTTCTGGCATGAATTTTGCGATGTCTATTTGGAAAAATGTAAAGACCGGCG
>CAZJMH010000044.1:0-2877 GCA_964547295.1 uncultured Gammaproteobacteria bacterium | reverse complement strand
TTACACTGAATTTGTGAAAAAAATTGTTTACCTGATTATTTTTTTAGCTGGATTTGTTTTGGCCTCTCCTCTTGTTGCTAAAAGTCAAAGCCGATTTGGGGAGTTATTGATTGAGCCAGAGAAACAAATAAGCAATTTTAGAAGGTTGCTAGATGACGAAATTGTAACTCCAAAACCTATACCAGTAGATGAAAAATTAAAGGCAGAAAATATAATTGAACCAGAAAAGGAGTTAACCATTGCTGTTTTGGGTGATTCAATGATTGATGTTTTACAATCAGATTTGCCTCAATTGCAATCTGTTTTAGAAAATTATTTTCCAAAAACCAAATTTAAATTATTTAATTTCGGTGTCGGGGCTTCAGATTTGGAATATGCTGTTGAAAGATTGACTAATGATTATGAGTATTTAGGAAGTAAATATCCGGCAGTATTATCTGTTGAGCCGGATATTTTGGTTTTAGAGTCTTTTGCTTATAATAATTTTGGTTACGGCAAGGAAGGTTTAGATAAACAATGGCTGTTGATCGGCGATATTATTACTAAAACCGAGTTGCTGTCACCGGATACCGAGATTGTTTTGGCGGCGACGATTGCGCCTAATTCAACTGTTTACGGGCGGGGGATTGACGGGATTAACTGGAATCAGGCCGAGCGGTTAGTCCGGTCGGAAACAGTCAAGGAATATTTACAAAATATGGTTAATTTTGCTGATTCGCAAAATTTCCCTTTGGCTAATGCTTATCATTCTTCTCAAGATCGTTATGGTGAGGGTAAGCCAATATATATTAATGGTAACGATAATTTGCATCCTTCCGGTCCCGGTGGAGAACTATTTTGCCTAAAAGTAGCTGATGCTATTGCCAGCCTTGATTTGTCAGAATTGTGAGAAGTAAATTCTAAATATGCGATCGACAGCTTAAATTTTGTATTATAATATCAAAGTTATGAATATAGAGCGATTGGAAGACTTGCGGGAATATTTACTTAGGGCCAAATTTCCTGGTGATAAATTTGTCTTAAGAATTAGAAGACAGTTTGGCAATATAAATTTGTCAGAAAATGCAAAAAATATAGCTTGTCGAGGTGGACTGGGGGTAAAAGAAGAAAGGCAGCAATTTTACGGTCTAGTTGTTGCCGGTCAGGGAAGACCGAGTTCACACTTTTCTGGTAAAGAAAAGTGTGTTTTTGAGGAGTGTGAAAGGTTGTTTGAACATCATTCCCGCTAAATTTTTTCGACCTTTAATTCGTCAGCTTGGAGTATTTTTTGGGCGTTGGTAGCGATGAGAATTTTTTCCTCAAAATTTTTCGGCCAGGTTGGCGCATGAATAATTACTTTATCATTTAAATTTAATCCTGCTTTTCGCCGGGCGCGTTGAATATCTCGGATTAAATCTCGGGCTTGACCCTCTGCCTCCAATTGGGGCGTGATTTGAGTATCTAATTCGATTTTTAGATCGCCTTTTTGGGTGATAATTTCAACTTCCTTGACATTCAACTCCTGCTTTATTAAATCTTTTAGTTCTTCGTCTTCGCTTTTGAGCATTTGAACATTTGAACATTTGAGCATTTTTAACGGCTGGCGGACGCGAATTCCTTTTTCTTTTCTAATCGCATGTCCCCGGCCAACAATTTCTCTGACAACAGCCATCTTTTCTTCCAAATCTTTGTCAATTGTTTTTTCATCAATTTCAGGCCAAAAACAAAGATGGATAGAGTCTGGGTCATCTTTAGATTTTAAGGTTTGGTAAACAAGTTCAGTTATGAAGGGGATAATCGGGGCACAAGCTTTGGCGAACAAAACCAGGACATGTTTTAATGTCCAAAGAGCTTTTTTATTGCCATTGGTAAACCTTTTTCGCGATCGGCGAATATACCAAGTAGATAAGTCTTCCATATAAAAGGCAATTAGATTAGTTGCATTTGAAGTGTGATAGTTGTTGAGCTCATTTTCCATTTCTTTAACAAAGCGGTTGGTTTTGGAAATAATCCATTTGTCAAGAATATGCTTTGGTTGTTCATCTAATTTTTCTGGTGTTTGATGTAAATCGTTATAAATTTGCCAAAAACGAAGAGAGTTAGTTAGGGGAATAGTTACCGTTTTAACCATTTCCTCACATCCGGACTCGATAATGTTGGCCGTTGCTGTTACGCCCATCATCAAAGGGCTTTTCATCAAAACAAACCGCAGTGCGTCGCCGCCGTATTTTTTGAGAACTTTTTTCGGATCAGGGTAGTTTTGAAAACTTTTACTCATTTTTCTGCCGTCTGTTCCGCGAAGCACTCCTGAAACAACACAATTTTTAAAACTTTCTGACTCAAAAAGAGCGGTAGATAAAACATGAAGGTAATAAAACCAAGCCCGAAGTTGGGCGGTGTATTCAGAAATAAAGTCTGCGGGAAAACTTTCCTCAAATTGTTTCTTATTTTCAAAAGGATAATGAAGCTCGGCATAAGGCATAGAACCAGACTCCATCCAGCAGTCAAGAACCTCCTCAACCCGTTTCATTTGTCCACTGCATTTTTTACATTTGAATTTTATCTTGTCAATGTCGGGCCGGTGCAAATCAGTGACCTCCATTCCTGAGCGTTGTTCAATTTCTTTAATTGAACCGAATACTTCTATTTCGCCGCATTTTTGGCATTCCCAAATTGGCATGCCGGTTGCCCAATATCTGGTTCGGGAAACGCACCAGTCAGGTGCTGTCTTAATTGTGTTTTGGAAGCGTCCGTGTTTAAAATGTTCAGGAACCCAATTTATCTTTTCATTATTTTCCAGCAATTCTTTTTTAATTTTTTGAATATCAACAAACCAGTTTTTTTGGGCCATGTAAATCAGCGGCGTTTCACAGCGGTAGCAGTAGGGGTAGGAGTGGG
>CAZJMH010000043.1:0-2915 GCA_964547295.1 uncultured Gammaproteobacteria bacterium | reverse complement strand
TATTTAAAATATACTATTTACTTAGTCCAAATGCAATGTAAAATATAAAATATGGAAGTTTTAATCCTTCCGCCAAAAACCAGAAAATTAATTGACCGCTACTTGAATATCACTGTCGCCGGCAAAAAATTCCCCTGCCCTTATTACCAAAACATCTGGAAAAAAAGAAAAAAACCAGTTTTTGCCGGTAAAGGCACACCTGAAGAAATAGAAAAATGGGCAAAAAAACTGGTTGAGTTTAAGCCGGTATTAAAAAGTCTATCGGTTGAAGACTTGCGTTTCCGGCTTACCCTGGCGCAAATAGGTCTTGATTGTTCAGGCCTGGTAACCAACTTAATTAACCAATTTCTTTTAGAAAAACACGATCGTAGTCTTTTTCAAATTGGACGACAGAAAAATTTTGACTTAAGGTTAAAAATTCGCATCATTGTTCGACCAAGAACTAACTTTTCAGCCAAAACCTTAACTTCTCCACCACTTGCTGAACCAGTTAAACTCAACCAAGCCAGGCCAGGCGACTTAATCAAATTCGGCTCATTTCATGTTGCTTTAATTTCCAAAGTTTGGAAAAATAAAAACAAAGTTAAAAAAATAGAATATGTTCACAGCACTTCTGATTATCAAAAAAAATACGGGGTTAAATACGGCCAAATAGAAATAGTTAATTCTCAACCAAATCTTGAAAGCCAAAATTGGACAGAAGTTTATCAGGGCACAAACTGGACCCAAGAAGATTATTTAAAATCTCCATCCAATAATCGCGGATTAAGAAGAATTGTTTTGTAATTCATATTCAGGTGAAACACAAACATGAAAACAGCTCCATTTTTTAATATCTTCATTAACTGATGAAACTTCAGGAACAAAATTTATCATTTCAGGATTAAAACCTGAAATTGTCTCATAAAGCAAGGAGGTTAACTTTTCATCAAACAAATTAGGGTTTGTTGCCTGATTAATCGGTATAAAACCTTTATTTTGTTTCAAATAAAAACCATTTGGATCAAAATCAACAGCGGCCCCATAATGATGTGTGCTTTTTGTAAGAGCATTAGGAGTTTTTTTGCCTAGTTTATTTTGTAATTGCTGGTCACGGTAAAGAGAAGTTACTGATAAATACCAATCTTCTGGATTTAAAACAAAATCGCTGATTTTTTCTCTCCATTTTTTAGAAATTTTGGTGGTAACATCAAGAACAGATGGTAAAGCAAGTTTAGGCTCTTTACCCTCCCTTAGCAAAAAAATTAATCGAAAACCCTCTCCAACTTCAGGAAAACTAACTAATTCTTTTTGGTTTAACTCTTTTGTAAACCACCAATCACGTTCTCGCTGAGTTCTTTTAATAAGATCTCTTTTTAAAAATTTAGTCGCAGCACCTAACTCTATAGACTCTAGCACAAATTAATTATCGATTAATTTATATCTACTTTCAATTGTTTTCGATCGACGAAAATCTTTACCCCTATCAGACCTTAATGGACATTGGTCATAATTTCCGTCAACTGGACAATCACTTTCACTTACCCAATTATCGTGTTGTTTAATTTGACAATCCCCCTCCCCTGTCAAACTGCGACATTTAGTTTCTCCTCTAAAAATAACCATAAAATAAATTTAACTTATAATTACAACTATTATATCACACATCTTTCTTTACTTAATTTCCCAAAGGCTTTAAAATCAACTATGGCGGATTTAGTAATCAACGGCGGCAACAAACTTTCAGGAACAATAAGCCCTTCAGGAAATAAAAACTCGGTTTTACCAATAATTTGCGCTTCCCTACTGACTAATAAACCAGTAAAAATAAAAAATGTCCCTGACTTAACCGATGTCCAAAAATTGGTTGAAACGCTAAGGTCTATTGGCTCGGCGATTAATTGGAACAAAAAAGACAAGATGTTGAAAATTGACAATTCAAGTATCAAATTGGAAACTTTTGACAAAGAACTGCCGGTTGGAATGAGAGGGTCAATCCTTCTTTTCGCCCCCCTATTGGCCAGAGCAAAAAAATTTAGGTTGAAAAACGAAATTGGCGGCTGTGCTTTAGGAATAAGAGAGGTTGACAGCCATCTAGAAGTGCTGAAATCACTTGGGGCGAAAGTAACTAACGGTAAAAGACTAACACTGGAAATACCAAACGGGTTCCAAGGTAACACGGTTTGGCGGGACTATATGAGCGTAACCACAACTGAAAATTTTGTCATGGGGGCGGTTTTGGCAAAAGGTAAATCAGTAATCAATAATGCCGCATCAGAGCCGCACGTCCAAGACTTATGTCTATTCCTCAACCAAATGGGGGCCAAAATTTCTGGCATCGGCACCAGCCGGCTGGAAATAGAGGGAGTTAGAAAACTTAACGGCGGCGAGGCTGAAATCAGCAGTGATTATCATGAAGCGGTTACTCTTCTTGCTCTAGGAGCAATGACCGGCGGAAAAGTAGCTGTTACTAATATTTCAAGCCGTGATTTTTCCTGCTTTAAAACTAGTTTTGAAAAAATCGGTTTAAAAATTGACGTCAACGAAAATAAAGCAGTTGTTCCGGCCAACCAAAAAATTGTCATTAAAAAACCTTTCACACCTAACCTAATGGCTAAAATTGAAGGGGCGCCCTGGCCGTATTTCCCCGTTGACCTACTTCCCTTGATGATTGCTTTAGCAACCAAAGCTGAAGGAGAAATTTTATTCTGGAATAAAGTCTATGAAGGAGGCTTTTTCTGGATACAGGAAATGATTAAATTCGGGGCTCAAATCCACATGTCTGATCCTCACCGGGTAATTGTCTTTGGCAACCGGCCTCTGCGCCCAGCAGAAGTTATTGCCCCGGACATTATTCGACCGACAGTCGCCTTATCAATGATGGCACTATCTATTAAGGGCCAATCAATTATCCGCAATGCTGACTCAATTAACCG
>CAZJMH010000042.1:0-2924 GCA_964547295.1 uncultured Gammaproteobacteria bacterium | reverse complement strand
CTGGCCATGCCGGAAACAATAACAAAACCCTGCTCAATCAGCCGCCCGATAATTTTTTTAGCCGCCTGACGGCCGTAATTTGACGGCCGTCGACTGCCGACAACGGCCAGTGCCGGCTGATTGAATAAGTCTAATTGACTGCCTGCAATCCAAAGCCTTGGCGGCGGATTGGGAATAAACTGCAGCCGGTAAGGATATCTTTTTTCTAAAGGGGTGAGAGTGATATATTTGTTTTGTTTATCAGTCACTAAATAATAATATACACAACTCCCTCTCTCTCCGCTAATCACTATGTTTATTTTTTATATTGGTGTATTTTCTTCCTCCCCGCAACTCTACGATCGTAGTTTTACGGAGAGTGGTTTGCGGGTAAAAACAAAAAACCAGAGGATGGTTCCGGCCAGCAGACCGAAGCCGATAAACTGGAACATCTGCGGCCAGAAGACAATATAAATAGGTGATAGGTGTTCGGTGTTGGTGGCTAGTGGTTGGATGTTCCACGCATTCGCCCAGTTGTTGGCTAAAATATGATCTTTTAAAACTCGCGGCCGCCAGCCGTCAAAATAAATTGCTGTCCAGCCGATATCATAAGCCTGCGGTAGTACCAAGTAGCTATTTTGCCATTTATCATTTAACATTTGGTCATTAAGTGAAATCGAATACCGCCAGATATTTGATTTTGAATCCAGATATGTTTTTTCCGGCGCCGGCTGAGGAGCCGGATATTCAATTTCACCCGGATAGATTTCAATCGAACCAATTTCATTGACTGATTGGTGGTAATTAAACGAATTGTTGTGAAACTGAACCTGAATCCCTTTTTGATCAGTATCATAAGGCTGGATAGTAAAGTATTTTGTCTGCCAATCTTTGTCATTGGTTAAAATGTTCTGATATATTTGGTACTGGCCGTCTAAGCTGCTGGCGGCAACTATTAAAGGGTAGCCTTCTACATTTCGGTATTTAATTTTTGCTTCCCAGGCTTGATTAAGCGGTAAATGATTAAATGTCCAGGTATAACAGGAGTTGTTGTTGGTTGAAGAGAGACGCAAATATTCACCTGTTTGGAATTCCAAATCATAACTGCCGGTTTGATAATCATTGCAAGATTGGGCCTCAATCCGAACCAGATTTTTGTCTATTGGGTTTTCTACCAAGGTTGGCAAAACAGTTTCGTCTGGAAAGTCATAAACCTTCATCGTTATATTCCGGTACTTTATTTCCCGGCGGTCTTTTTGGTAAGCGTCAACAATAAAAGAAAGATTAGATATTCTTTCTTTTTCAGGGTCCCAAACAATATTTTCTGAATATTTCCGCCAGTCTTGGCTAAAGCCGTGCAGTGGATAATTTTTTCTGTTCAAACATTGCTGACTGTTGATGTCCCAGAGGCAGAACTGCGGCCATTCATCTTTGGTTGACTGGTATTCAAACTCAATATTGATTAACTTAGGTGTGTCGAATTGCTGAAAATATCCATACTCTTTCCAGTTAATGCACAAAGCAGTTTGATCGGCCATTAAGACCATTTGATCATTATCCACTTGATAATCAATTTTGCTTTGATCATTTACCGGAGCGCATTGGTGTGGGTCAACAAAATCATCCGCGTTTAGTTTAATCTCATCAATTTTTTCAAATTGATTGAGATTTACTTCCCGGCTTATCGGCGGTTGAAAATAAGGCTTTTCGTTTAATTGATAATCCGGAATTTGACTAAGAGCGGCATAATTGTTTTGATTGTTAGCCAGGTACGGCCTAGTTCGGCTGTTTTTGACTTTGTAAACAAAAATATTATCAAAAACCTCCTGGCGTTCCAAAAAATCAGCTTGGTCAATAAGTTCTTTTGTTTTTAAAGCTAATTTTGCCCAGTTTTTGCCTTCAGGAAAAATAATATTGTCGTCAAAAATTACGAATTCGACCTGATATTTATTTAATACTGATTCCACCAGCAGCAGGTCCTGATTTTGGAAGGCATAAATCAATTCCCGGTAATAACGTTCATTTTTCAAGTTCCAAACATCAAAAGCCCGGTCTAAAATCGGCTGTTCTATCCCGTACCAAATAAAACCAGACCCGCTTGGGCCGAAACGGTAAAAAGTCCATCCCCAAAAGTTAGCCTGCGGCAGGTTGGCAATCCGGCCGGTTTTCGGCTTGTTTTTAAAATAATCAATCAACTGCAGATATTTTTCAGGCACCTGACTGCGCATTTTACGGTAAATCAAACCGCCCCTAAAAACCGGCCATGAAAAAATTATTATTCCCAGAACTGCAAAACCAATAATTATTTTTTTAAAATTAACTTGTTGAGTAATAAAATTAACTCCGTAGGTAAAAAGCAAACTGAAACTAAACCCGGCTGGAACAATGAATTTAGTAAACGGTGAGCGGAAAACCTGGTTTAAAAACGGCCACTGGCGTAAAAAATTGTTCAGCCACGAAAATGGGGGAATTGCCGATAGCATTGCTACTGCCGATAGTAGGAATAAACCACTAAGAACACCTCCAAGGTGTGAGAATTCACTCCTTGGACGGTGAAATATGGTTGAAATGGATTTAATTAGTCCTAAGATAACAACTGCTGCCAAAGCGTAGCCGATGATTGTTACTGGGGTAGAAGAGAAGTGGTTTTGCCAAACCGCCATCAGCGGTGAACCGGCATCAGGAAAATCAAAATAATAGCCTTTAAGAGTTAAAAAATCGCTGATATAGCCGCGTTTTTGATTGCGTAAGAATGTTTCCTCGGTTGACATCCGGTTAATCAGCACTTCCCGCGGGTGGTGGGCATTGGTGAGTAAGAAGTAGCCGAACGGTATCAGCCAGAAAGCGTTAATAGCAATTATAACAATGATCGGAGTGACTCTTGAAATTACACCTCGGATGGTGTTACGGAGCGAAACTAGCCAAATTACTCCTAAACACATCAA
>CAZJMH010000041.1:0-2990 GCA_964547295.1 uncultured Gammaproteobacteria bacterium | reverse complement strand
TGGTTATTGCTGGCAATTTTGGTCCGAATGCGGTTCAGGTTTTGGAAACAGCCGGTATAAAATTAGACCAAAAACCGGCCGATTTAAGTGTTGATCAGGTTATAAAGGAGTTAGCGGATGCAGAAAAATAATTTAAAGAAAGGCCAGCGGCTGACAGAGCTGGCCGCTGGCTTGGAAACTGTTTTAGCGGGATCAAAAGTGGTTATCGGATTGCTTTCCGGCAGTGTTGTCTTGATTTCTGACGCTGTTCACAGCGTCTCAGATTTGTTTACTATTTTTGCTTCCTGGCTAGGCTTAAAATTGGCCCAAAAAGAACCTGATGAAAAGTTTCCTTTTGGCTACTACAAAGCTGAAAATTTGGCAACAGTTTTTATTTCCAGCTTAATTTTTTATGCTTTCAGCCAGATGGTTGTTAAAGGCTTTTCAAGGCTGACCAGCTTATCAACGATCAGTCTTCCTTATTTGGCTTTAGGTGTTTCATTAGTAGACGCAATCGTTTTGTTTTTCTTTGGTCAGTATGAAGTAAAAGTCGGCCGGGAAATAAATTCCCAGAGTTTAGTTGCTTTGGGCCGGGAAAACCGCACCCACATTTTAACCTCGTCAGCTGTTTTTTTGGGTACTTTGGCGACGATTAACAATATCCCTTATGTAGAGGGGGCGATTACTTTACTTATTTCCGGATTAATTTTCAAAATCGGCCTTGAATCAGCTAAAGAAGGCATCTTAGGTTTAATGGATGTCAGTCCGGGAGAGGAACTGAGAGAAAAAGTGATTAATACCGTTGAGAAAATTCCTGGTGTGGAAGAAGCTTTTGATTTGAAATTAAGAAAGTCTGGGCCGTTTATTATTGGCCAGATTAAAGCTGGGATTAAGAGAAAAGTTGAGGTTGATAGGGCTCATGATATAGCTGACCGGATTGAAAAAAAAATTAGAAAAGAATATTCCGATATTGATTCCTTTGTTGTCCACATTGAACCCTATGCTGATAATTATTCACACTTAGTTTTGCCGGTTGATGAAAACAAAGGCCTTGACTCTCAATTGTCTGGCCAATTTGGCCGGGCGCCTTATTTTCTTTTTGTTAACTTGGAGGATAAAAAGATTGCCGGCAGTTACATTATTGAAAACCCCCATTGTCAAAAAGAGGTTAGGGCCGGATTAGCGGCGGTTAAATTAATTAATAAACAAAGAGCAAACATTTTAATTACCAAGGAGGTTGGTGAAATATCATTTCACACCCTAAGGGATTACTTAATTGAAGTTTATCTGACTGAAGAAGAAAAAGCCCAAAAAGCAGTCAATTTTTTTAAAGAGAAGAAATTAGATAGAATTAGCCAGCCGACGAAAAAGAGTCAATAAAATGAAAGAAATTGCAGTAACCGGAGGTAAAGGCGGCGTGGGCAAATCAACCGTCGCTGTTTTGCTCGCCGGTCAAATGTCGAAAAAAGAAAAAGTAATCCTTGTTGATGCCGATGTTGAATGCCCTAATGATTATCTTTTAACCGGCCAAAAATTAGCCGCTCCGGTTGACCAGGTTTTTGCTTATTACCCAAAACTGATAAAGGATAAGTGCCGAAAATGCGGTTTATGTGCGCAAAAATGCCGATTTAACGCTATTTTTGCCCCTCCCGGCAAGTATCCTGTTTTTTTAAAAGACTTGTGTTCCAATTGCGGCCTATGTTGGCATATCTGCCCTTATCAAGCTATTGACAAGGAAAAAAAGCCAATAGCTGATATTTATGAGTCTGAAATTAACGATAATTTAATTTTGATAACTGGCCGGTCGCGGCACGGTGTTGATGAAACCGGACCGATTGTCGGCCGGTTGAGAAAATATAGTCAAAAAAGAGCCGCAGCGCTGGGGATTGACCGGATTATTATTGACACTGCCCCCGGGGCTCACTGCAGTGTAATCAATGCTTTGTTGGAGACTAATCAGGTTATTGCCGTTACTGAGCCGACGCCTTTGGGCCGACACGATTTAGAAGTAATAACCCAGGTGATAGAAAAACTCGGCTTAAATTACCAAATAGTCGTCAATCAATCAGATTTAGGTGATATAAACTTAATTATTGATAATTTTGACAAATCAAAAATAATTGCTCAAATACCTCACTGCCGAAAAATAGTTGAGGCCTATTTTCAGGGCCGGTTATTAGATTTGGAAAGCCACCGAATAGAAAAATGCCTTCAAAAAATTTAACCATTGGAATCGCTTCAGGTAAAGGCGGGGTCGGCAAATCAATGGTTGCCTCCAGTTTGGCAATGTTATTCAGCCGGGAGAAAAATATTGTTGCTGTTGACGCTGATGTCGACGCCCCTAACTTGCATCTTTGGCTTGGCGGGATAACTACATGGGATGAAGTAAAAGAATTAAGTTTAACAGAAAAAGCAAATGTTTTAAAACCCGATTTCGACTGCCGGAAGTTTACTGTTCCCTGCCAGTTTGGAGCAATTAAATGTCAAAATAACCAAATTATGATTAACCCTTTTTTGTGCGAAGGCTGCGGGCTCTGCCGGGAAATTTTGCCGGCCGGAATGATTGAGATGAAAAAAGTGGTCAACGGCCGGTTAAGAGTAAAAAAGGATATTTTTGGTTTTCCGTTGATATCGGGCCGGTTGTATCCCGGACAAACCGGGTCAGGAAAAATAGTTGATGAGATTATCAACCGCAGCCGAAAATTTTCAGCCGAAATCACCTTGGTTGATATTCCAGCCGGCCTCGGCTGTCCGGTAACTGCCGGTTTAAAGGAATCGGACTTCGTTTTATTGATTACTGAACCGACACCAACCGGCTGGTCAGATTTAAAACGGATTAAACAAGTTGTTGATAATTTTGATTTGCCCTGGCGTTTGGTAGTTAATAAATTTGATATTAACCAGGATTTAACTAACCAGATTATCAACTGGGCCGGTGATCGGTTTTTGGGCAAAATCAGTTATGATAAAAATATATTTAAAGCTTTATCTCGATTAAAGCCGATTATGGA
>CAZJMH010000040.1:0-3076 GCA_964547295.1 uncultured Gammaproteobacteria bacterium | reverse complement strand
TCAGTTATGATAAAAATATATTTAAAGCTTTATCTCGATTAAAGCCGATTATGGAGACAAGTTTAAAGGTTAAGGAGGAGATTGAGAAAATATATGCGATTTTAAAAAGGGATTTTTCAACTATGTTCATGACATGAAATTGGAACAAGTTCAGAATGACAAAACTAGTAGTTGAAATTTTAAAGATGAAAAAAATTAAAGGCCTGAACGACAAGCAAGCAGCAGCAAAACTGAAAAAGTATGGATTAAATGAAATAGATCGTCAAAAAAAAATTGTTTGGCTGTCACTTTTAATAGATCAATTTAAATCTCCGTTAATTTATGTTCTCATATTTGCCGGACTGATTTCTTTAATTATTGGAGAAATTACGGACAGCTTGGTTATCTTTTTGGCGGTTCTGGTTAACAGCGCTTTGGGGTTTTTTCAGGAATATAAAGCGGAAAAAGCGCTGGAAGCGTTAAAAAGCAAGGTTACTCCACAGGCGACTGTTATTCGCAATGGTCATCAAAAAGAAATTGATGCTTTGCAATTAGTTCCCGGTGATTTGGTGGTTATAAAAAGCGGTCAGTCCATTCCAGCAGACGGAGAATTATTGGACGAGAAAGATTTACAAGTTAATGAGGCCTTTTTAACTGGTGAGTCTCGGCCGGTGGATAAAAATTTACAGGATAAAAATCAACTATTTTCAGGGTCAACGGTAGTTTCCGGAACCGGAAAATTCAAGGTAACCCGAACAGGAACAGAAACCAGAATGGGCCAATTAGCTCAGGATTTAGAGGGGACAGTTTCTGAGCAGACGCCATTAAAAAAACAGGTTGAACAGTTAGCTAAAAATTTAACTCTGCTTTTCGGGATGATTTGTTTTATTGTTTTTCTAGAGGGATTGTGGCGCGGACGTCAAGTTTTGGAAATGCTTAATTTGTCTGTTTCTTTAGCGGTTGCCTCAATTCCGGAGGGGTTAGCTATTTCTGTGACTATGGTTTTAGCCCTGGGTATGGAGCGAATTTCAAGGAAAAACGGGTTGGTTAGAAGATTGCTGGCGGCGGAAGCCTTAGGGGCAGTAGATATAATTTGTTTGGATAAAACAGGAACTTTAACTGAAGGAAAAATGCGGGTTGTTGAAACCAACCTTATTGATAAGAAATTAGCAACTTATACTGCCCTTTGTGCAAATAGTGAAGTTAATGCGATTGATATTGCTTTAAAAAAATGGGGAGAAGAAAATTCTTCTGTGACTATTGATCAGTGTGAAAAAGAGCGACATAAAATGTATCCTTTCCAATCCCAACGAAAATTCAGTGCCAGCTGGGTAAAAAAAGATAATCAGAATAGATTTTTTATTTATGGAGCGCCGGAGTTGATAATTGAATGGTCGAATTTGACCAGGGAGGATAAAAAAAAGTGGAAGACAAAGCTTAAAAATGGAACTGAAAAAGGATACCGGGCAATTGGGATCGGCTATTTATCTGTTGAAAATAATCCCAAGAAGAAATGGGAGGATTTGTCAGATGGGGTTAATGACGGAAATGATTTAACTTGGCAGGGATTGATTTTTTCGGCAGACCCGATTCGTAGCCAAGTCAAGGAAGCTTTACAAAAAGCTCAAGGAGCCGGAATTGAACTAAAAGTAGTTACCGGCGATTATTTTAATACAGCAGCGGTAGTAATGGAAGGATTAGGTTTAGTGAAAAAAGATGAGCTTGAAGGTAAAAAAGCAATGAGCGGTGAGGAATTAGAAAAGATACCGGTTGACAATTTAGCAGATGAGGTTGAAAAAATAAAATTGTTTTATCGAACTCAACCGGAACAGAAAATAAAAATTGTTAAGGCTTTACAAGCCAACAACCATACAGTAGCAATGATGGGGGATGGAGTTAATGATTCTTTAGCCTTAAAAAAAGCGGATTTGGGTATTGTCGTTGGCGAGGCGACGGATGTTGCTAAAGAGACCGCTGATATGGTCCTGTTAGATTCTAAGTTTTCAACTATCGTGACGGCGATTAAAGAAGGAAGAACAATTTTTAATAATATTAAAAAAGTGGTTGTTTTTTTGTTAACTTCCAGTTTTTCAGAAGCAATACTTCTTTCGGTCAGTTTTTTATTAAATCTTTCTTTGCCGATTACAGCTGCTCAAATTTTATGGGTTAATTTGGTTGAGGATAGTTTACCCGGTTTAGCTTTGGCCTTTGAAAAGGATAATCAGGAGGATCTTTTAAAACAAAAGCCGAGAAAGAAAAACAGTCCAATTTTAGATAAAGAGATGAGAACAATTATTTTTATTGTTGGTTTAGTAACCGACTTTTTACTTTTTGGTCTTTTTTATTATCTTCTTCAAGCCGAATATCCATTGGCTGTAATCAGAACAATGATTTTTGCTGGTTTAGCCCTAGATTCATTATTCTTTGTTTTCTCTACTAAAAGTTTATCTAAAAATATTTGGGAAATAAAGACTTTTGACAACTGGCATTTAAATTTAAGTGTTTTGATTGGAATTTTGTTGTTACTTGTAGCAATATATTTTCCATTAATGAATACGGTTTTTAAAACCCGCCCTTTAACTTTATCCCAGATCTCTTTGGTAGCAGGCTTGTCTATAGTTGACCTTATTGGTATTGAGTTGGTAAAGTTGAAATTTAAGAATTAAAAATGTAGAATAATTTTGTTATGAAAGTGATAAAGATTGGTGCAGACTGGTGTGCTGGTTGTTTAGTTATGAAGCCGAGGTGGCAGGAAGTTGAAAAGGAACACCATTGGTTGGAAACAGAATATTTAGATTATGATAAGGATAAAGAAGAAGTAGAAAAATATGGCGTTGAAAGTGGACGTCTGCCAGTATTTATTTTTTTAGACAGTAAAGAAAACGAAATTACAAGACTTCATGGGGAGTTCTCTAAAGAGGAATTGATTAGTTTGTTGAAAAAATACAAGGGAAAATGAAGAAGCTGCTATTTTTTTTTCTTATTTTAACTGGTTTGTTTTTTGTGCCAAATTTCAGTTTGGCTCAAAGTGACCAGGTAACAATTCATTTTTTTTGGGGAGAAGGGTGCCCGCATTGTGTTAAAGAAAAAGAATTTT
>CAZJMH010000039.1:0-3588 GCA_964547295.1 uncultured Gammaproteobacteria bacterium | reverse complement strand
ATTAGGTTAATGAAAGACAATAGTTCAAATAACAAGGGTTCGACATTGATTGTTGTTTTAATGTTTTTGTTTTTCGCTGGTGTGACCGGCTATTTTATTTACCAAAATCAGCAGTTGCAGGATAAGATTATAGAAGTTACTACCCCTGACCTCCCAGAAAAAGCGGTTGATCTTCCGGAAACCGAAACAAGCCCTGAAATAAGCAAACCAACTGAACCAGCCGAAGAAATTGTTGTTGAACCATCGCCGGATCCATATGCCGATTGGCAAACATATACTAGTCAAGAATATGGTTTCCAGTTTTCATATCCAGACGATTTTGAAGCTTTAGACGATCAAAATAATCTTTACGGCTGGCCGAAGGCAGTAGTTTTACTTTACCAAGGCGGACAAGCTTATGACATTCCGGTTGAGGTCTGGGACAATCAGGCTGAGTATCAGCAAAAATATCAAAACCGGTTATCAGAGGTAACTGTCAAAGAAGTAGGCGGTAAATACGTTACTTTCCATAATAATACCGGCGTAAATTTGTTTGACGAAATTACTGACAGCTTCAAAGAGATATAGAATCTGGAACCGGTTTCAAATCATCTTTCTTAATCTTAAACTTTTGTGGTTAATTTAATAATCTGCTGTCTAAATAATATAGGATAGAATATGTTATAATCTAAATCCTTAACTATGAACGAAAGATTAGCAGAAATTGAACAAATAAGAGAGGAAAAATATCAACCTCTTAAAACCAGGATTTTGGAAAAAGCAGAGGAAATTATACAAACGCCTGCCGAAGGCTGGTGGTTTAAAACAATGCTTTTACTAAAAAGGACAGAAAAAAGTTTGAAAGAGGGGGAGGGAGAATACCCTTCAGAAATAAGTGGTTTTTTATCTGAAAACTTGAAACCGACAATCGATACATTAAGTAAAGAGGTTGAAACCGATGGTGAAACCACTAAAAGAGCTCATGATGTAATCTTTGAACTTTCAAAATGTTTTACAGAACCGGATGTAGAAAAAGAAGAGTTAACAATTCACCAAGTATCCCTTGACACTATTGTTAGCCAATTAGACCGGGTCAGTTATGAGAGCTGGAAAGAAGATAAGCAAAGAAAAGCAATTGCAATTCAAGATAAATTTGGCAAAAAGCATTTGTTTCCCTTGCCAGATAATCCTGAAATTGTCCACAAGGGCGGCTTCCCAAGAGTTTTGCTTAAAATTTTTGTCGGCGCCCCGGAAGAAATAATCGAACCAGAACTGCCGCCAAACGATTTTGACATTATTGCTATAAACGGGGTTGAAAATATCAGAAGGAAAGTTGAAGAAATGGAAATTGACCCTGACGGAGTTGAATTTGTTGAAAGAGCTGACTGGCAAACAATTTTTCAACAGCGGGATTTGGATCTCAATGGTTGTGTAGTCGGCCACCAGAGTTTAATTTACTCTGATGAAGCAAAGTCGGCAGCAAAAAGCGGCCAAATTGAAATCAAGGAAGCAAAAAGAGGCATCTACGGGACAGAACATTTTTATTATGATGGTCAGCGGCTGTTAAAAAACAGGGGAATGATGAGACTGATAAAAACAGTTGCTGAGGGAAAAGCGTTAAAGTTTGAATTCACACCCTTAAACGAAAAAGTAGACTTAGGAATTTATTGGCTTATTTTAACCAGAAAATATATGAGTAAACCAAAAAAAAATCAGCTTTTCGAGAGAACTTTTTACCTGGGTCAACAGATGGGACAGGTTAAAGCTGGTGAAAATAATTTTATAGATGTTTTAGATCGTGTTCACACTGAATATCCATTTTTCGACCTTGAGGGCAAACCGCTTGATGAAGAAGGGGTTGTCCGATGGCTGGGCAAAAAATTTATTAAACAAGTTGATAGTTATTACCGCCACTGTCTCCGAATTCCCAATGATTTGATTCTAGAACGATGCGAAAATGATACCAAGCCCTATGTTGTCAATATGGCTGATTTTCAGCCTTCTCAAACAGAATTAAATAAAAAAGAGTTTGATCGTTTTTTGGCTCGATGCAGGAAAAGACGCCAAGAATTTTTAGATAATCTGCGTTTCTGCAATCCGTAAACAGGCTCAGGGATTTAGCCAAAACTTTTTACTTGACAAGAATGTTTTTAATTTCAGCCGGGGAGGAGGCGGCGGTGAAGTCGATTTTTATTTTCACCGCATTTATTTCACCCAGGTCCTGAGGGTTTTTGTGCCACTTTTTTGACCAGGTTTTTCCTCCGTCTGTACTCCCCTGCCAGGAATGAGAATATTTTTTTAAGTTTTTCGCCTCTATTTTTATTCCGGTTAATTCTCTTTTTTTCGGAAAATATTGTGAAAACTCTCCTGAGCCTGATTGATCGGCCGGTATTGAAAACCACATGTCCCGGGTGATTATTAAATTGTGCTTCTTTCTTAAACTAAGGTCGGAAGAAATTATTTTCGGCTTCGGCTGGTCAAGATTGATTTGGCTGTTGAGTGATATGGGATATTTTTCAGTGTCTTTGTTTTTGCCTAACCACCGGGTATGAATAGTCAGCGATTTTTCTCCCGGTAAAACATCAAAATAATAAACCGCCGGCCGGCCTAGAATATAATGTATTTTTGAGGTATATAAAATATCAAAAATCGGCAGACCGACTTCTTCCAGCTGGATATACAGCCAGCGGAAAGGAGACTTTTTTGCTTTGGCGGTTGTTTTTCCCAGTTTCCTCAGCAGGGCAAAATTACTCCCAATCCAGCCGTGGGCAGTGTCAACACAGGCCATGTTCAAAAAATAAGTATCGGGTAGGTTTTTGTAATCTGCTCCGTTGATAAACTTGCCCACCTTTCTTTTGTATTTTTTACCGCCGATATCTTTTAACTTTGCCCGGTAGCGGTAATCAATATGAGTATGACCAGTCATATGGGCGGTTACCGGATATTTTTCAAATAAGTCAAAGAATTTCTGTGAAATTACATTCCATTCGTTGATGTCGTTGAATGACCAGTCATTGGAAAGCGCGGTTGTTCCCCGAGGTAATGTATGGCTTAAAACAAAAACATTGTTGTTTTGAGAATACTTCTGGAGGATATTTTCAATAAAACTAAAGATTTTAACCGGGACAGTTGAAGTTAGAAGCTGTTCACTGCCTTCCGGGTTGTGTTCTTCGGAGACAAGAATAAAAACCAGGTTGCCGATTTTTACTGCCTTAGTGGCAGCGGTTCTTCCCAAAACAGTGAAATAACCCTCGCCATAGTTGTTGAGTTGAAAAACAGTATAGTCGCGGTCGTGGTTGCCCATCAGGTCAAAAACCGGTGCGTTTAACCGGCTTAACCACTTTTTGTAACCCTGCCAGTCTTTTTCATCTCCGGTGGCGGTTAAATCGCCTAAACCAAAAATGCAGTCGGGATTTATGTCATTAAGAGCGCGGAGGGCTTGTCTGGGTATCCATTTACTAGGCGAACCAAAATCGGTTTGGGATTGAATCTTCTTATTGCGGATATGCAAATCAGCAAAAAAAGCAATTCGGACCTTCTTCATTATTAGAACAGTTTATCAATTGGGACAAAAAACACAAGTGAAATAAATTCAAGCGACTTCTTCTG
>CAZJMH010000038.1:0-3731 GCA_964547295.1 uncultured Gammaproteobacteria bacterium | reverse complement strand
ATCACCAAAAACCACTATTCATTATTTGTAGAAGAAAAATGAGTAAGCCTGAAGGAATTGGACCAATTCGCGCTTGGCGACTACATCAAATTACACTCAAGCCAGACAGTCCAAACCCCGGGCCCTGGAAAAAAATGCTAATCCGCCAACAAGCAATTAAATCCTGTCCTGAAGTTCCATCCCTTTTTGGATACAAACTCAAAGAAAACTCTCCCCCGCCCCGAACTAGGCAATAACTCTTTAATGAATTAAATGATTAAATAATTTGGCTCTCAAGTTTCTTTTTTTAAATAAGCAGATATACCCTCTAAAACCACACTTTTTCTATTTGGCGGAGTAAGTTCAGCCAAACTCCCGGTAAATTCTAAAAAAACCGTTTAAATTGCCTATTTTTAAGCAGTTGAACAATCAACTCTTTAAAATCTTCGTTATACTCGTATTTGTTTTTCCCTCCTGCTATTGTTGCTGCACTGACATGCACCGCTTGGTGTATCTGATCATAATTTGCTCCACTAGCCAGAAGAAGTGCAGTCATAGTTCGTTTGGCAATCATTACTTTTTCAGTTGGTGTCAACAAAAATTCTGCAAAGTTTTTAGCTTTGCTTTTGTTATTAACTCTGGCAATTAAATCAACTAAAATATTAAAAACCTTTTCTTGGACCTCTGGTTTTAATTTCCATCTTGCTACCTGAGGCATCTTATTCTCAAATTATTATTTCTCCTTATTTTGTCAATACACTTTAATGATTTAATTCATTAAAGTATTTAAGTAATAATCCTTTTAACATACACTGGGGTTTGTGTTTTCTAAAATTCACCCACTAAAAAACTACTTCGCAAGCAAAACAGCTAGATGGGAACGGATAAGTTAATACCGGCGGGTTTTTAGAAAGTCAATAAAAGATTTTATTTGATTTCGTGCTGGTTGATGTTTTAAAAAAGATAACTTTTTTTCAAAAAATTGATCGGATTGGTTAGCATACTTTTTAACTAAATTTCTGCCATAAGTTAAACTGCCATTTTTTTCCATTCTTTTAATCACCCAATCAACTTCTCCTTTAGACTTATTCTCTCTTTTTTTATTTATTATTTTGGTTAATTTAGGTTTTTCTTTTTGACTGATATTATTAAGCAGGTGAATCAGCATAACGGTTATTTTACTTTCATAAATATCATTTCCCTGTATCTGCTTCCTGCCTTTAAAATTTGAAGTTAAATCAAGCAAATCATCTTGTATCTGATAACAATAGCCGGTTAGTTTACCAAACTGATAAAGCTGTTTTAATTGATTTTCATCAGCCCCAGCTAAAATAGCACCTAGTCGCATTGGTCCGGCAATTGAATAATAGCCGGTTTTACTCTCTGCAATAAACAAAACATCTTCTACTTCTAAATCAAATTTGTTTTTCTTAATCCATCCAATATCAAGGGTTTGGCCAAGAGCTGTTCTAGCTAACATAACACAAAATTCATTGTAAATTTGGTTTGCTTTTTCTCGTCCGATTATTTCCTGGTTGTCTCCAAGAACTTTCCACATTAAAATATGAAGGGCATCACCGGCATTAATAGCTAATTCAGTTCCAATTTGTCGGTGTAAACAAGGCTTACCCCGCCGTTTTAATGAATCGTCTTCAATATCGTCATGATTTAATATCCAGTTTTCTGAAATTTCCATGGCGGCAGCAGTTCGGACTGCCTTTTCTTCTGGATAGCCCATTGCTGAACCAGTTAATAAAACCAAAGAAGGGCGGACATATTTGCCTTGCCGAAAACAATAATCTCCAGTAATCTGATAATGAAACTTTGCTAAAACTGAGTATTTTTCAGGTATTTGACAGTATTCAGGAAAGTCAAGAAGTTGATCTAAATATTTTTTTATTTCCTGATAAACTAGAGGCCTTTTTTCATCTAAAATCTTTAAAAAGTTAATCTTACCGCTCATATGAAAATTATACCAAAAATTAGATACCAAAGGTGCAGGTATAAAATCACCTTAGAGGTGCAGATACAAATTTACATACCGCCGATGCCGCCCATGCCGCCCATGCCGCCCATACCGCCCATACCGCCCATACCGCCGGCACCACCGGCAGGGCCAGACTCGTCTTCTTTTTCAGGAATATCAGCAATCATTACCTCAGTGGTCAAAACCATTGATCCAACTGAAACAGCATTTTCAACCGCACTTCTGGTCACTTTTAATGGATCAAGAATTCCAGCTTCAAGCATGGATTCAAATTTTCCGGTTAAAGCATTGAAACCGTAATCTGGTTTTTTAGATAGTTTTTCTCTTACTTTGCTGACTACGTAGCCGTCATCTTCACCAGCATTCTTGGCCAGCATTCTTAACGGCTGCTGAAGGGCATAGCGAACAATATCTACTCCTGATTGTTCTTCATCATTATCTACCTTAACTTTATCCAAGGCCTTAATCGCTCTTAACAAAGCAACTCCGCCACCTGGTAGAACCCCCTCTTCTTTAGCCGCCTTAGTTGACTCAACCGCGTCAATTACCCGCTCTTTTTTCTCTTTTAATTCCACTTCTGTTGCCGCACCCACATTAATAACCGCCACCCCGCCAGTCAATTTTGCCAGTCTCTTTTCCAGCTTTTCACGATCATAATCAGAGTCTGTTTTTTCAATTTGTTGATTTATTTGTTTAATTCTCGCCTTTATATCAGCCTTTTTGCCTTTACCACCAACAATTCTAGTCTCGTCTTCAGTAGCAACAATTTTTTCTGCTTGGCCGCAAAATTCAGGCTCAACTGATTCTAGTTTCTGGCCAGTATCTTTAGAAACTACTTTGCCACCAGTTAAATAAGCAATATCAGCAAGCATTGCCTTTCGCTGGTCACCAAACCCAGGTGCTTTAACTGCTAAACAATTAAACGTCCCCCGAAGCTTATTAACCACTAAAGTGGCTAGAGCTTCACCATCAATATCCTCAGCAATAATAACAAAGTTTTTAGTTACTTTAACTATTTTTTCCAGAAAAGGAAGTAGTTCTTGAGCGGATGAAATGCTTTTATCAGTTATTAAAATATATGGATTTTCAAGAGAAGCTTCCATATTTTCAGTATCAGTGACAAAATAAGGTGAAACATAACCCTCGTCAAAAGCCATGCCTTCTTTATAATTAATCTCCATTTCTAAACCACGGCCCTCTTCAACTTCTACTACACCGTTCTCGCCAACTTCTTTTAAAGCTTTTGCAATAATTTCACCAATCTCCGCATCCCCCGCCGAAATTGTTGCTACATTAACAACATCATTTTCACTGTCAACTTTTTCAGACATATTTTTCAATTCTTCAACAACAACCTTACCCGCCTTCTCGATTCCCTTACGGACAATCATTGGGTTTGCTCCAGCAGCGACTTGTTTTAATCCCTCATTTATAATTGCTTTAGCTAATAAGGTTGAGGTGGTTGTTCCATCGCCAGCAACATCATTAGTTTTAGAAGCAGCTTCTTTAATTAATTGCGCCCCCATATTTTCAAATGGGTCTTTTAAATCAATTTCTTTAGCCACAGTAACTCCGTCATGAACAACATTTGGAGCCCCCCAGGACTTTTCTAAGGCAACATTCCGGCCCCGGGGTCCCAAGGTAGTAACTACTGCATGAGCTAAAGTATTAACTCCACGAAGAATTGCCTGCCTTGCTTTTTCTCCAGTGATAATTTGTTTTGCCATTTTTATTTTTTAACTGCGAGGATGTCCTCAAATTTAAC
>CAZJMH010000037.1:0-4145 GCA_964547295.1 uncultured Gammaproteobacteria bacterium | reverse complement strand
GAGGACGTTTTCTCGAACCGGACTTCATTCTGGTTTCCAGACATTGTGATAATCTTGGGTTCTTCCTGGGCGTCGGCCGGAGCCAACATCAGGAACAGTAGCGTCAGGAAAATGACTCCTAACGCTACAGGAACAAAATAACTTTTCCGCATTTTGACACCTCCGTGTCGTTTTTCTAAATCGTCACACAGTGTGACGCGCTAATTTGGTCCTACAATAGTCCATTATAAGACTAAAACAGCGCGTCACATTAAAGTCTGGTAGTCTGTTAATGTGCTCCTGGGTTGCACAGTTATAAGCGCCTATGCTTGTCCGTGCTTGCAGGATGCTTAAATTATATGTAATTTAAGCGTATTTGTCAATATTATAGGATTATTCAAAAAGAAGGGTGGAGTAAGATTTTCCAATATTTGGCCAGGTGCGTTTTTGGGCGATAATTTTACTTGCTTGGGAGAGTTTATCCTGAAGATTATTATTGTTTTTTAAAAAGTTAATTTTATCAATAAAATCCTTTTCGGATAACGAAAAAGCAATTTGTTCAATTGATAAATCAAATTGATTTAAAGTGGACTTAATGTCTTCAGTTTCTAAAAGAGGAGAGAGGGGTTTGGAAACAAGAAACGGCTTATGGTTGGTGAAAGCAAAAGCCAGCGGGCCGGAGGAGGACATGCCGGTGCGGTAGGGGAAAACCAAAACGTCAGAAGATTTGAAATAAAGGGGAATATCTTTTTCATCAACAAAGCCGGTTATGGTTATTTTTTCCGGATATTTTCCAGCGGCGTCTTTTATTTTCTGGATATATTTATCATAATAATCTTTGCCGACATGATTAGGGTTTGGGCCGCCGGCAATAATCAACTTTAAGTTTTTTTCGTTGCTATCTTTTAAATAATTAGCAATAGTTTTCACCAGCCAGTCAGTCCCTTTATACCAGGCGAGATAGCCGAACATTGTAATCACAAAATCTTTAGAAGGGATGTTTAATTTTTTTCGCGATTCTGATTGGGTTGTAGTGATTGGGTCAGGTTCTACACCGTGGGGAATGACAGAAATTTTTTCGGAATTACCAAGTTTGGCCAGCCGGTTTTTAAGAAATTTTTCAAAAACGATTACCTGACCGGCAGTAATTAAAATTGACTTAAAAAAGATTTTGCCGACCAAACTTAAAATTTTTGTTTTTAAATTTTCTTTTTCAGCGCCAAGATGGCCGCTTAATTTGCCAAAATCAAGAACCACCTGATGAGTGACGACGAAAGTTTTTTTGTTTATCAACTTTAGCCACAAAAGGAGCAGGGGAAAAAGAATATTTTTAAAAGAACTGCCGAACATTGCCATTTCAAACTCAATCATTACTTTTTCAGCGTTAATTTTTTTAATTTCCTTGGCAATCTGCCAATAAGCCGACCAGGAATTTCTCTGCCAGCAGCGGATGACAGTAACATTATCTTCTTGATATTCGTCTTTCTGACCTGGTAATTTTTCGGCCAAAACAGTGATGTCAAGTTTTTCTTTTCCGGCGGTGGAAAGACCAAGAATAGTATTTTTGGCGTAGGAAGCAACGCCGACGGTTTTTTTGCCGTGGATTAAGCCTTTTTCCGGGTAGCTGGTAACGACAATTAATTTATTCATCTATAGTTAGTTTAATGTATAGACCTCAATATTGTCATCTCCGTAGATTTTCTCAATCGATGGTTGAGATTGAATATTTTCGTTTTCGGCCTGATATTGATAATAAACTGTAACATAAATCGGCTGGTCTGTTTGCTGAGCCGAATGCAAATAAAGAGAATCGCCGGCAGAAATATCTAATTCCTTGACCGGGTCAAAAGCAACACCAAGCCCGTGTTCGTTTTTTTCCCATTCAGGGTAAATTAACTCTCCTTGAGGAAGGATTATTTCTGTTTGGTCTAAACTAGACGGGTGGATTAGAATTCCGTGTAAAAACAGTTTTCCGGAGTAGGGCGCAAACAATTCCACTTTCAGGTTTAAAAAATTGGTCAACTCGATTGTTTTTGTTTGAAAATCGCCGCTGTTGTTGAGAGTGATTCTTTCCGGGGCGAAATTATACCACTGATAGCGGACATTTTCGCATGATTGGTGGTAGAATTTGTGAAGAGTTTCTGGTTTTTTGTGAACGACAATGGTTTGAATCCCGTTTGTTTTAAGCAGGTTGATTATTCTTTTTTTGTCTCTTGCCGAAAAATAGATTTTTTCCTGCCGCTGGTTTTCATCCTGGCAAATAAAACGAATTATTTCTGATCGTTCAAGAAAAGACGCCGCTTCTTTGGTATCAGCAGAAAAGTGAAAATATCCGCTGACAATTTTTTTGTTGTAAAAGTAAGGCAGTGTTGAATAGTAAGCGTTGTATTTGGATACCGGAATGTCAAAAACCGCTTCACCGGCTTGCGCTTGAACAATATTTGCCGGCTTATAAGGAAAAAGGGGTGAATGGTAAATTTTAAAACTAAATCTTTCTAAAATTAATAACATAGTTAAGATTAGGAGAATCTTTTTGTTTTTTATTGGTTTTTGGCTGGTCAGAACAACTGTCAAAATGAGTAGAAAAACAACAATCAGCCGGCTTCCTTCCGGAACAAGAAGCAGTTTAATCCAACCGGAGCCGAAGCTAATTAGAAGTATAAAACCGGCTGACAAAAAACCCACAATTTTTTTAGATTTTAATTTAATTAACATCCAGACAAAAATTATCAGCTCAATTACTCCCAAACTGACAACTTTTTCAATTGATTTTGATGAGGGATTAAAATTTGACCAAAAATTCCCCAGGTATTGGTTAGGGAGAAAATAATCGGTTACTGCCGGCCGGCCGTAGGCGGATAAAACTTCAGTTTTGTCAGCAAAAATAAAATTGCCGTTGACAATTGCTTTAAGATATCCGCTGAAGAAAAACAAAAATATTGTTAAAAATATAACAGACCCGATAATCAGTTTTAAGACATCTTTTTCAATAATATATTTGACAATTTTAACAATCTCTCTCCGCCAGTTTGATTTTAAAATACTAATAACTATTGCCATTAAAATCACCTGGCTGAAAATCAGCAGGTACTGCAGTGACCCAAAACTAATCGTGAGAATTGACAAGAAAATCAATAGATATGAGCCAAACCGGACTTTTCCTAGTTTAAAATTATGATAATAATTGATCAAAGAGTAGACAAGAAGCGGAAAACCGCCGATAAAAGCAAGGTTTAAATGCGAGTTTATCCGGGCAAAAACATAAGGTGAGAGTCCGTAAATAACTGCTCCCAGAAATCCCCAATAAAATGACGAACTTAGTTTTTCAAAAAGAAGAAAAGAAAAAAATAGATTCAAGGCTAAGATAATGATTATTGACAGGTTGTAGGCAATCGGCTGGGAGAGAATTAGGCCTAATCCGGTGCCGGAAAAAACTGCCAAAACTCCGTCATAGCCGTAACTGAGGTCAAAACCGGCGGGATACCTTAGCGTATCTGTTTTCGCCAGCGGGTATTTGAAGTTTTGAATATTTTCTTTGACTAAATGCTGAAAGCCAAAATATTCATAATTATCGTAGCCGTCACCAATTATTTTTCGGCTGGGATTGAAAAAAAATATCCGGCTGACAAAAACAGCGGTTAAAAAGCTGAGGGCGAAAGCTTTTTTATTCATGACTAATCTTAATTTACCGATTTTGATGAACTAAAGCCAGTTTTTTAAGAGGGGAGTAGTTTATTTCCAGGCTGTTTAACCTGATTTGGATTATTTCTTTAAAACTGCGGATTGAGTCTTTAATTAAGTTTACCCGGGTTCGGCTGTCGTCAGACCAGAGAACTGCCTTTTCAGTGATTTCGTAGCCGAGTTTTTTAGCTAAAAATAAAATTTCAGCGTCATAACTCCATCCGTTGACCTGGCTTTTGCTGAAAATTGCTTCCTTGGCGGTGTATTCAAAGGCCTTAAACCCGCAGGTAAAGTCAGTTACCCAGGTATTAAGAATGATATTGGCTAATAGGGTAAAAACCCTGCCCATATTTTCCCGGTAAAAAGGCTGGTGTTTGATAACTGTTGATTCGCCGTTTTTGCGAGTGCCGATAATTACTGGTTTGTTTTGGTTGATATAAGGGATAAATTTTTTGAATTCAGATAAAGGGGTTGCCATATCAGCG
>CAZJMH010000036.1:0-4314 GCA_964547295.1 uncultured Gammaproteobacteria bacterium | reverse complement strand
ACCGCTGACCTCCCGAATGCAAATCGGGTGCTCTAGCCAACTGAGCCACGGGCCCAATGAAGAGTGTTGCGGGGCCAGGAGTCGAACCTGGTCTGTGAGGTTATGGGCCTCACGTGCTGCCGTACACTACCCCGCGCTAACAAATTTATTATATCTTCTACCCTACCTAAAATCAAATTATGAAATGTTATAATTAGATTATGCAAAATGAAAAAAAACCAAAAGCACTGGCCTTATTATCAGGTGGACTAGATTCCAGCTTATCTGCTTGGCTGATAAAGGAACAAAATATTCAGGTTAAAGGATTAATTTTCAAAAGTATTTTCTTCGGGCCAGAAAAAGCAATTAAGGCAGCTAAACAACTAAACATTCCCTATCAAGTCATTGACATTTCAAATGAATTAATTAGGGCAATTAAGAATCCACGCCATGGTTTTGGCGGGGCGGCCAATCCGTGTATCGACTGCCATTTAATAATGACCAAAAAAGCGAAAGAAGTAATGGAAAAAGAAGGGTTTGACTTTGTTGTCACCGGCGAAGTAATTGGGCAACGACCTTTTTCGCAAAATAAACAAGCAATGAAATTATTAGCTGAAAAGTCTGGGTTAAAAGACCGTCTAACTAGACCTTTATCAGCTAAAAAACTAGAACCAACTCTGGCTGAAAAAAAGGCCTGGCTAGAGAGAGATAAATTATTGGATATTAGCGGCCGAAGTAGAAAAAAACAAATCAAATTGGCTGAAAAAGCGGGCGTTTTCTTTGACCAACCGGCGGGCGGATGCATATTAACAGAAAAAGAGTTCGGCAGGAAAATTTTTGATTTAAAATGCCACTTTCCAGAATTTAATCTCAATGACGCTAAGCTGTTAAAAATAGGCCGACATTTTTGGCAAGCCAACCGCCTAGTAATCATTGGCAAAGATGAAAATGAAAATAAACAATTAGAAAAATTAGCCCAACCAAAAGACTTAATTATTTCGCCAGCTAACTTTATCGGACCTAGCGGCTTAATTCGCGGCGAGAAAATTGATAAAACACTAACCGCTAACACCAAACATCTAATTCTTAAACATACCCCGCCTAGAAAACAAGAGGTCTATAAAAAACCACTTTTATTCTTTGGCTCTAGTAAAGAGTCAGTTCTAGTTTTAAAAAAACTTCTTGACGCCAAAATTCCAGTCGGCGGAGTAATTACTAAACCAGATCAAAAATGCGGCCGTGGTCAAGAAATAAAACCCTGTCCACTTGCCAAATTTGCTAAAAAAGAAAATTTGATTACCTTTAAACTTGATAAACTAAATTATAAAACCTGGCGCCAAATTGAAGCTAAATTAAAATACCGGCCCCATTGGGGAGTTGTTGCTGTTTACGGAAACATTATTTCTAAAACATGGCTAAATCGCTTTAATATAATTATTAATTTACATCCATCTTTATTGCCTAAGTGGCGAGGAGCTGCCCCGGTGATTCGATCATTAGAAGCAGGTGAAAAAGAAACTGGATGGACAATTTTTAAACTTGTCGGAAAAATGGACGCCGGACCAATTATTAAGCAAAAAAGAACTAAAATAAAACCTGATGAAAATGGCGGTCAACTAACTAATCGCCTTTTTGAATCCGCTGCTAACCACTTAGTTAAAATTTTAACCAAACTTTATCAGGCTAAAAAGCCTAAATTCTGGATAATGGAACCGCAAAATGAGGCCAAAGCCACCTATGCTAATAAAATTAATAAAGAAGAAGCTAAAATTAACTGGAATCAGCCGGCAGAAAAAATTATTAATAAAATCCGGGCTTATAACCCTTGGCCAGGAGCATATACTGACATAAAAATTGACGGCAAGCAAAAACGGCTTAAAATCTGGCAAGCTCATATTGAAAACAGCGAGGTTGTGCCAGATATCATTCACCTTGCCGGCAAATGCCGCTGCCCCTGGCCCCAATTTTCTCGCGACTACAACATCAACCTAAAAGACTTAAAAAAGAATTGACTGTTACCTTTCAACTATAGTTCTGGATCCGGAATTATAGTTGAAAATATCAAAACCGATTGGAGAAACCCTGCATATGCAAAGATCTGACGGTACGTTAAACCTCCTGTAGTAAAATACCGAGAACTCACAGTCAAAGAAAGACAAACACAACAGGATTTACGTGAAAAAATCAAAGAAAGTTATCCGAAAGTAGCAAGAGAATTAGGGATACCCTCTAGCTAATTTCACTTTCCCAACAAAGTGTAGGAACAATATCACCTCTAAGATAATATTACTATAAGATGATAAGGGCCAAAATGATAACGAAAAGAGAAAAGAAAAGGTGGAGCCAAGAAATAATTTTAATTGGCAAATCAAGCTTTCCCGAGATTACTTTAGTCATCAAGCCAACTTGTTTAGCAATAACTAAAGCAAAAAAAGCATAAATAAATAAAGCAATAATTACAAAGACTTTAATTACCGTCCAAATAGAAACACCAATAATAAAATCAATAAAATTATTCATGATTGGTTTTTTTTAATTTACCTTGCTTTTTAGCTAAATGTAAATTCTTCAGAAGTTTCATTACCATTACCGGTTGAGGAACGTGCTCAAATTCAATTTCAGGCACTTGACCAGCAGTCTGTATTTGAATCCGGCCAAAATTAAAAATTGTTTGAATTGGCCCTCCCATAACTAAGGTTACATCAACTATATTTTTTATTTTTGCTTCTGAAATTTCCTTGTAGGCCAAATTATAAAAATCAACATCAACAACTCGCCTATCGGTAATAATAAAAACATGAAAATACCAAGTTAGAAAACTTTCAAAAAAATAAGCAAAAACAAACATATACCACATTAGAAAAAAAATAACCACAAATCGATTAGGAACTAAATCTAAAAATGGTATAGTAAGAATCATTGAAGGAGCAAAAATTAAAATTGCTGTTAATAAAAACCAGCCTATATTAGTTATCATATGTCGGCGTAAAAGCAAAAAAATCTCTTCACCTTTAAATTGTGTTTCAAACCTGACCGCCTTTGGCCGAACCTGATAAGAAGACAGCGGATTATAAGTTTTACCAACTATACTATATATTTCTTGGTTTGTTACTTTTTGATCTTCACCTTTTTCTTCCTTATTTTCTTCATCTTCACTCTGTCTAACCGTTGGCGGCCTATTTTGATAAATTTTTGCCATTTTAGACAGATTATATCATAGAATCACCTTATAATTGATAATTTTTAATTCTTAATTATTTATACTTATGATATACTAAGTAGCAATGAAAAAAATTAAGTTGTTTAAACAGGGAAAAACCAAAAAAAGAAAAACAAACAAACAAGACTCAAATTGGAAAAAAATTACTCAAATTGTCTTAATTGGCATGTTGGTTATTTATGTAATATCCGGTGCACTTACCTATACCAGCCAGCCCGATAATGAAGTCTCATTATCAACCGCTATAGAAAAAATTAAAAACGAAGAAGTTGAACAAATAGTAGTAATTGATGATCGAGTGCGGTTAAATCTTAAGGACGATACAACCGTTTATGCACAAAAAGAGCCAAGTGTAAGTTTCAGTGAAATTTTAAATAATGCTGGCATTGATCCAACTGCAGTTAATTTTCAGGTTGACAATCAAGATTTACTTAAAATTATTGGCAACCTTGTTGGAACTTTAGGCCCAATAATACTCACTGGCTTTATTTTTTGGATAATATATAAACAAGCAAGCAAAGCGCAATCAAGCATTTTTTCTTTCGGTAAATCAAAAGCAAAGTTTTTTAAAAAAAACGGCAAAGCTACTTTTGATGACGTAGCTGGATTAAATGAAGCCAAAAATGAAATTAAAGAAATAGTTGATTTTTTAAAAAATCCTAAAAAATACCACCAAATGGGAGCAAGGATACCAAAAGGCGTTTTGTTAATTGGTCCTAGCGGAACAGGTAAAACACTTATGGCCCGGGCAATTGCTGGGGAAGCAAAAGTTCCTTTTTTACACATGGCCGGCTCTGAATTCATGGAAATGTTGGTTGGCATTGGCGCCAGCCGGGTTCGTGACTTATTTGAAAATGCCCGAAAAGCTCAAAAGGCAATTATATTTATTGATGAACTTGATGCCATTGGTGGAACCCGAGGGATAGGGGGAGTTACCGGAAGCCATGGAGAAAGAGAACAAACTTTAAACCAATTACTTGTTGAAATGGACGGCTTGGAACCAAATGAGACGATTATTATTTTAGCAGCGACAAACCGACCTGATATTTTAGACCCGGCTTTGACTCGACCAGGCAGGTTTGACCGCCGGATTGTTTTTAATTTGCCGGATTTGG
>CAZJMH010000035.1:0-4433 GCA_964547295.1 uncultured Gammaproteobacteria bacterium | reverse complement strand
CACCAATTCCTATAAAATCTATTTTTTTATCCATCTTTATTAATACTAGTATAAATTAAAGTTTCTTTTGAAAAAAATTTAAATAACGGGTAAAGGGAATAAATAAAAAAACGGCGCTTGTTTTTTCTTATTGACCACAATAAATCTAATGGAAAACTGTTAAAATGATATTTAACTGATGTGAGATTTAAATTTACGGACTTTAGTAGTAATTGGATTCCTTTTTTTGTTGGCAAAAAAATATGTCGGGGGGCATCAAAGTGAAACCAATTTTTTTTGCCAAGCTGAAATCCAAGCGAATTAAGATTAGGAAGGGCAAAAATTAATATGCCGTTTGGTTTTAACCATCTTTTTACTTTTTTTAAAACCCATTTTGGTTCTCTAAGGTGTTCTAAAACATGCCACATTGTCACAACATCTAGACTTTTGTTTTTATATTTAAAATTTTCTACCGCACCATGATAAACTTCCAAATTTCTTTTTCTTCCCAAAGAAACAGCTTTTTTATTAATTTCAACACCAATCGCATTGTATCTTTTGGGATTTAATCGCGAAAGAAATTCTCCTTGGCCGCAGCCAGCATCTAATATGGTCAGTTGACCCCTTTTCAAATTGTATTGATTAATTAATTCTTCCCTTCTCCAAAAAGAAAATCTATTAAGAAAATTTACCAGGAAATTCTCTTTGGTTTCTGAATAATAATTCTGGTTATAATATTTCAACAAATCAAAACTGTATCTGTTGTGGAGGAATAAAGAACCACACCTTTTACATTTCCAATAATCAAATTTTTCATTTTCATTGATAAGGTGACGGCCGTGCCTGTTTACGGCAGTAATAAAATAGTCAGTATCTTCACTTTGGCAAAGCGGACATTTATTCATTGATTATCTGATTGTATATTTGATTGGCGCGAGAGGACCAATTCCATTGGTTAATGATTAATTTATAGGCATCGTTGCTGACTTTCTGATATATTTCTTTGTCATTTAACAGCAGCAAAATTTTATCAATGAAGTCGTCAAGATTATTAAGTTCTGCCTTGAGCATTCCTCGTGGGTAATATGTTTTTAGACTCGGCAAATCAAACCCGACTGCCGGGAGCTTCCATGCCATGCCTTCTGCCGCCGCCATTCCACCGCTGTCAAACGTAGCCGGGTGCAGAATTATTTTTGAATTTTTAAAAACATCAAATTTTTCTTCACCAATTTGAAAACCAAGCAAGTCAATATTATCTTCTAATTTAAGTTTTTTAATTTTGCTTTTAACTCTTTTCATCAATCCACCGTCGCCGATCATCGCCAGTTTTGCCTTTGGTCTATTTTTAACTATTAATTTCCAGATATCTACTAACTTTAACACTCCCTTTTGTTCGTGAAACCGGCCGACAAAGCAGGCATCATACTTTCTTTTTTCAACCGGAATTATTTTGCCGGAGTTCAAATATTTTTCAGAGGGTTTGATATCAACTCCGCCGCGGACGACTACAAGGCTTGATTCATTGGCCCCTGCTTTTATAAACTTATTTTTCTCATCTTCAGAAGTGACTAGTATTTTATCGGCAAACTTTTTTGATAACCAAAATGTTGGACGCTGCATCAGCCAATAAAAGATGCCTTTAATAATAGATTTTTCTTGATAAGGTGTAGTTTTATCCCATGGGGTTGGTGCGATCAAGTAATAACCGCAAAACCATTGAATTTTTGGCTGGAATGTTTTTGCAATAAATGCCGGCCAAAAGTCCGGGTAAAAATCGGAAACGTTGTATACATAATCGGCACTTTTAATTTTAGACCAGTTTCTAATCATCCAAACCATTGCCTTAGACGTCCGGCGGAAAGTGTGAATAATTAAAGCGCTGAAAGAGTGATGGTTTGAGAATATATTTGGTGTGTCAGTTTGAATAAACTCAATATTCCCAACCCCTTCTCGTCCGGCAACTGCTATCGCCTCTTCGCTGCCGACCAAACTAATTTCCAGCTTATCCTGCCAGTTTTTAATAAACTGGGTAAATATTGTATCGCCCCCGCTTAAACCATAACCTACGTTGTTATTAGCAAAAAAAATTATTTTTTTCATCAATAGTGTTTAATAATCAAATTAATGTTTTGTTTATCAAAATTTTTCTCAGCATATTCCCGACAATTATTTTTTAAACGATGATATTCATCTCTTTTTGCGCTTAAAACCCGGATTTCCTTTACTAAATTTTCTACACTCGGTTGAATTAGTTTTGATACTTGATTGTTAATTAAATAAGGAATTCCTCCCTTTTTAGAAGCAATAACTGGTGTTCCACAAGAAATCGCTTCCATGAAAACCCTTCCTGCGCCTTCCTCATATAAAACTGGGGAACAGAATAAGTCCGCTGCTGAATAATAAATTGGCAGTTGATTATTTTTTATTTTTCCGAGATAAAAAGTATTAATGTTTTTATCAACTAGTTTGTCTAGTTTGTTTTTTTCAGGCCCGTCGCCAATAAAGAAAAAATTAACATTCGGTAAATGTTTGGCAGCTTCTATTAGTTGAAAGAAACCTTTTTTCTTTATTAGCCGGCCGACGAATAATACCGAAAATTTTTGCGGCCAATTAAGTTTTTCTTTTGCTATCTTTTTATTTGTTGGTTGGAATTTAAATAAATTAATCCAATAACTGTAAATTGAAATAAGTTCTTTTTTGACGCCAAAACTTTCTATTTGCTTCGCTGAGGTCGGTAATAAACATAACACCTGGTCTGATTGGTTTAAAATGAAGTTAATGAATTTACTTAACCCGGAAGTATGTTCGCTTCCATATACTGCATGAGTACTTATAATAATCCTTTTTCTAAATATTTTAGATAAAACCGCTCCAACTACACCAGCATTAAAACCTTGTGCGTGAATTAATCCAACTTTGCGATTATTAAAAATAAGCCAAATAAAACTTCTTAGAAATAAATAAGGGGTTAAATACAAAAAATTTAAAATTGGTTTATTTTCTAATCGATGAAACAGGTCGTTGCCAAACCATAAAAAGCGGCGAATACTAATCTTATTTCCCCTGTTTTCTCTTTTTAACCAATCTTTAGTCTTCGTTGTCAAGGGAGAAAATGTCAAAACAAAAGTGTTATATCCTCTTTCATCTAATTCATTAACTAAATCATCCAAGTGAGTTTCTACACCACCAATGTTAGGTGAAAAAAATGGACTGAGTATTAAAATTCCCTTTTTCTTTATTGATTCCATTTTTGCCTACTAACCTCTGACTTAATAAATAAAGATTCTACTGACCCCTGGGCATAAGCAATTAAAGTCAGCCAACAGATTAAAGGATGGATAAACCAGGCGTTTGATCTTTTGTTCAGCAAGCCACGAAGAGTTTGTATAAGCAAAGGAACGATTAGCAGACAGCTCAAGATAAATTTAGATATCATCAAAATAAACCTAATCGTCGATTTGCCGCCCCAACGGTAGTTCCGCTGGTTAAAATCAGGTGAGATAAAAATCCGGTTGATACTGCGCCGGGAGAGCATATCCCGAATTCGACGGTGTTGTTTACGGTAAAATTTTTTAAAGTCACTGCCTGAAAAAAGATGGACAATACCAGTTTTTACTTTGGCGTATTTGACTTCTTTTTCCTTTAGTATTGCTTGGGTTAAAAAATCAATATCAAAAAAATAATCACTTGAAAAATGTTTATTTAAAAAGTCTCGTCTATATATGGCGCCGTTTGCTCCCATAGTTGGAATTTCTGGATTATTAAGTGTTAATTTTAACCAATTACCAATATCTTCTTGATTTATATTCATTCTAGTCCATTTTTTATCGATATGGTTCCAATGGTCGTAGTTGCCGATAAAATAGCATAATGGGTCATTCATTCCCATCAAGGCACAGTAACGGTCGATTATTCCGTCCTGTTGACGATAAGTAAATTGCCAAGGTTCACTGCCGATAATTTGATTGTCTGTAAAGGGCTCAACCATATTATTAAGCCAATTAACGCCAGGCAAAATATTATCCGAATCAATTAGCCCGACCAAACTGTATTTTGCTTTTTTTATACCAATTGCCTTTCCTGATTCTCCTGTTTTTAGTTTATTTTCAACAATTTTGGCATTATATTTTTTAGCAATATTCAGTGTTCTATCAGTAGATCCACCATCGGAAATAATTAGTTCAATATTACCTGAATATTGTTGTTGATTAATTGACTTTAAACATAAATCTATAGTCCGCCCAGAATTTAAAGTCGGTATGACAATCGATATGTTTTTCACCACTTGAAGTATATCATTTTGATATACTAATATTAACTATGTTGATTAAAAAAGTTAGAGAGTTTAAATTCAGAGACTGGCTGATTGAAAACAAAATTCAACTAATTGTTTTAATTGCACTAACAATTATTGCTTACGCCTCTACTTTTGACAATGAATTTCTCTCTGATGA
>CAZJMH010000034.1:0-4486 GCA_964547295.1 uncultured Gammaproteobacteria bacterium | reverse complement strand
TGGAGTCAATTTTTCAGTCGACAAGTCACACCGTCCGAGATAAAAGTTACACCTCGGATGGTGTTCCGAAGGGACTCCTCCGAGGTGTTATACCTTTTGAAATTATTGTTGTTGATAATGGGAGCACAGACGCAAGTAGGAAATATCTTGAACAGCTATCAGCCAAAAGCTATCAGCTAAAAGCTATCTTTAATGATCGTAATCTCGGGTTTGCCAAGGCAGTGAATCAGGGTATAGAAGCGGCTGAAAATGACTGGGTGGCGGTAATGAATAATGATGTGAGAGTGGATAAAGAATGGTTTGAAGAAATATATAGAAATATTCAAATGTTCGAATATTCTAATCTTCAAAAAATTGGGTGTATTTTCGGCAAGGTGTTGAATTGGGAAGGGACGGAAATTGAAAGTGCTGGGCTGGATTTTAATCTCAGTGGAAAAAGCAGAAATATCGGCAATGGTGAAAAAAGAATAGAGAAGTATAATAATAAAAAAATTATCTGGGGAGCACCGGCATCGATTGTTGTCTACCGGAAACAAGCACTGGAAGAGGTTGGTGGTTTTGACGAAGATTTTTTTGCTTATTTAGAAGATGTTGATTTAGCCATCCGTCTGGCTGACCGGGGCTGGAAAACTGTTTACTTGCCAAAAGCGGTCAGCTGCCACTACGGCGGTAAAACTGGTGATCAAATTTGTGGGTTTAGACAACGATATACAGGCCGGAATTGGTGGTATATAATTATCAAACATTATCCAATAAAAGTATTTTTAGTTAATCTGCCTAAAATTGTCATTGAACAATCAAAAAACCTTTTGGCAGTAAAAGGGATTAAGGATAAAATTTGGCTGGTTAAGGAATTAATAATAAATTTTAAAAAGATATGGATAAAAAGACAACCAAAGAAACTGAAAAAATTAAACTAAGAAAAATACTTAATTATTTTAAAATCGGTTTTATCGGCTTTTTGTTTTTATTTTTTTTCTCGGTTGTTGTTGTCGGCGGGATAAGCTTTGTTTATCTCCACCGTTTCACCAAGGCGGCTGAGATTGATAAAAGAGAATTAGTAAAACAGACAGTTGAAGGATTTAAAAATTCTTATTCTGAAAAATATTTGAACTTTCTCATCCTTGGACTGGACAAGCGTCCTGAAGACAATAGTCTGCTGACCGATACAATGCTTGTTGCTTCTTTTAATGTTGAAAACGGTAATTATCTGCTTTTTTCAATCCCACGTGATTTGTGGATAAACGACCTTCAAACAAAAATTAATGCCCTTTACTATTACGGCCAGCAAATTGACCCTGATGACGGAACTGAAATGGTAAAAGATAAAATTGAAGAAATTTTGAAAACAGATATTAATTACACCCTTGTTTTAGAAATGAAAGATATTGAAGAATTAATTGACCAAATGGGGGGAATTAGTGTCAACGTTGACCGGAGTTTTGTTGACCACCTTTATCCGATAGATAACGGCAGTGGAGAAGTAATGACGGTTAAATTTAATAAGGGCGAACAAACATTTGACGGTCAGAAAGCCCTACAGTTTATGCGGTCTCGAAAAAGTGAGGATGAGGTTGAAGGAACTGACCAGGCCCGTCAGGCTCGTCAAAAAAAAGTTATTCTGGCTATCAGAGATAAACTGATTAATTCTAACCAGATATTAAAATCACCTAAAAAATTAGGTCAGTTTTATAAATTTTTTGTTGAGGAAATTAAAATTGTGCCTGATATTTCAATAAAAGAAATAAGTTCTTTTTGGCGGTTGATAGAAAATTTGACTGATGGAAAAGCAGTTGAGGCTGAAATATCTTGGCAGATTGATGATGAAGAAAGAATTTTAACTTATGGCTACCTTAATTATAACGGCAGATATATTTGGGTAATGAAACCGATTGATAATAATTGGGACTTGATCAGCGAGTTTTATCATGAAAAATTACCCGATTAGAAAATTTTACCAAGGTGTCAATAGTAATACACCTCGGAGGTGTACTAATAGTGGAAGAATTTTAATTTTATCCCATATTTACCCTCCGGCAATTGATGGGGGCAGTCAGATTATTTATAAACTAGTTCAGGTTTTAAAAAAAGACCAAAGCCCCGAAATTAAAGTCATTACTTCTGACGCTTATTCCACTGACGATTTTGTAACACAGAAGAATAAAAGAATTACGCAAAAAAATTCAAGAAAAGTCAAGAGAGTTAAAACTATAAGATGGCCGGGAAAATTAATCCGAAGAATTACCGGCCCATTATTTTTTGGCTTTCCCTGGTTGAAGATAATTAAATGGAAGCCGGATGTTATTATCGGCGGCGCTTTTCCAACAACAATGCCGATTTATGCCTGGCTGGCTTCCAAAATGACTGGAGCAGAATTTCAACTTGTCCCTTGCACCCATTTTAAATTTGAAAATTTCAGCCGCTTTCCTTTAATCCCGATTTTAAAAAGAGCAGATATGATTTACTCTTTGACTAAACAGGAAAAAAATTTTTATATTAAAAATTACAAAATTAACAACTCTAAAATTATTGTTTTTAATCCGCCGGTTGATAAACAACTGCTGGTTGATAAACAGTTTAAACCGAAATTTCCTAAACAACCGACATTGCTGTTTTTAGGAAATCACGCTGCCCATAAACGAATTGAAATGCTTATTAAAGGAATAGAAAAAATTCAATCTTCAAATGTTCAAAAGTTCAAAAAAACAAAACTAATAATTGCTGGGAAAGAAACTTTACATACACCAAAAATTAAAGAAATGATTGCTGATTTACCAAAAGAGATTAGGAACAAAATTGATCTCCAGAGCGAATACGGAAGAAAAGAACAAATTAAACTTATTGACCAGGCGACTGTTTTAATTAATCCGTCTGAGTTTGAAACTCTCGGGCTGGTTTTTATGGAAGTTTGGGCAAGAAAAAAACCGGTTATCGCCGCCAATCTAGATTTGCTAGAAGAAGTTATTGACGACGGCAAAGACGGCTTGTTTTTTGAAAAAGACAGTCTTGATGATTTAGTTGATAAAATAAGAGAAGTGATTGATGACCCGAATTTAGCAATAAAGCTAGGCGAAAAAGGATACAATAAGGTGAAAGAAAAATACGATATGAATCTCTTGACGGGGACCCAGGCTAGCGAGGAGTCAATATATGAACAAAAAGAAAATTTTTAAAAATAGTTTGTGGATGTCAGGCGGCCAGGCAGTCAGCCGGGCAATCGGTTTTTTGTATTATGTTCTTCTGGCTCGGTATCTAAGTGTCAGTGATTTCGGAGTTTGGAATTGGGTTTTGGGTTTAGGATATAATTTTTATCCGTTAGCTGATTTTGGCATTCAGCGTTATGTTTTAAAACATTTACCTAGAAATCCAGAAAAAAAAGACGAATATTTAGCTAAACTGCTCCCGGTCCGCTTAGGACTAGCCTTTATTTCTGTTTTTCTAAGTTGTTTGCTGGCCTTGATTCTTAGTTCACCTCTTAAGGCAGGTTATATGTTTATTTTTGGCCTGGCCTTGTTGCCTCATAACTTAATTTTTCTTTTTACCAGTATTAAAAATGCTTTTGAGGAAATGCACTATTTTGGTTTGTCCATTTTCGGGATTAGTGTCGGATACACTCTAGCCGGAATAATAATGATGCAGGCGGGGTTGGGATTAGGCTGGCTTTTTCTCAGTTATTTGATTGGCACCGGCCTGGTTTTTATTTTATTAAATATTAATTCTGATAAGAATAGTCTTTGGGACAAATGGATTTGGGCACCTAAATTTTATAAAAAAGTTTTTTCAGAATCTTGGGCTTTTGGTGTTTTACAAATAGCAGGCGTTTTTTATCTGCGCTTGTCACTTATTTTAATCGGTATTCTGCTGGGTGATTATCAGGCCGGTATATATGGCTCAGCGTCTAAATTTATTGAAGCCGGGATTCTCTTTCCCCAAAGCATAGCCATTGCCCTTTTTCCATCTTTTTCTAAACTATTTATTACCAATACTCGCCATCTAAAAAAAGCATACTTAAAAACATTGCCGATATTAGTCTTGGCTTCATTGCCGTTTTTTATGATCATGTGGTTTGGCGGGAAATTGATTATTCCAGCAATTTACGGCATTGATTATTTGGAAGCAGTCCCAGTTTTTAGGTTGATGGGAGTGGTAATGATTTTCTTTTTTATTAATAGTTTAGCGGACAACGTTATTCAAAACTCTAATCAGGTTATTCAATTTTTACCTTTACGGATTTTAAATTTCCTGGTAAGTTTAGTAGCGGGAATAATTTTAATTCCTAAAATGGGGGTTATCGGCGGGGTTTGGACATTAATAATCGGCGAGATTTTCGGGGTAATGGTTAACAATTGGTATGTTTTTAAAATACTTAATGATTAATGGTTAATGGTTAATGACTGATGGCTAATGGCTAACAAAATAAAATTATCAATAATTATTGTTAATTGGAATACGAAAGAGTTGTTGAAAAATTGCTTGGAGTCAATTT
>CAZJMH010000033.1:0-4498 GCA_964547295.1 uncultured Gammaproteobacteria bacterium | reverse complement strand
TATAAAGCACTGTTATCTTCGAGTTTTTTCTAACTCTGTCCTGAAGAATCTGCTGGCCGCGTAAATTTTCCCGCCGGTGAACTACAAAAACGTGATTGGCAAATTTGGACAGAAATTCTGCCTCGGTCAACGCTGTGTCGCCGCCACCGACAACGACTACTCTCTTACCTCTATACAACGGTCCGTCACAAGTAGCACAAACCGAAATACCGCGGCCTTTAAATTTATCTGCTCCCGAAACGTCTAACCACCTGGCAGAGGCTCCAGTAGCAATAATTATTGAATTGGCTGTATATGTTTCCTCCTGGCTTGTTTCGACCTTAAAAATTGTTTTCTTTTTATCCTGGAACCCTATTTTTACTGCTTTGCTAAAAACCATTTCCGCACCGAATTTTTTTGCTTGGCTTTCAACTCTGGCCATTAATTCCGGCCCCTTAATTCCACCGGGGAATCCAGGAAAGTTTTCAACAACATCAGTAATAGTCGGCTGACCGCCAGGCTGGTCACCGGTTAAAACCAAGGTCTTTAATCCGCCTCTGGCGGAATAAATCGCCGCCGTCAACCCCGCCGGTCCACTCCCCAAAATTATTACATCGTAGTTCATAATTCATCATTCATAACTTATAATTTTAAATTCCTAGTAATTCCTTGCACTCCATTTTACCAAACAACTTCTCCAAAGCCGCTTCATTCAACCGCCCCTTGGCTTCTAATTCTTCCGTTAAACAACCACACCTTAACTTACCATCTTCTAACTTAATTTCAATATCCGGCTGGTCAATAAACGGACAACTAATTTCTTCGTCGCTGATAACTAGTTGTGATTGGCTGTTTCCAGACCGAACTCCTGCTTCATATTCAGCTAAAAAACTAACAAATTTATCCGGGTTATTATTCAAAACCCGCTCGGCAATATGCTTACCAAGCCACAAAACTCCTTGACCTGCTGAACCGGTTATTAAAATTTTGGTTACGTTCATCTTTCAATTTTGTAATAGCAGACTTCAGTCTGCGTCACGCAAGCTAAAGCTCGCTACTACATTTAGAATTTAAAATTTGTCGAATAATTTCCTGTTTATCCTCCGCTTCTTTCACCCTCGGGTCGTTGGTTACACATACACTTCTGACTTCAACAAATCCAAAACCTGAATGATTATACAACTCGTCTAAAGCTGTTTTTAAATCCGGGGTATCAAATGCTTTTACTTCTTTATAATACACGTGATCAAAATTACTCAACAATTTCTCAGTTGGCAAAGGTGGGTAAGGGGTGCCAGAGGGGTAAGTTTTTGTTTTTAGATCGGCAGGAGTGGCCGGACTCGACTGCCCCCCGGTCATTCCGTAAATTGAATTATTTACACAAACAATTTTTAAGGGTGTGTTTCGGCGGGCGGTATGGATTAAATGCGAAAGGCCAATCGACATTAAATCTCCGTCGCCGGAAACAACAAAAACATTGTTATCTGGATTGTTTAGTTTTATTCCTTCAGCAACCGGTATCGCCCGGCCGTGAGTTGTGTGTGCGGAATGACAGCTAAAATAGTTGGCAATCCGGCCGGTGCAACCGATCCCGGATATCATCCAAGTTTTATCTTTATCCAAATTCCATTGTTGGAATTGGCTGGCCAATGACATCGTCAACCAAGTCATCGGACAACCCGGACACCAGATAAATTGTTTAGACGTTAACCAGTTGTTGTTATTTTTATTTTTTTCTTTTTTCATCTCTTTACCATTACAACCAAATTGTTATCAGCCAAGGGCTGACCCCTCCAGGGTATTGCTATATTGTTAAAATATTCCAACCATTTAACCATTTAACCATCTAACAATTTCTTTAGATCATTAATATCAATTGTTTCTTCCCTCCAACTGACCAACTCCACTTCCTTTTCCAACACTCTTTCTACCTCCCGGACATACTGTCCTTCATTCATTTCAACTGTAATTATTTTTTCTTTTCCTTCCGCAGCAGATTCCAGCTCTCTATCTAAAAACGGCAAGATGCGAACCGGAGCAAAAATCTGATAGTCATCGTCAAATGCTCTCAATGCCCGAGCCATTGAACCTAGACCAATAAGTAAAGTATCCGAATCTCTATTTCCCCAAAGATTATAATCACGGTAGTTTTTCTGACTAACGCTTGTTAACTCTTTTATTTTTTCAGCGTTGGTTTTACGATCGGTTAAACCAGAGAAATGACTAATGACTAATGATTTATTAGCTTTTAGCTGATAGCTTTTAGGGATTAGACGCTCGCGCAAATGCGCCAGATATGCATCAGAAAGCAAAATAACCGGAACTTGATGCTCCCAAGCAATTTGAAATGCTTTTATTGTATAGTCGTAGCATTCCTGCAACGAAGTGGGGTAAAAAACAAATGGGAAAACATCACCGTGGGTGCCGTATCTGGAAGCCAAAATTTCACCTTGGCCGGCTCGAGTCGGCTTGCCGGTTGACGGCCCTGACCGCATGACATCCATAACCACAATCGGCGCTCCATAAGCAAATGCCAAACCCAACCCCTCCTGCATTAAACTCAAACCCGGTCCGGAAGTCGCCGTAAATGCTGGAGATCCGGAAATTGCCGCACCGATGACGTGGTGAATTGCCGCCAGCTCGTCTTCAGATTGGAGGAATTTTAATTCTTCATTATCTACCACTTTTGCCGACCACATTTCCATAATCTCCGAAGCAGGAGTGATTGGATAACCGGCAAAAAATCCCGCCCCTACCGCCAACGCCCCTTCAACAATCGCCTCATTCCCCGACCAAAAATTCATATCTAACCATTATACACCCTTAAGATTAGGGGTTAGGGGTTAGGGGTCAGTGAAGAAAATTGATAAAATACAAAGATATGACTAAAAACAAAACTTATTTTATAATCACCTTCGGTTGTCAATTGAATTTTGCCGATTCGGAGCGGGTGGCGGCGATGTTGGAAAAACAAGGTTATCAGCCGGCGGAAAGCATTGAGGATGCAGACTTAGTTGTTATCAATTCCTGCATTGTCCGGGAATCGGCAGAAAACAGAGTATATGGGTTGATTAATAATTTGCTAAAATCTAAAAGCTATAAGCTAAAAGCTAATAAAATTATTCTCACCGGCTGCCTCGCCGGGTGGGCGTTAAGAAATGGCCGGGTAAATTTAAACAAACTCCGAAAACGGATCGGCGACAAAGTTAAAATTAAGCTGATTGAAGACATTGCTGATTTTGATATACAGGCCCAAAGAGAAAGTAAAAACTGGGGCTACGTTCCGATTTCCAACGGGTGTAACCATTATTGTTCCTACTGCATTGTCCCCTACGCCCGCGGCCGGGAAACCTATCGGCCGGCGGAAGATATTATTAGGGATATCCATTGTGCCTTAAAACAAGGCTACACAAAAATTATGCTCCTCGGCCAAAACGTCAATACCTGGAGAAGCACAAACCCAAACACCTCCAAGGTGAAATCTGTAGACACCTTGGAGGTGGATAGCGCAACCAATTTTGCTGAATTAATAGACAAAGTAGCCAAAATTAAGAGAATGAAGGAAGTGACGTTTATGTCAGCCAATCCGCGGGACTTTTCGGATGAGTTAATTGCAGTCATTGCTAAAAATGAAAACATTTCCCGTGAGATACATTTACCGGTCCAGTCCGGCGACAATAAAATCTTAAAAACAATGAACCGCGGCTACACCCGGGAAGATTACCTGGAATTAGTTGAAAAAATAAAAGAAGCAATCGCGGAGGTAGAAATTACCACCGATTTGCTCGTCGGCTTCCCCGGTGAAACAAACGAGGCTTTTCAAAACACGGTTGATTTATGCAAAAAAGTTGAATTCAAGCGGGCGTTTATCAACAAATACTCCCCCCGACCGGGAACAGCCGCCGCAGAAAAATATCAAGACTCTGTCCCCCACCCAGTCAAAAAACACCGCTGGCAGGTGCTGGAAAATTTAATAAATGATTGACAATTAGGCAAGCTTTGATTACAATACAAACCAGCCAGAGACAGCAGGCAAACCCTCCGTCGCACAAGGCTATGGAAGGGCAAGTAAGTCCAGCCGAGGCAGTACATCGTAGCTAGTAGTTCGTAGCTCGTAGGCGCCTCGTCGAGGCGCTTTTTATTATGAAAATTAAAAGCTTTACGCAACTAAATTCATGGAAAGAAGCACACAAATTAGTTCTTTTAATCTATAAAATAACAAAAGATTTTCCTAAAGATGAAATTTATGGTTTAAGAAACCAAATGCGAAGAGCAGTCGTTTCAATCACGAGCAACATTGCTGAGGGTTTTGGGAGAAGGACAAAGAAAAATAAAATAAATTATTACCACCAAAGCTTAGGATCAGTTTATGAACTGCAAAATCAACTTTTAGTAAGTAGAGATTTAAAATATATTACTAAAAACGAATTTGACAAAGCAGCTAAACAATCAGTTAAAGTTGCAAAGTTAATTAATGGTTCAATTAGAAGTTTATCATCCTAGCTACGAGCTACCAGCT
>CAZJMH010000032.1:0-5576 GCA_964547295.1 uncultured Gammaproteobacteria bacterium | reverse complement strand
CCAAGAATATTGAAATTTGCTAGAGAAGTATTCTTACTGATTTTTTTCAGCGGCAGTTTACGAGTAAGACTGCAAATTTTAAGTTCATAAAAATCAACCATGAGAATATTATAATACAATAAATGAATTGACAATTGCCAAAAATTTCATTATTCTCAAACTAGAATGAGTATGAACCGCGGAAAAATTAAATTTGCTATTAATGGCTTCGGTAGAATCGGCCGAGTGACCGCCAGAGCTTGGTGGGAGCATTATAGGGATAGAGCGGATCTAGTAGCAATTAATACTTCTGGTTCAATGGAGGCTGCAGATTGGGCCCATCTTTTAAAATATGATTCGGTTTATGGCCGGTTTCCGGGCTTAATACGAGTAGAAGATCCAGAAAAAGGTAATGAAATAGGCAGATTAGATATTGAAGGCAAAAAAATTCCTTTAACGGCAGAACGTAATCCTAAAAATATACCTTGGCAAAATTATGATGTAGATGTGGTTTTAGAATGCACCGGCGTATTTAGAGACCAACGCGCTGAAGATCATTTTAAAGGAAAGGCAAAAAAAGTGATTATTTCTGCTCCAGCGAAAAATGTTCCAATTTTTCTTTTTGGAGTTAACCAGAATCGGTATAGAGGAGAAAATTTAATTGAAATGGGCTCATGCACTACTAATTGTGTTGGGCCGATTGTTAAGCTGATTGACGAAGAGTTTGGTTTTGAAGAGTGTATTATGACCACAATTCATGCTTTAACTTCGACGCAAAATATTGTTGATGGGTCGCATCGTGATTTAAGGCGGGCAAGAGCCGGTTCAGAAAACATTGTTCCCACTGGAACAGGAGCGGCGAAATCAGTAATTGAAGCTTATCCGGAAGTTTTAGGTCGATTTGCAGCCAGCGCAATTCGTGTGCCAATTATTTGTGGTTCTTATGCCGATATGGTTTTTAAAACTCATAAGCATACAACCAAGGATGAGGTTAATGAAGTATTGGAAGATGCTGCCGCTAATGATTTAGTAGAAATTATTAAAGTTTCTTATGAGCCGCTAGTTTCAAGTGACATAATTGGCAATACGGGTTCAGCAATTGTTGATTTGCCTTTAACTGAAGTATTATCTGATGATATGATAAAAATTTCTGCTTGGTATGACAATGAATATGGTTACTCCTGTCGTCTTCTTGAAATGGCAAACTACGTAATGAAGAGCTAAACTCTTTATATAGTTGGATTTATTTTAAACTTGTCTTCAAAAGGATTGTAACTGATATTTTCCTTAGTGACCACATCCACTTTTTCAACATTTGCTTCTGATGGGCCTTGCTCAAACCAATTTAATATTTTTTCAACTTTCTCTGACTTTCCGACAATTAAGGATTCTACCCGACCGTCATTTCGGTTTCGGATCCATCCGCTGATTTTAAGCTGGTTTGCTTTTTTAACTGTGTTGGCCCGGAAACCGACATTTTGAACTTGTCCGTAAATGAAGACCCTTGCCCGGGAGAATTGATTGTTTGTCATCTAATTGCCTTATTATATCAAAGTTAGGTAGAAATATAAAATGGCTAGATGGTTGGATGGTTAGATTGTTAGTTGTAATAGCTGACTTTAGTCCGCGTTGTTTAACGTGCGGTGAATTACGCTACTCCAATCGCTTATACAGTGCAGATATTTTATCCCGGTAGATTTCCTTCCAGAGTTTGGTTTTATTTTCTTGGAGTTCTAGGTCTAAAAAAGTATTTGGTGGGATTAAAATGTAATCAATATTGTATTTATCTAGTTTATCCTGATATTCTGGTTGAGCTTGAAGTATTTCCAAATGAAGTTGATATGGATATTTACCCGAGGGTAGTTGGTTGGCCGGAATATGACCGGCAACAAAGATTAGATTGTCAGGCAGCTGCCAAGATAAAAATCCGCCCCAGCGGTAAAAATTGAAAATATTGCCCTGAAGTTTGTTTTCTTTAATATAATCAATGGCTGAGCATGGATAGTGGGTCATTCCCAGCCGGCAGTAGTTTTGCCAGCTTGAATTAATCTTGATTGTTTTTGGCAAAATTAAAATTGCTGACAGCCCTAATATGGTTGTGGAGAAAATATTAATAATCGGCTTAATCTTTTTGGGGAATTTTATTAATTTAACTAAGCCAATTGAGGTGATTAAAAAGAATTGGGGCAAGTTTCTTCTGGCATTTAAAACCAAATAAAGACTGGATAAGCTGGCCAGCGGCCAAAATAATTTTTTCAACCCTAAAAATTTATTTTTTCTAAACCAAAGGCCGATGTAGATTAAAAAAACGCTCAAACTAATAATTTTAAAAAAAAGTTGTGGGGTGGTCCATTCAGCAATCATTGTGTTTAATGGCGAAAACATAGTTTTTAACACATAGCGGTAGTTATTAAGCCCAAAGGGGTTTATCAGGGGTGTAATAAAAACAGGGATTGATAAATATGGCTGAAATTCAAGCAAAGACCAAAGAGAAGTCAGTATAATTCCGTACAAATAACTGCCGTGGAAATTAGCCCAAACTAAAAATAATAAACCTAGTAAAATAAGTTTATGCTTAGTTTGATTAACTTTTTCTAAAATATAAAAAAGGAGGCAGAGAAATAAAATGGATGTTATTTGGGCCCGAAGCCCATAACGAAGAATTGTCCAGCCGCCCAGACTGGTAATAAGACTAACCATAAAAGTTTTAACAATATTTTTATTAAGAATCAGCCAGACAAAAATAAAGCTTATGGTCATTGTGACTGCATTTAATATTGTTAGCCCCCAAAAACCAGAAATTCTATAAGCAACAGCAACTAAAGGATGATAAAGAATATATGAGTTTGGCCAGGGTTGGTCATGTAAAAGAACGGATAGTTTATTTTTTATCATTGGATGGCCGTTTTCTAAAAAAAAGTTCCCGTAGCGCAGGTGCCAGCCGAGATCAGTGTCAACAGGGGCAAGAAAAAAAGTTATAAAAATGGCGGTGAAGAATAAAATTATTGTTAGATTAATTTTTTTCATAAATTAGTCAATTAATTCCGGCTGGCAGCAGTCTGCTGTGTAAACTTGGCGGGTTTCGGCATTAACGATTTGGTTATTTTCAATGGTGATTAAGCCAATCGCCCCGGTTTTAGTTTCTTCAGACCACATCTGGTCAAAAGCAAAATTACCCAGAGAGTAAAAAATTGGTTTGTCTTGGTAATACTCCAGCGGCTGGATAACGTGCGGATGGTGGCCGATAACAACATCTGCCCCGGCGTCAATTGCCAGTTCGGCAAGTTCTCTTTGTCGGTTATTAGGCAACGGCTGATATTCTTCTCCCCAATGAAAATTAACCACTAAAATATCAGTATTATTCCTTGTCTTTTCAATAATAGCTTGTAATTCATAATTCATAATTCTTTCAACCGTATCATCAAACCCTAAAAAAGCGAATTTTGTTCCTTTAACTTGAGTAAACCAGGCTTTCTGATTGTAAAAATAACCGATATTATTTTTTTCCAGTTTTTCAATTGTTTGGTTTAGACCTTCTTCACCGTAATTATTTATATGGTTATTGGCCAGGCTCATTGCCTTAAATCCAGCATATTTTAGTCCCTGGATATTTTCCGGCCGGCCGCAAAACTGAAATCCGCTCCTGACTATTGGACAGTTATCAATCACCGGACCTTCCAGGTTGCCGGTTGATATGTCTGCAGTTTTAATAAAATCAGCAATTTTTTCAAAAGCAAAATTTGGGTTGTTTTTTTGGATAATCTGATAATTGGCTTCTCGGCCGAGGCCGATATCGCCAACGGCGGCAATAGTTATTTTCTTTGGTTCGGGTGTCGGGGTTGCCGTTGGTTCAAGGTGGAGAATTGTTGTCGAACCAAGACTAGTTTGCCGGCCAACATCTGGTTTTGTTTTCCATAGAAACTTTCCGATTACTCCGGCCACCCCAACACAGATAATCAAAAACAACCATTTTCTCATATCCAATTCTACCAAACAAAATAAAAATATTACTTTAAAAATCTAACTTTATTGTTTTTAGTACCACGGTTCGAACCATGGTACTGTGTTGACTTTATTCCTGTACTGTTAGTATTATTGAATTAGTTGTGGCTCAATCATCAAAAAAATTTACTCCAGACGATATGTTTGAGGAAATTTATTATTTTTTGTTTACCAGCATAAAAGCAGTAAAAAGTGTTAACGCAGCGGCTAATTTCGTTAATGTAATTTTAACCCGTTCAGAAAAATTAATGATTGGAAAAAGGGTAGCAATTGCTTTTCTTCTTCGTAAGGGGGCAAAGTACGATGATGTTTGTCAACTTTTGAGAGTAAGTCGAGGGACAGTTGCTAGAGTGAGTGATCGGTTGGAGGTTTCACCAGGGTTTCAGAAAATTATTGACAGGATAATAAGAAAGGAAGAAATAGAATTGGGATTAGTAAAATTATTTGAACAGGTGAGTAAATTTAGCGCATATGAGAGAGCAAATCCAGCCAGTGGTTTTTGGCGGTATATGGAAAAAATAGCCCGAGATCATTTAAATAAGTCTTTAATTAACGCAGTGTAAATTTAGTACTATGGTTCGAACCATAGTACTGTGTTGACTTTTTAATTGATTGAGGTTTAATTTTTAAAGTTGATAGAATAATTATTAGATGGAGAAATTATACATTGGCACTTCTGGGTTTTCGTATGACGATTGGGTGGGGGAGTTTTATCCAATGGATCTTGCTTCTAATAGGCGTTTAAATTACTATGCTGAACATTTCAATACAGTAGAGATTAATAATTCTTTCTATCATCTTCCCAAGAAAGAAACTTTCAAAAAGTGGGCAGGCAGTGTTAATGATGATTTTGTTTTTTCAGTTAAAGCCAACCGTTATATTACACATATGAAAAATTTAATTGTTGATAAAGAATCAATAAATAAGCTTCTTGACCGAGCTGAACCTCTTGGGAAAAAACTTGGTCCAATTTTATTCCAACTACCGCCTCAGTGGAATATAAATTTGGAAAGATTAAAAAATTTTGTCAGGGTTTTGCCGGATGATCAACGGTTTGTTTTTGAATTCCGAAACGAGACTTGGTATTCAGATAGAGTTTATGAAATTCTAAAGAAGAGCAATCTCGGTTTTTGCATTCATGATCATCTGGATGCTCCGTCGCTGGAGATTATCACGGCTGATTTTGTTTATTTCCGTTTTCACGGCCCGGACGGCTATTACCAGTCAAAATACTCTCCGGAAGAATTAGAGAATTATAAATTTAGAATTATGAATTATTTGAATAAAGGATTGGATGTTTTTATTTATTTTAATAATGACTTTCAAGGTTTTGCTGTTGACAATGCCCAAAAGTTAAAAAGTTTGTTATCATAAGAAAAGATGAAAATTGAAGCAGTAACTTTTTTTGGCCACTCGGAGGCTAAACCGGAAGGCGAGGATTTCCAGACGGCAAAAAGAACCGCTTTTTTGTTAGCCGAAAAGGGAATAACTATTGTCAACGGCGCTGGACCGGGGATAATGAAAGCCTCAACTTTGGGGGCAAAGCAAGCCGGCGGTAAATCAATCGGCGTCGGGTTTAAAGGCGAAGGAATGAC
>CAZJMH010000031.1:0-5988 GCA_964547295.1 uncultured Gammaproteobacteria bacterium | reverse complement strand
GGCGAAAAAGTCATTGTTAACACCGACTCTGCCGAATACGTCTCCCGCGCATAACTTTCAACTATAGTTCCGGATCCAGAACTATAGTTGAAGTATAAGGCTTGGGGCGTGGTAGAATAATCCATGAAAATTTACATCCTTGGCCCGTCGGCTTGCGGTAAAACAACTTTAGCCAAGAAAATTACCAAGAAGAAAGATCTTCCAGTTTTCCATTCCGACTTTGTATTAACAGAATATAACGGTAGAGAACGAAGAAAGTTAGATAAAAAAAGAGTATATGGGGAAAGTAAAAGAGATTTCGACTAAGGATAAATGGATTTTTGAGGGTAAGCATGTTATTCCTGAACTTTTAGAGGCCGCAGATAAAATAATTCGGCTAAAAACACCCTTACTTGTGACCTTATTTCGACAATGGAAACGGTATTTTACTGATCAAGACCAAAGGCGGCGATTTACTTTTAGATCTAATCTGCAATTATCAACCGTTATTTTGAGCCAATATTTGGGCAAAGAGGATAAGAATAAAGCGGATGACCCCCGCTATGCTCACCAAAAGAAATATGACCGGATATTGAAGAAATATAAAGATAAGGCTATTGAAATTAAAACGGCTAAAGATATTAAAATACTTATTTAGGCGTAACGGGGTTGGTTGTTAAATTCCGCCGTTTTTTCCAAATCCTCAATATAAAACATAATATTATCAATTTTCCCTTGATATACTTTATTCATGTATCTAAAACACTCAGCCGCGGTAATATCTTTTAACAATATAACAATATAGCAATACCCCGGAGGGGTCAGCTTCTGGCTGATAGCCATTTTTATTTTTATGTTAATATGAATTTAAGATGAAGAAAAAAGATTTGCCCCATGTGCCGGAGTTGGGAAAAATTATCGGGCCGTCTTTTATTTTACTCGGCTTGGCCTTGGGCAGCGGTGAGTTAATTTTATGGCCGTTTTTGGCCGCCAGCCATGGTCTGGGACTAATTTGGGGAGCATTACTGGGAATTACTCTGCAGTTTTTTTTAAATACTGAGATTATCCGCTATTCGCTTGTTTGGGGAGAAAGCGTTTTTGTAGGATTTAAACGTTTGTGGCGTTGGTGGCCGGTCTGGTTTATCGTGTCTACTTTTATCCCCTGGGGATTGCCTGGATTTTCCTCAGCTTCTGCTCAAATTTTATCAAAAATTTTTGGGTTTAATGAGACAAAGTGGGCGGGAATTGGCTTATTAATTTTAACCGGCCTGATACTTAGTGTCGGTAAAATTTTGTATCAAACAATGGAATATTTACAGCGGACGATAATTTTAGTCGGATTACCGCTGATATTACTTCTTGTAATTTTGTTAACTCGAGGAAAAGATTGGCTTGATTTAGCTCAGGGGTTGGTTGGCAAAGGTTATAATTATTGGTTTTTCCCGGCTGGTTTTAGTTTAGGGTCGTTTCTCGGCGCTTTTGCTTATTCCGGCGCCGGAGGCAACTTAAACTTGTCCCAATCTTATAACGTTAAAGAAAAAGGATTAGGAATGGGCAAATATGCTGATAAAATAGTTTCGCCTTGGCGGGAAAAAGTGACCAAATCGCGTTTGGAAGGTCAGACTTTTAACTTAACCCCTCTTAATTTAAATAGGTTTAATAGGTGGTGGCGCTTAGTTACCAGGGAGCATTTGATTGTCTTTTGGGGTTTAGGATTGGCAAGCATTATTTTGTTATCTGTTTTAGCTAAAAGTTTAGTTTTTGGCCAAATTGATGTCCAGGGTATAAATTTTATATATCAAGAGGCCAGTGTTATTAGCCGAAAATTAATTCCAGCAGTGGGGACAATTTTTCTTATTGTTGCCGCGCTTATGCTTTATGCTACACAACTTGGTGTTCTGGAATCATCTTCTCGAATCATTTCCGAAAATTTTATTTTAGTCGGTTGGGATGAAGGGGAAAAAGCTGAGCCGTCAAAATGGTTTTATTTTGCTCTTTGGGGTCAAATCGGGGTTGGGGCAATTACCCTATTGATTGGGGTTAATGAGCCGAGATTTTTATTAACTTTGTCGGCTATTTTAAACGCGTTGGCAATGACAGTTTTATTTCCTCTCATTTGGTTTTTGAATAAAAAGCGGCTGGATGAAAAACTTCAGCCGTCAATTCTCCGTCAAATAGTTATCTTTTTCGGTTTTCTTTTCTTCCTTATATTTTCCATTATTACTTTGTTTGGCTGATAAAAAAACTTTAATTTTATCCGTCTTTATTCGTGTTATAATTGTCAATGCCAAGATACATTTTTATCTCAGGTGGAGTAATTTCTGGTTTAGGCAAAGGGATTACCACTGCTTCACTAGCCTTTCTTTTGAAATCTGCAGGGTTTAAAGTAACTGTTGCCAAACTTGACATGTATCTTAACCAGGATGCGGGGACAATGAATCCCTTAGAACACGGAGAGGTTTTTGTTACTAAAGACGGCAAAGAAACCGACCAAGACATTGGTCATTATGAACGTTTTTTGGATTTAGAATTAACCAAAAAAAATTATTTAACCGCCGGACAGGTTTTTCAAACCTTATTGAACAGGGAGAGACAGCTGCACTATAACGGAAAATGCGTTCAGCCATATAACCACATACCGCCGATTGTTATTAATAAATGGAAAGAACTAGGCGAAGAAAGTGATTTTGTTTTAATTGAATTAGGGGGAACAGTTGGTGAGTATGAAGGGATGCTTTTTTTTGAATCAGCCAGGCGCTTAATGGCAGAATTGCCGGAATCAGTTTACTTTATTCATGTTGTCTATTTGTTAACGCCAAAATTCTTAGGTGAAATGAAAACTAAGCCTGCCCAACAGTCTATTTCTGAATTGAATAAATTGGGGATCCGGCCCGACTTTATAATTTGCCGGAGTGAAAAATGCCCTGACCAGGTTAGATTGAACAAAATATCTTTGGCTGCAGGTTTAGATAAAAAGTATATTTTTTCCGCCCCAAACGTTGATTCAATCTATAAAGTTCCAATAGTCTTAAAAAATCAGGGTTTTGTTTCTGCTTTTTTGGAAAAAGCCGGTTTAGGGATGAAAAAACTTCACTTAAAGCGTTGGCAGAACAAAATCGAGAAGGCCGATAGCGCTAATAAAAAAGTAACCATTGGAATTGGCGGAAAATATTATGCTAGCGGCAATTTTTGTTTAGAAGATGCCTATGTTTCTGTTGTTGAATCAATAAAAATAGCCGCTTGGCATCAGGGATTAAACCCGGAAATTATTTGGATTGAAGCTGAAGAAGTTGAAAAAAACGGCCTCAGCCGCCAGTTGGAAAAAGTAGACGGGGTAATTATTCCTGGTGGTTTTGGGTTAAGAGGCGTTGAGGGTAAAATAGATATTATTAAATCGGCTCGTGAGAAGGGAATACCTTTTTTAGGTCTTTGCTACGGGATGCAGTTAGCTGTAGTTGAATTTTCCAGAAATGTGGCCGGTTTAAAAAATGCTCACACAACTGAAGTTGACCCAGATACCCCTTATCCGGTTATTCATATTATGTCAAACCAAGAAAAAAAAATTCTTAAGCAAAACTATGGCGGAACAATGCGTTTGGGCAATTGGGATTGCCGTTTAAAGAAAAACAGCCACTCTTACACTGCTTACAACCAGAGTTTAATTGCTGAGCGCCATCGGCATCGGTATGAGTTGAATAATGACTATCGTCAAAAATTAGGGAAATCAGGGATGATATTTTCCGGAGTGTCTCCAGATAAAAAATTAGTTGAAATTATTGAATTGCCAAAAGAGGATCATCCCTTTTTCGTTGGCACTCAGTTTCACCCGGAATTCACTTCTCGCTTTTTAAGACCAAATCCTCTTTTTTCTGCTTTTATTAAGGCTTGTGGCCGGTAATAACGGCTGGTTTTTTTCTGTTAAAATAAATTATGGCTAGGAAATCAACAATCTATATGTGCCAGAATTGCGGTGCCCAGTCACCGCAGCAGTTGGGTCGGTGCCCAGAATGCGGCAAGTGGGGAACCATGGTTGAAGAGGTAATAGAGCGTAAGGAGGATAAAAAGGGAAAAAAAGTTAAGCAGAAACAAGCAAAATTGCTAAAAATTGATGATATCGAGGCGCATAAGATAGAGAGAATTCCAACCGGATTGAGCGAGCTGGACAGAGTATTGGGTGGCGATACTACTACTAGTGAGGCAGGTTCGTCAAAAGCTGAAGCAGGCATTGTTCCTGGGTCGGTGGTTCTTTTTGCCGGTGAACCCGGAATCGGCAAATCAACACTGCTGACACAGTTAGCTTTAAGTCTAGCCACTAGCCGCCAGCCGTTAACTACTATCTATGTTTGTGGTGAAGAATCCCCTGAACAAGTTAAACTTCGGCTTAACCGTGTAACTAAAAAAGATTTTAAAGAACTAGATAATTTATTGCTCTATCCAGAAACCGATGTTGACAATATTATCTCTAAAAGCTCAAAGCTAAAAACTAATTCTTTAATTATAGTTGATTCTATACAAACCTTGTCAACTAATGATCTTAGCGGTGTAGCTGGCTCTATAAGTCAAATTAGAGAGTCCACTCACCGGTTAGTTAATTTGGCAAAGACCAGTCAAATACCAGTGTTTTTGGTCGGCCATGTAACTAAAAAAGGTAATATCGCTGGTCCCAAAGCAATTGAACACGCAATTGATACAGTATTATATTTTGAAGGGGAAAGAACGGGAAATTATCGCTTGTTAAGAAGTCAAAAAAATCGCTTTGGCCCAACCGATGAAGTCGGTGTTTTTCAAATGACTGATAAAGGCCTGGTTGAGGTGACTGATCCATCATTCATTAATAGTGAGGAAAAATTACAAGACAAAATAGGCTCATCCTATACAATAATATTTGAGGGAACAAGGCCAATTATTGTAGAAATTCAAGCTTTGGTGAGTAAGTCATATACCCCAATGCCTAAAAGGGTAATTAATGGCCTTGATCGCCGGCGTTCAGAAATGCTTTTGGCAGTGATGCAAAAGCATCTAAATCTTCCACTTTGGGACTACGACATTTTTTTGAATGTTACTGGTGGTATTCGGATTAGGGAGCCAGCGGCTGATTTAGCTGTCTGTTCTGCTCTGCTTTCTTCTTATAAAAACAAGCCGTTGCCGTTGGAATCGGTTTTTATTGGCGAAGTGTCCCTCTTAGGCGGTGTCAGCAGTGTCAGCCGACTAGACAAGCGTAAAAAGCAGGCTAAGGCGGTTGGTTTTAATCAAATTAATTCCTACCCAAAAATAAAAAAAGTAATCGAGTTAAAAGAAATATTAAGTTAGGTTCTTGACACTTTTTTAAACCTTTGGTAATTTAGAAAAGGGTTGCTTCTTAAGGCTTCATTCTCCCCCTAAAAAGAAAGGGGGTGAAACTAGATGACCATAAAAAACTTGGAGAAACAAGAGAAAAGTAGTTTAAAAAAATCAGAATTTATCAATAATAATGACAGTCAGCAGGCTGGTAGAGAGCCGACAGTTAGGGTATTAGTTGAAAGATTTAAAAAGCAGCCTGATAGCGACAAGCTCATTGCTCGTTGGCAGCAGCCGATGCCTTTAAAATAAATTAAAAAATAAATAAAGAAATTTTTTCTTCTAAAAAGCTTAGGGAGAGTAATTTAATATATCCACAAAAGTTTTCCACATAAAGTCAAAAAAGACCTAGTTTGTAGTTATTCATACCTAAATCTCTCCATATATAAAACTATAAGATATTGGTTTTTGTGTTGTTTTTTAACTATAAGACTTGACATTGGTTTTAAGTAGTGTTAGATTAAAACTAACAATGAAAAATATACTTGGCATCATTAGCACTTTTCTAAGCAATTTTTTTTCGCAGTCAGCTATACAAGCAAGGCGGACAAGTGAAAAAAATTGGGCTAAGGATCAAATTTTAAAAATGGCAGAGTTAGGTGGAAGACTTGTTCTTTAAAAAAAGAGCATCGTTACCGTCATTCCGGGCAAGTAAAATATTGTGGAACGCGA
>CAZJMH010000030.1:0-7077 GCA_964547295.1 uncultured Gammaproteobacteria bacterium | reverse complement strand
GGTTTATGGAGCACTTATAATAAGATTCAGCGTTATTTAAAAAAGGGTAAAATTACAGAGAAAGACCCTTCAGCGGTATTAGATCAAATAGGCTTAACTATTTTAGTTCCCGATATTCCTACCTGTTACGCTGTTTTGGGGATTATTCACGCTAAATGGGAATTTATCCGTGAGGAACTTGATGACTATATAGCAAAGCCAAAATTGAATGGTTATCGGGCTATCCAGACGACAATAAAGTGGAAAAGAAATTTAACGGCTGAAATTCAAATCAAAACACCAGGGATGCATGAGCATAATGAGTTTGGACCAGCCTCTCATATTGCTTATAAGGTAATGGGTGGAAAAAGTGTTTCTGATTTTTCTTATCAATGGGTAAAAGAACTTGTTTCTTGGCAAGATGATTCTGAGCACCGTCAATATAAAATAAAAGTTTTTGAGGATTATATTTATTGTTTGACACCCAAAGGTGATATTTTGCAGTTACCTAAAGGTTCAACCCCAGTAGATTTCGCTTACCAGATCCATACTGAGCTTGGTCATTGTTGTTGTGGGGCAAAGGTTAATGGTAAGTTGGTTAAACTTGGCTATAAACTTCAAAATGGAGATTTAGTAGAGATAATGGCTGACAGTAAAAGAAAAAAAATAAACCCTGATTGGTTGGAGTTTGTCAAAACCAAAGAAGCCAAAAAGCAGATAAGAAGCAAAATGGTTTGATTCGATTATTTTTGTTTGATATAAATTAAATAATGACTGAGCGTTGGGTAGAACATCAGGCAGTATTTTTAGAGTCAAATGGGTGTCATATAAAGGAGGGCTTGTATTTTTATCGGTCTGACCAAATTGAAAACCCTTTTAATAGGGAAGAGTGTAAAATTTCTCGCTTAGGAAAATTTAAATTTCCCAACATTGATGTTTTTAACCGAGCGCTTTTATATGGTTCTCAGTGGGTGTCTGATGGCAGAGAAATTATAGAACCGCCTCCATTGCCTTCAGTTAATAATGGTGAAATAGTTGTTTGGACAAGAAGCTGTTCTGGGGTGCCTTGCGTTTTTGGTATAAATTTAGAGGAGGCAAAAGATGTGATTTTTAGTCTTGCTTCTACCCGGGCAAGTTTGGTAAAATAAAGTTTACCTGGTCCGGTGGCGAAGTGGCAACGCGGCGGTCTGCAAAACCGCTATTCAGGGGTTCAAATCCCCTCCGGACCTCAGTAGCGCCCGTAGCTCAGCCAGGCAGAGCACCGGCCTTTTAAGCCGTGGGTCGAGGGTTCGATTCCTTCCGGGCGCACATCAAAATGGTTAACGAAAAAAGCAAATCGAGAGTAAGAAAACAACTATATCGTTCTAAAACCGACCGGGTTTTAGGTGGAGTAGCCGGAGGTTTAGGCAAATATTTTGATGTGGACTCAACTTTAATAAGAATAATTTTTTTAATTCTTTTTTTTTCTGGCGGTTCAGGGATATTATTATATTTAATTCTTTGGCTAATTGTCCCTTCACATCAGGGTAAAAAGATAGCCGCTGATGAGACGATTAAAGAAAATGTTGAGGAAATTAAGATTAAAGCAAGTGAAATTGGAAATGAGCAGGGAAAACAGTGGCTAGGTATTTTGCTTTTTAGCTTTGGAATAATATTATTGCTAAGAAATTTAGGCTTCTTCCGATTTTTTGTTGGTCAGCTTTGGCCGTTAGCGTTAGTTTTTATTGGTGTGGCAATGTTAATTAGAAAGTAAAAATGTCAGAACAAAAAACACAAAGTCAGGCTAATCAAGATGTAAAGCAAACTTCACCTAGTTATTCCGGGGCGATTATTTTAATTCTTCTCGGTATTTTGTTTTTGCTTAACAATTTTGGTATTTTACCTTGGCCGGTTTGGCAGATAATAGTCAGATATTGGCCAGTTGTTTTAATTCTAGTTGGTTTAGAAGTCATTTTAGGCGGTACATGGTTAGGAAATTTGATTTTTGGCCTACTCGGATTATTGTTTTTTGTTGGAATATTTTTTTTTCTTTTATGGGTATTTGATAGTCAATTAAATATTAACTTAATTCAACTAGTTAACCAGTGGTTATCCGTAATTAGTTTGGGTTCTTTTTTTAATTAGAATATGGTTTTTTCCTTTGAAAAAATTGCCGGCCAAATAAAAGAAAAAATAGATAAGGCAGACAAGATTTTACTATCTCTCCACCGCGGGCCGGACGGCGACAGTATTGGTTCCTGCTTGGCAATGAAAAAATACCTTGAAAACCAGGGTAAAAAAGTGAAGTTGATTAGTTCAAGCCCGGTGCCTCAATCTTTTGATTATCTGCCGTTGGAAGAGATCGATCATTTTCAATTTACAGATTTAGATTTAACTGAATTTGATCTATTTATTTTTTTGGACTCGGCTTCTTGGCAAATGGTTAACCAAGATATAAATGAAGATACTCCTCGTCCAGGGAAAGAGAAAGTGGTTAACATTGACCACCACCCAACCAACAAAAAATTTGCCGGCACGAATCTCGTTATTTCAAATAGTGCTTCGACAACGGAAATTGTTTATGATTTGTTTAAATATTGGCAGGTTGAAATCAGTCAGGATATAGCCCGGTTTCTACTGGTCGGGATTGTTACTGATACCGGCGTGTTCCGGTTTACCAATGTAAAGTCTGAAACACTAAAAAAAGCAGCCGAACTAATTGATCTAGGTGCAAATTTAAATGTGATTGCTTTCAATTACTTGCGGCGTAATAAGTTGGATAAACTTAAGTTTTGGGGTGTTGTTTTAGATAACTTAAAGGTTGATGAGGAAAACGGGTTTGCTTATTCATTTGTTCCTTATAGTCAGGCTGCTGAATATTTTGATGATAATTATACCCGGGAGTATAAATCGGGAGCGGCCAGTGTATTTATGGCCGGTATTGAAGATACTGAGTTTGGGGTTATTATGGTTGAGGAAAAAAAAGGCAGGTTAAGCGGTTCAATTCGGTCTAGGCGGGAAGTTGATGTTTCCAAAATTGCTGCTGATTTAGGGGGGGGCGGCCACGCCGCAGCTGCCGGTTTCAAGTTGGAAATGTCTTTTGACCAGGCAGTAAAAAAAGTTTTAGATTTAGCAAGAAAGCATTCAACGGTTGACTAATTTGCCTTTTGCTTCAAAATAACATTGTCGTTTTTTGTCTGGAGGAAGAATAACCATTACTCTAGATACTTTTTCTACTTCAAACGGACCGGAGACAGTAGCTAATCTTGTTTTTGGTTCTGGGGGGTGATAGTAGTGTTTTCCGCTTTCATCTTGGCGCATTCTTGATATTTCTTGGATATAAGTTTGGCGGTTGGATTGAAACCCCGCCCTTTTAAATGGTTTTTTAGGATAAATTTGCCAATGTTCTAGCTGCATTAGCTAATTATATGATAATATTTAACAAATAACAAAGGAGGTGATGATAAATGGTTGAAATTAAAGGTATAAGTAGCCGTCAAGAGATAAAAGAGAAGCATCTTAATGGTGAGTTCTTAGCAGAACACTATGTTGAACCCCCTTATTATGCTGTTGAGGCTAGTGAGCGGCAAAGACTAGAAAACGCATATGAAGATAAAAAACCGCCGAAAAGATAATTTTCAGATTTTTATTGCTATAATTAAAAATAATGTCCAAAAAAAATAATCGCGATTTAACTGCGCTTCGGCATACGACCGAGCATGTGCTGATGCAGGCGATGAAAAATATTTGGGGGGATAAGATTGTTATGGCAATGGGTCCGCCGACGGATGAGGGTTTTTATTTCGATTTTGATTTTCCAAGTGATTTTTCTATTTCTGAAGAGGATTTCCCCGAAATTGAAGCAGAAATGCAGAAAATAATTGATGCCGATTTACCTATGGTCAAAAAAGAAGTATCTATTGAAGAGGCCAGGGAGATGTTCAAGAGTAATCCGTATAAGCAGGAGTGGCTCGATGGGATTGAAGAAAAAAAAGAAAAAGCGACTGTTTATTTTACTGGAAAGCCAAAATCGCGAACACTGTCCGAAGAGGAAGCTCTTGTTGAACCATTTGTTGACTTGTGTGCCGGGCCGCATGTTGGTTCAACCGGTGAAATTGGTGCCTTCAAACTGCTATCTATTGCCGGCGCTTATTGGCACGGCGATGAGAAAAACAAAATGCTTACCCGAATTTACGGCACTGCTTTTCCAACCCAAGAAGAATTGGATGAATATTTAAATCGGCTGGAAGAAGCTAAAAATAGAGACCATCGCAGAATCGGTCAAAAATTAGATTTGTTTTCTTTCCACTCGGAAGCACCGAGTGACATTTTCTGGCATGACAAAGGCTATACAATTTTTAAGGAAATGGTTGACTACTGGCGGGAAATTCATCGCCGTGAGGGTTATCGGGAGGTCCGGACACCGGAAATTTTAACTAATCAGGTCTGGGATCAAAGCGGCCACTTAAAAAATTACAGTCATAAAATGTATCAGGTTTTACTTCCGGAGGCGGATAAACCGACAATGTCAGTTAAACCAATGAACTGCAACGGTGGAATGTTGATTTATAAATCACTTCAACGGTCTTACAAGGATTTACCACTGCGGATGGGAGAGTTGGGTGTAGTTCACCGTTATGAAAGTTCAGGTGAAACGCTTGGAATTCTCCGGCCGCGTGAGTTCACTCAAGACGATGCTCATATTTATTGCACCCCCAACCAAGTTAAAAATGAATTAAAAAAAATTATTGACTTGTGTTTTGAAATTTACGAAACCTTTGGTTTAGAACTTGATCATTTAGAGTTGTCAACACGACCGGAAAGTTCAATAGGGTCAGATAAGGTTTGGAAGCGTTCGGAGGAAATTATGAGGGAAGTTATAGATGAAACTGATGTACCTCATGGGGTTAATGAAGGAGACGGAGCTTTTTATGGGCCGAAGTTTGATTTTCATTTAAAAGACGCTATTGGCCGAACATGGCAGTGTTCGACAATTCAACTGGATTTTGCCCAGCCGGAAAATTTTGATCTGGAGTATATTACTGAAAAGGGGAAAAGGGAACGTCCAGTAATGATCCACCGGGTTTTGTATGGTTCGGTTGAGCGGTTTCTGGGTATTGTAATTGAGCATTATGCTGGCAGTTTTCCGGTTTGGCTGGCCCCGGTGCAGGTTGCTGTTCTGCCAATAACCGAGAAAGAAAGTGATTACGCATTGAAAATTGTTGATGAGTTACGAGGAAGCGGGCCTGCCCTGAACCGTGCTTGCTCTGGTTCGGGGTTACGGGTTGAATTAGACAGTTCAAGCAAAACTTTGTCCAAACGCATCTGGGAGTGGGAATTACAAAAGGTTCCTTATATTTTGGTTCTCGGCGGTAGGGAAAAAGAGGCCGGGACAGTCAATATCCGCAACCGCGATACGGGTAAACAGTCGGAAATGAAAATTAAAGAGTTTTTAACTTTAATTCAAGAAAAAATTACTTCTAAAGATTTAACGGTCTGATGATCAAAAAAAAATTAGGGATACTTTTTTTACACTATATCCGTCTACTGGCAAAACTTCAGTTGGTTAAGTTGAATTCGGTCCGCCGGATTTTGGGCAAGAAAAAAATAAAAATTATTGGTATAACCGGCTCAGCCGGTAAAACTTCGACAATGAATGCTGTTGTCTCTGCTTTGAAATATTCTTTCAAGGTCAAATTTTCTAAAAAAGCAAATACGGAGTCAGGTATTCCGCTTAATATTCTTGGTTTGCAAATGAAAGATTTTTCCCTTCTTGATTGGCTGAGAGCCGCCGGGTTATCGATGGTAAGTGTTCTTGTCAACTGGAAAAATTATGATGTTTATGTTGTTGAAATGGGCATTGACCGTCCAGAGCCGCCGGGGAATATGGGTTATCTACTGCGGATTATTCGGCCGGAAATTGGTATTTTTACCGGGGTGACTACGGTTCACGCTATGAAATTTGAAAAAGTTCTCAAATCAACCCCTGGGGTTTTAGAACGTATTGCCGATGAAAAAGCAAAATTGATTTCTGCTCTGCCGGAAAAAGGATTCGCAATTTTAAATTTTGATGACCCTTTGGTTAAGGAGCGCAAAAAATTAACCTTGGCTAATGTTATTGGGGTGGGGGAAGATAAAGACAGCCGGGTAAAATTAGTTGGCTACCAAGTAAGTCTAAAATCAACTAAATTTAAGTATCAGATTAATGATAACCGGGTTAACTTAAATTTAGACTCTTTTGTTTTGCCCAAAGCATATGGAATAAATTTTGGTTTAGTTTTCGGTACTTGCTTGGCTTTAGGTGTTGACTTAAAAAAAGTATCAGAGGCTATCCAATCCGGTTATCATCTTCCGCCTGCCCGGTCAAGTTTAATTGAGGGTATTAAAAATACTTATATCATCGACTCTTCATACAATGCTTCACCAGCGGCAATGGAAACAATGCTCGATTTATTGGCCGAACTGGGTAAAAAAACTGGAAAAAAGAAAATTGCAGTTTTAGGTGATATGCGTGAACTTGGCAGTCAGTCAAAAGAAGAGCATGAAAAATTAGCTGATAAAGCTTTAGTTATGGCCGATCAAATTATAACTGTTGGTCCAGAAATGAGAAAATATTTTCTACCTAAAATTTCAACTATAGTTCCGGATCCAGAAAAATATTTGAAAAGTTTTGATACAGCAGGGGAGGCAGCAAGGTATTTAAAGAAGAATCTGGAAGGCGGGGAGTTGATTTTAGTTAAAGGTTCACAAAACACAATATTTTTAGAAATAGTTGTTGAATCTTTAATGGCAGATCCTTCACAGGCCGAAAAACTACTTTGCCGCCGCGGTCAGTTTTGGAAAAAAAGGCAAAAAAAGTTTATTTGATCTTGGCCTGCCTCGCCGAAGCTTTAGCGGAAGCGGGCCAGGGGGCGATAATTAACATTTCAGGTGCGAGTAATGGGTGGCCTGGCAGTTCTTTTTTAAATTCCTGGTAAATTGCTTCGGTAACAAAAGGGGCGTAAGGGTGGAGAAGTTTCAAGCTGGTGATTAAAACGTGGATTAAAGTCGGCAGTGCTTCTTCTCGCCGGTCTTTACATTTTTCCAAATAGACATCGCAAAATTCATGCCAGAAAAATT
>CAZJMH010000029.1:0-7084 GCA_964547295.1 uncultured Gammaproteobacteria bacterium | reverse complement strand
TGACCATTGAAGCGATATGATCCCGGCCGACGTTCATCGCCCGGAAAAATAAATCCTTAAAATCCAAATTCCGGTTGGCTTGATTCAATTGTTCAACTACGGCTGCTTGAGCAACAGTAATGTCGTCTAAAACTCCCAAAGCACCGATAATAATTCCAGCTAATAACAACCCGCGCATATTTATCTCAACTGGATTAACTGTCTGTAAATAACCGGCTTCTTCAGAAGCAAAACCAGTCAACCAAGCGGCATCCACAAAATATACCGCCAACAAACTAGTAAAAAATAAAGCAATAATTGTGCTGACTACAGCAACAGTTGTTTTTTGGTTCAGGCCGTGAGAAAGATAAAAGGTTAACGGAATTATTAAAAAAGAACCAGCCACTGCGGCTAAAATTGGTGATGTGCCAGATAATATCACCGGAATAATTAATTGGAAAATCACTAAAAAAGTAATTGCCATACCAATTAAGGAGCTAATTCCTCGCCGCCTACCAATCGCAATAACAAAAACAACAAAAATAACAAGCGCGAACAATATCGGTTGACGCCTAATATAATCAACAACATAAAAACTTTTTTCACCCTCAACTTCTGAATATGAAATTATTAACTTATCACCAGGCTGGTAGGTTCTACTTCCGGCAACTCGCGATTGGCTGGTTAATACTTCAACCTCTTCACCCTGCAATGCCCCTGAGGTTATTTCTAGAATTAATGTTTCTTCGCTTACACTGACAACTACGCCCTCCATTGTTTCTTCAGTTTGTGCCAAAACACCACTAAAGCTGGCAAAAAATAAAAATAGAGCAATAATTAAAATAAATTTTTTAATCATTTAAATTTTCGGCGGTAATATTTTGACTGTTGTAAAAAAACAAACGAAAAATAAAAAAGAAGCGGAACTGCACCAAGAACAATAAAATCTACCTGGCGAAAAATAAATAAACTAAACAAAATAAATCCAGCTAAGAAATTATCAACAAAACCAAATACTAAAATGTAAAAGGCCCACTTTTTTTTGTAAAAGTGGTAAGGCAGATAATATAAAATTGCCCCTAGCAGTGACATGCCGCCAAGAATTCTCCAAAACATTGAGTCTAAACCAATCAGACTCATTAGCTCCGAGGGACCAAAAATTAAAAATAACCCCCAGGGGAAAATCAGCAGTAATAAATTAACCATTAAAACTCGCTTTAATTGGTTAAAATCAACTTTTTTGTCAACCATCATCAAAAAAACAAACAAGCAATAAAAAGAAAATATTATCCAGGTTTCATAAGCCCAAAGCCGACGCTGAAGCGAGGTTGCCCGCGGCGTCATAATGAAATGTATAAAGGCATATAAAATGCCGGAGATAAAATTAAAATGAATAAATGTATAAAAATATTTTTTTAGTTTTGACATAAATAAATTTTAACACACCCCTCGAAATGTTTTTCCGCATTGACATTTATAACCCGGAAAAATAACCTGGTTTATTTTTTTATGGCAATACGGGCATTCTTTAACGTAGACACCTTTACTTTCCTTAGTTAAAATTATTCCATTGGGCGAATTTAATACCCGCATAGGAGGAGAAGCAAACAAATCTTTATTTAATCCCCCACATCCACTTTTAACACTATTAACTTGATGCCCCATTCGTTCCATTCCCCGTTCCAAATAAGCCCCCATTCTAACTCGACTTATCGACCACATATAATCTGGCATTGACTCAACCACCATTTCAGCATCTCTTCGAAACCGTTCTTTTCTCAAGCCTGCACGCTTGGTCTCTATTTCTGTCCAAATTTTTCCTAGAGGCAGCTTTATTTTTAAAACTTGCCATGGATCTTCATAGTCATTACTTGATAAAACAAAAACTTGGCTCCTCAGTTTATCCAAATTAACCTGATCATCGTTGCCAAACTTTTCTGCTAAATACGAGAATTTTTCTTCAGAAAACTTAGCTGCAATTCCATAACAGTGCATTTCTTTAACATTATTTTCCCAAACTATCTTCCCAATAGAAATCCGGCCTTCAGGATACCCTTCAGTCGGAGGAGACAACCAAATCACAGCTGTGCCCTCTGGTTGGTCAATTAATGCCTGTCTTACTTTTAACCCAGCTTGACTTTCTTGCCGGTCCCGTTCTGTTTCCAAAGAAAAATATTCAGCAATATCATCCCCTCCCCATTCTGGTGAAATAACTTTATCACCAATTTTTTGGAAACGATAAGGCACTATTCTCTTTTCAATTTCTTGAGTATCTCTTGCTTCAATAAATAGTGAAGCCAATCCAATTGGAATCTCACTTGGAGAAGTAAAACTGGAACAATCAAAAGCTAGTCTCTCGGTCATAATTTCTCCTGCTCGGGATACTTTGAAGTTGCTAGTTTTCTGGCTATTACAGTTGCGGCACAGCTCCGGATTTTCACCGGATTCCTTAAACACAACCTCTTATTTAAAGACTAAACCCCTTAGCCAAAATTGTCAACCCTCCCCTAATTCCTACGATCGTAGGTTTTAGAGGAGGGAAGGATGAATGTGATATATTATAAATGTATGGAAAATAGGCAAAATTTTAAAAAAGAGCGGCAGCAAATGGTGAAAAAGCAGCTCAAAAGCCGGGACATCACTGACAACCAAGTATTGAATGCGATGGCCAAAGTTCCTCGGCACCTCTTTGTCCCCAAACAATTAAGAGAATTTGCTTATGCTGATCATCCACTATCCATCGGCCACAACCAAACAATTTCCCAGCCTTATGTTGTTGGCTTAATGTGCCAGTTATTGGAATTAAAAGGGACTGAAAAAGTCCTTGATGTCGGCACCGGGTCTGGTTACCAAGCGGCAGTTTTATCACACTTAGCCAAAGAAGTGATTTCTATTGAAGTCATTCCAGACTTAGCTGAATCTGCCCGCCAAAGGCTTAAAAATATCGGCTATGAAAATGTCAAGGTTATTGTTGGGGACGGCAGTAAAGGTGCTCCAAATTACGCTCCATTTAACGCTATTATTTCTGCCGCGGCAAGCGAAGATGTTCCTCAAGCCTGGAAAAATCAACTTAAAATCGGCGCCAGTATAGTTCTTCCCTTAAAACACAATTTGGGCCAAAAACTGGTGCGTCTAACCAAAAGACCAGAAGGTTTTAAAGAGGAATCTTTCGGAAGTGTTATGTTTGTTCCTTTAATTGAAAAATAATCATTTCTCAAAAACAATCTCATCGCTGGAAGCGCCTAAATCAAATAAGATTTTCTTTAAATCAGTGACCATTGCCGGTGGACCGCAAACATAAAAATTTTGGTCGAAATCTTTAATTTTCTCTTCTAAAAAATCTTTATTCACTCGGCCGTGTTCATAGCAGGGATTTTTCTCTTCAGTCAAGGTCAAAATTAAATCGCCCTGGCCTTCAAACATCTGGTGAAATTCTTTTTCCAGGATAACATCTTTTTCAGTTTTATTTGAAAAAATCAAAGTGTTGCCGCCAATTTTATTCTCTGCTCGCAACTGACGCAAAATAGCAATAAAGGGAGTAATTCCGGCTCCGCCGGCGATAAAAACACCCGGACCTTGGTAATTAATTGTCCCCCACGGCTGGCGGATAATTAATTCATCGCCAGGTTGGAGTTGATGAAGTTTATTGGTCACTCCATCGTGGTCATAATAACCTTTAATTATAAATTCCAAAATCTGATCGTCGTTTAAGGAAGTAAAAGTAAACGGCCGCTTTTTGTCTTCCCAGCCGTCAATATTAATCGAAACTTCGGTCGCCTGCCCGGGCAGGTATTGGTAACCAGACGGCTTTTCCAAAATAAACCGCTTGACATTATGGGTAACATAGCCTGTTTTCAGGATTTTGGAAATATTAGACATAATTTAGTATACCAAACAATAACCTCCGAGGTTCTTTAAGAATCAACCTCGCAGGTTTCTGCTGCCCCCTTAAACTTAAAACTGCGGTTAGTTTATACAATGATTTATGTTTTTGGATATAGTCTCGAGCAAGCTACTTTGCGGTAAATGTTAGAAAACACTTTTTGCGAAGCGACCGCGCCCGCAGCGCATACGCGCAAGCGTTTCGGGCGGGGAGTCTAGCGAACCAGATGGGTGAGCGGTATCCATTAAAACATAATCATTGTAATAAACCAGGTACAAAACAACGGGGCGGGGTCAACCCCGCCCCTATACTACTTTACTTTCCCTTTACTTCAATTTTCTTCGGCTTAGACTCTTCCGCTTTCTTGAAATTTATCGTAATTACGCCGTCTTTAACTTCTGCTTCCGGCTCTTTTTTTAAATCAATATTGCCGGGAACAGCGACCCGGTAACGATAACTCCGGCTGGATTTTTTATAAAACTTTTTACCTTTGTCCTCCTCTTCTTCTTGCTGACCCTGAATTTGAACAATACCGTCTTCAAAGGTTACCTCAACGTTTTTGGGTTTTACACCAGCCACTCCGGCCTTAACAACAACTTCATCTTTAGTCTCATAAACATCCAACTGCCGGCCGCCAAATTCGGCCTCTTCCTCTTCCCAAATAGAAGGCCAGCGCCAAAAAGATCTCAGATCAACTGGATCCCACTTAGCAATTGCCATATTTGTTTTCACCTCCTTTCAAAACTGTAATTAAAGAATATCTAACAAATAAGAAAATAGCAGTTAAAGCAACTAACTGCTAAATTATAAAACAAAAAAAATAATTTTGTCAAGAAGAAATTTACTGTCGAGAGTAAAGCCCAATTAGTTCTGCTTGGTCGATAATGTGGTCGTCAATTATTTGTTCAACTTTATTTCTTTCTGCCCCAACCTCAATGTCAAGCATTTTATCCAAGGCGTAAATCCGGAAAAAATAACGGTGGGTGCCTTCCGGCGGACAGGGCGGAAAATAACCAATCTTTCCTCCGTCATTCAAGCCTTCTAAACTTCCTTCAGGAACACTGTTCTCTTCAATATAATTAATGTCACCAGGAATATTCCAAACTAACCAGTGAACAAATGTTTGTCCCGGAGCATCAGGGTCGTCGACAATTAAAACCAAGCTTTTTGCTTCATTGGGAATATTGCTAATTCGCAGCGGCGGATTTACTCCTTCTCCGTCACACGAATATTTTTTTGGTATATGCTGTCTTTCTTCAAAAACGTCGCTGTATATTCTCATTGTCCCTTATTTATAACAAATCAATTATCTAAATTCAAATTTCGGTTTTGAAACCTTCAACCACAACTATTACTGACGATCGTCAAGGATAGTTGCAGTTTAATTAAAATATTCCGGGAACAGGGTGGGAGCAGGAAGGGCAGTGAGATGGTTTGTCGGGAATTTGAATATGATAACCAGAACGCTTGATAACTAACTCTCCGCATTCGGGACAGTAAGTGTTTTGCATTTCACCCATGCCAATGTTGCCGGCATAAACATAATTTAAACCGACATCTTTAGCCATTTGGTAAACTTGACTGATTAACGCCGGCGGCGTATTCGGCAAATTTTTCATTTTCCAAGAAATAGAAGGAGAAAAAGCGCTGATATGCCAAGGAACATCTTCTCCAAGATGGTTTTTAATAAATCGACCTAAATCCCGAAGCATATCTAAATCATCAGTTTTAGTAGGAATAACTAAGGTAGTTACCTCTAACCAAACATCAGATTCCACTAATTTTTTGCAATTATTCAAAACCGGCTGTATGCGAGCGCCGCAGGCTGCTTGATAAAAATCATTTTTAAAAGACTTTATATCAACATTAATTGCATCCAGAAATGGGATTATTGTTTCCAACGTTTTATTTGACATAAAACCATTAGAAACCCAAACATTTTTCAAATTTTTTTGATGGGCTAATTTCATCGTGTCAATAGCGAACTCCAAAAATATTGTTGGCTCGTTGTAAGTATAGGCAATTGATTGGCAACTATTTTCTAGAGCTTGGTCAACTATTTTTTCCGGCGGCCAGTCGTCACCCCAATTAAGTTGGCTATACTCGTCAACTTTTCCTTTTAAACCCTGAATCTGGGACAAATAAAAATTCTGGCAGTTGCCGCAACGGAAATTACACCCGTAAGTGCCAAAAGAAAAAGAGTCTGTTCCCGGCAAAAAATGAAACAAAGGTTTTTTTTCAATCGGGTCAATATTAACTGCTGGAGATTTTCCGTAATTTAACAAATAAAGTTTTCCTTGTTGGTTTTTTCGAACACCGCAAATGCCAACTTGTCCAGGAGGAATAACGCAAAAATGAGAACACGTCAAGCACTGAATATTTTTTTCCTCCAACTGCTGGTAATTAATACCTTGGCACATTAATGGAGTATACCAAAATTAAATCAACCTTTTCGCTTAATTCCAATTTTCTTTAAAAAGGCCTGGAAGGGAGAAAGACCTTTCCAGGTTTCTTTTTTATCTTGAGGGATCTTTTCCGCCTGCCGGCCCAAATCCTTAGCTTGTTCTAAAGCGCTGTCATCAGTTTCCAATTCTTGGGCGTGTCCACCAGGCGTGGACTCACCCTCAAACTGTTCTTTTTCTTCTTTATCCAGTTTTTCTTTTATTGCCTGTTTAGCAATCTTTCCTTTTTTAACCATCTTATATTTCCTCTCTTAATTTATGCTTGGTCTCTTCTAATTTAGCAATAAGGTTGCGACGCTGGCTGGCAGTTAATTCTTCAGCTTTTAAAAGAATTTCTTCAATTTTTCCTTCACTGCCTTCTAAAACATCGGCTGCTTTTTCTTTAATCACCTGGCGATTCTCTTCACGAGAAAGTAAAACAGCACTTGCTCCGGCTACCGCACCAAGCAAAGCAGCACCAATTATTGATAAAGTTTCATGTCTGTCATTTTTCATTTTTTTCACCTCCTAACTTTATTAATTAAACTAATAATTATTTCTGCAATTATTCCTCTCAAAGTAGTCGGGGCAGATTCAATCACTGCTTCCAATTTATTAACTGCTCTTTTCCACTGACTAAGACACTGATTAATCCGGTAAAAAATCACTACCATCATAATAATGAAGATCCAGGAGCAGACAGAAACAGTGTAGTAAAAAACTTCCTGCGCGGTCATTGCTATATTTTTAATTATAACACACTAAGTAACTTAAGGACTTA
>CAZJMH010000028.1:0-7206 GCA_964547295.1 uncultured Gammaproteobacteria bacterium | reverse complement strand
TGGCTGTTCTTTTTATTTTTACTATTTTTCTGTTTACAGCTTCTGTAATGTGGCATAAAAAGAGCCTTGATAAAAGATTTTAAATTAATTATTTGCTTGGAAATAGTATTATTGGTTTCAAGTTATGCCATGTTAAATAAGCCAGAGCAGGAAAGTTTTGACCATAAACAGACAATTTTTTATCTTGCTGCTATTGGTTTTAGTATCTTTTTACTGTTTTTCTTTATCAGTGGAGTTTGGATTGGTTGCGAGGTTAAAGACACCTGCAGGGAAGCTCAGCCAGTATGAACTAAAAAAAGCGATTAGTCTTGCCAGTGGAGGTATCAACATCTCTGCTTTCATTTGGAAAAGTTTTTTTCTAACTATAAATTCTTGACAAGAAACTTATTTTTAAATACTATTTTAATAAGAGTTAAAATAATATCGACAAAGTAACTAGATTAAAATTTAAGGAATTAGAAAACTGCTTTTTTAATCGCTAACTATGAAAGTTGAAAAAAAACCAATCAAGATAACCGGAGTAATTTTATTTATTATTGTCTTTGGCGTTTTGGAATTTTTTCTAATTAAACATTTAATTTGTCCTGTTGAAACTAGAGTTGAAAAAAATCAAACAGTGGATGAAGCAGTTGGCGGAAGAAAAGAAACTACTAAGGGAATAATGATTTTAATTGAGTATGAGGAGATGAATGGTTTGTCCAATATGGTTAATGAGCTATATCAGCGTGATATTCATGGTTTGCTCCATGTTGGACCAGATTTTGTCGAGGAAAATTGTGAACAAATTAAAAAACTAACTAATTACAATGTTTCTATTGTTGGCGGCTGTGGAGAGGAATTGTGGAATTTAGATTATGATGACCAAAAGCAAGTAATAAGTGACACTAAACAAAGGATTGAGGCTTGCACCGGAAAACCTTTAAAATTTATTACCTCACGTTATTGGGGATGGGATGAAAATACTGTCAAAATTGCTGATGAGTTGGGCGTTGAAAATATTTTTGCCCGTGGTCTGGTTGAAAATGGAGCCGCAGTATTTGAGCCCGAAGGTTATGATGTAAAAATACTCTCAGTTTCTAATATTAAATCAGTTGAATTCAAATACGGCAGTGTATGTGATTATAGTTATTGGGTTAGGCGGGGTCAACCAAGCGATATGTTGGCCGAGTTGGATGATGCAATAGCCAATCATGACAAAATTACGCCGGTTTCCCATACTAATATTGGCGGTTTGAAAAAGGATTGGTTTGATATGTGGAAAAGCTTTCTTGACAGCAGTAAAGTTGACTGGGTTTCCTGGGAAGAGTTTTCTCAGCCTGATTACAAAATGTCTTTGAACCGTATTCCTATTAATAAAAATGTTCCTTATACGCCTGAGATGAGGGAGGGCAGGGATGAATTATATCAGATAGGTGAGGAAGTAAATAATCCTTGTTTGGTTGAGGAGTTGCCCGAAATCAGCTCTGAAAATCAACAATCTGATCTGTTTGGTGAGGAGGAGGTAATAATGTTTCATAATAATAAAGGGGCGATGTGTTTAGAAGCAAAAGAATTTTTTGATGATAATAATATTAAGATTAGGGAAGTATTAACGACTGACGAAGCCTTTACGGCCCAATTAAATGAATATAAAGAAAAGTTTCCTAAAAGTGAGGGGGTATCTGATTCTTACGGATATTACCCGTTTATTTTTACAGAGGATAAAGCTTATTCCGGCTTCAATGAGGAAATAAAAAACGAATTGCTCCTATACTTGAATTACTGAAATCAATCACAGCCTAACTGTAGTATATACCAGCTCCATAAGAGAAAGATTACTAAGAAAAAAAAATTGTTAATATAATCGAGGTTCTGACCTGGGTCTTCTCAGCTTTTTTTCAATTTAGTTGCTTAATATACTTAATTGTTGAAGGTTAAAAACGGATTGAAAGGAGGTGAAAGAATGAAAAACAAACTATTAATTGGATTATCTGCTTTAGTTTTGATGGGAGCTGCATTAGTAGCACCGAGATTAGTGAATGCCTATCGAGGCGACCCTAGTCGGCAAGGTCCTAATTGCACACCGGAAAGACATGAGGCAATGACACAGGCTTTTGAGGAGAAAGATTTTGATGCCTGGAAAGGATTAATGCAGGGAAAAGGAAGAGTAACCGAAGTGATTAATAGAGATAACTTTAGTCGTTTTGCTCAGGCCTATCAATTGGCATCAGAAGGCAAAACCGAAGAAGCCAGTCAGATACGGGAGGAACTTGGTCTTGGTTTGGGTAACCGCCGGGGACAAAGAAATGGAAATGGACAAGGCTGGGCTAAGTGAAGTAACTAAGCGGTAATAGTGTTTGCCTGCCCCTGAGTTTAGGGGCAGGCACTATTGACAATTGTAATCAGTCTTGCGATTATCTAATTAATGAAAGAGTTGTCCGATGAATTTAACTACAATTCACAGTCAGGATTAGCGGTAATAACTTTAATTTTACTTCTTTTTATAATTTTGGGTTTAATTTTCGGTTTCAACTTTGTGTATATTTACTATCTGGAAGAATGCGGTGATTTGCCAATAAAGACGTGTTTAACCGGTTCAGAAACTGAAATGGATGAGAGACTAGAATCTGAAGATGAAGAAATTCCGGTTATTGCAATTGGAGGTGTTTCATATAAGGGTTACAGTGCTAATATTTTAATGAATTTTCCCTTAAGCGGCGGCAGTGTATCCGGTAGTGTAAATGGTGATTGCACTGGCACAGTTAAAGGTAGCTATGCTGGAGGAGAAAAAGGACTGGTAAGCGGAAAGATTTTTGGCAGTTGTTCTCCTTTTTTTGTCCCCATACCAGCAAAAGCGGAATTTTCCGGAACTGTCAATCAAAAGACAAAAACAATTCCCATAATTGTTAGTGGTAGTGCGGCTGGTTTTTCTGCATCCGAGTCAGTAACCTTAACTTACTAAATTTTAGTTAAATACAATAATTTTCATAAAAAGGGAGTGAAATTATGGCTCGAAAAGATAAGGAGGGATAAATTAAGTGTCTTGTCTGGCAGCTCAGTTTAGTTTTAATAACTTGACAATTAGCTTTTAATTAATCTAAAATTACATTTAGAAGGAAAAAAATTATGAAAAATATTTCAGCTAAAGCTACAGTCTTAATTGCTTCTTTATTTGTTTTTATATCATTTTTTGTTGTTGTTCCTGTTGATGCATTAACGGTAAGAAGAAATAGTTGGGGTGATATCGAAATTTATAAAACAGTTTTGGGTAGAGGGGATAAAGGAAAAGATAATATCCCTGGTGAAGCAGTTGGTAGACAAGAAATACCTCAAAAAGAGAAAAATTTAATCAGAAGAGTGCCTGTAGGTGGCAATAAAAAAATTAAAGTTGAGTCAATAGATGGTGAAGTTAATGTTGAAGTTGAAGAGAAGGCTGAAGAGTTGGATTTAGATGATGAGGAAGCCGATGAAGAAGATAAAGAAGTGGAAGACGAGGAGGAGGATGAAGACGAGGAAGAGGATGAAGAATTTGAATTTGAGTCAGAAGATGACTCTTTATTAATTAGTTATAATGGTGTTAGGGTTAAAACTGGAGCCAAGTTTTATTTAGATCAGGAAACCGGTCAGGTTAGTTTTATTACTCCCTCTGGAATTACCCATTATTTAAAACATTTCCCAGATGAGGCGATTAGAGTGATGTTAGCCAAAGGTAAAATGGAAGAAGTGGTTGAGGGGGAAGGCGCGGAGGATGAGGAAGACTTGATTAGTCCAACAGTAACGCCAAGTGAGGTTGTAGGGGGTGAAGAACCGGAAGACCAAGACCAGGAGCAGGAGCAGGATTTAGAAACAGAATTAATAGAAGATAGTGTGGAGATTATTGAAAATGAAGAGAATCAATTAGTTTACCGTTCTAAGGTTAAAGTTAAAAAAAGAGTTTTAGGTATTATCCCCTGGAACGTAACTCAGCGCCTTGAGTTAAATGATCAGAGCGGGGATGTCCAAATTGGGTTGAGCGAAGAGGCTTCTTTAATTGATAGATTACTTAATATTATTTCTTTTTAAATTTAAAGGAGGTGATACAATTTAATGACTAAAAAACTTTCTCCTTTTGCTATTGCTATTCTAATTACAATTTTAGTCGCCATTGGTGGAGTTATGACAGCTATTAGTAATAGTCAAGATACTAGAAGTGGAGCTAGAGGCAGGCCTACTGAATTGCCTATTCCTGCTGTTGGTGAGGAAAAAATGAATGAAGGTCTTGCGAAAATGGAACAAGTGGTTAGGGAAGTTGAGCGATATAATGATATAAGTGAAAGAGGACGGGGCCGACCCTCAGGGGATATAGCGGCTTTAGCTAAAGAACTAAAAAAAGACCAAGAAAATTTGGAATATCTTTTAGCTGCTGTTGGCGTATCAGGTGTTGATACTTCTAGCTATAGACCAGAATTTGAAGAAATACTTATTCGTGCTCGAGAAGCATTAAATGAGGCAATGTATAGGGCGGATGATATAGAAGCACAGGATCAACTTATTGAAGCTTTGAACCAGGTGGAAACTGGACTTTCAAATATTAATCGATAAATAAGAGCAAGAGTCAACCGGTTTGCCCATTATATCTTCCTTAATTTTAAAATATTAAGGATTGTGGACAGATATAAGTTTAGAGGGAGGTGATTAAATGATAAGTAAAAACACTTTAATAGCAATTTTAATCTTAGTAATTTTTATTGCTGGTGGAGTTATTTATTTTATAGGAGGTAACCAACCTGAGGTTGTCTTGCCACAACCTGGGTCTCAAGAAATAACTATAGAAAAAAATGTTGGAGATGAAAATCCAGAAAATGTGGTCGAGTTGTTTTTATTTAACTTTATTGAAACTGCACCGCCGGAATCTGACCAGCAAGCTTTGGATATAGCAGTTTCTTTGTTATCTGAGGAAGCAAAAGTGCAAGTTGGTGAAGAGCCGACATCTGGTGATTTAGGTATGTTTGTTGGTGTTCAAGACATTCCTGACCAAGGTTATGAGATAAGTGATATTAGTTTTACAGATGATATTGATAACGGCTTTGCAGATGTAGAGGTAACTTTCAAATACTCTGGAGAAAATGTAATTAGAAATTTTGAGCTGTCTAAAGTCGATGGTAATTGGTTGATTGATAATATTGAGTAAAAGTTATTGAAATAATTTTATTGATTTATCCTATAGTTGGTGGTATTATCGCTTATGACTTTGGAAAGTTTAACTTCAAAGGGTGAGCGAATAGACCCTGATATGGGCCACCATTCTTGGCTGATAGAAGAGCATCAGGAAAGATACAGATTTGCTCGCCAGCTTATTTCTTCAGAGGGCTTAGATAATCAAGAAGCCATTATTATTGATTGTGCTTGTGGCACTGGATACGGTATTGATTTCTTAAATAGAGCAGAAACAGAGATTATTGGCGTTGATATTGATTTTGAAGCTTGTCAATATGCCGCTAAAAGAAATGGCGGCAATTTAATTGTTCAGGCTGATGCCAGAAAACTGCCTTTTAAAAATGAAGTTTGTGATGTGGTGGTTTCTTTTGAAACTTTAGAGCACGTATCTCTCCCGGAAGAAATTGTTTCAGAGTTTTCTAGGGTAATCGCTAATCAAGGCCTTTTAATTGCCTCTACTCCTGAAAGAATAACTTTACAAGCACAAAGTTATCGAAATCATGAGAAGACTTTTAATCCTTTTCATTTGGCTGAAATGAGTTCGACAGAATTGACAAGCGCTCTTAAAAAAAACAAGCTTCATGATATAAGTTTGTTTGGTCAACGTGTTTTTAGTAAACCAATGAGAGCGGTTTATTTTTCCCTTCTTCTGCCTTCTGTTAAACGCTTGGAAATAATTCCTGAGGATTTAGCTAGAAAAGCAGCCCGGTTATTTACTATATTGACTACTGAACCGGCGGTTAGACAATTAAAAGATAACGATAAAGCAGAATTTGTTGTAGCAACTGCAAGAAAAAAATAATTCGGATTTTCTTTTTCAAACTCCGTCGGAGTTGTTGAAATTAATTTAATTATGTTATCCTAAGTAAATGGATAAGAAAACCAAAATTATTGCTACTGTTGGGCCGGCAACAAAAGACGAGAAAATTTTAACTGAAATTTTCAGCAATGGAGTTAATTTAGCCCGTTTAAACACTAAACACAACACGCTCGATTGGCATAAGGAAACTGTAGATTTAATAATCAAAGTTGATGAAAAAATTGACAGGCCAATTGCAATTATCATCGATTTGCCCAGCCCGGATTTAGACGATGAAAAAGTTGACTTGATTAAATCACTTAGCGACCGGATTAATTACTTGGCCCTATCTCATGTTAGAAATAGGCAGGATGTTGAAAACTTGCGAAGCTTAATTAAAGGCATCAATGAAAGGATCGGCATTATCTCTAAAATAGAAGGTCCAGAGGCAATTAATAATATTGACGGAATAATTAAGGCCAGCGACGGGGTAATGATTGCTAGGGGTGATTTGGCAGTTGAGGCTGGTTTTGAAAAACTGCCTGGTTTACAAAAAAAATTAATTTTCAAATGCCGAAGCAAAGCCAAGCCGGTGATTGTTGCTACTGAAATGTTAGAGTCAATGACTAAAAATTTAAAGCCGACTCGGGCTGAAATTACTGATGTTGCCAATGCTGTTTATGAAGGAGCTGATTGTTTGATGCTTTCTGGTGAAACAGCGATTGGAGACTATCCAGTAGAAACAGTTAAAATGATGGCTAAGATTATTCAGGCTACAGAAGAAGAAGACTTATTGCCGCCGCTTTTGTTCGGTAAAGAAGAACGTTTTCCACTTAACGATGAAACAATAGTTAGGTTGGCAGCCAAAATGGTTGATTTTATTAAAAAAGACGACCAGCCGGTTGGCTACTTAGTTTTTACTAAATCCGGTCAAACTGCTTTTTCTCTCTCTTCTTTTAGGCCAAAACTACCGATATTTGCCTTCACAGATACGGAAGCGGTAATGGACAAAATGCTTTTGGGCTATAATATTCTTTCTTTTAAAATAGACTTTGGCAGAGAAGAAACAGCTAAAGAAACAATTAGCCGGGCAATTGATATCCTTCATCAAGAAGGAGAAGTAAAATCTGGTGACAAACTGATCATTGTCTCCGGGGATAATATTGGTGTCAAAGGCGCCACTAATAATATTCGAATAATTATGGCCTAAAATGAAGAAAATTAAAATAATT
>CAZJMH010000027.1:0-9362 GCA_964547295.1 uncultured Gammaproteobacteria bacterium | reverse complement strand
TGTCCTCAACAGATTGACCCTCCTCTGCCCGTGCCTTTGCCCCATACTGACTCATGCCATTACGATGTGTATAACCACCAAAACTAAAAACAGCAAAACTGTCACTCGGTGCTTGCGGCTTGAATTCTATTGAGGCATTAAAATCATCTGCTGGCGGCACTTCACCTACACTGGTTCTATATGTTCCAGATCGGGCAGCTAATAAGGCTTCTTGTTTAGCACTCAGTTCTTTTATTGTCGTAGATAAAACTCCAAGATAATCTTCAGTTTTGGCAATTTCTTCTTCCAAAAAAGCAACCTTGCTATGTGCTTCTTGTTTTTTTTCAGTCAACCAAATTCTATTCGCTTCGGCCTTCTCTTTATTTTCTTTTAACTCGGTTAATTGTCGGCTTAACTCTTCTATTGCTTTTTTGTCCTCATTAGCTGCTAATTGCTGATAAAACATCTGGCGAATAAAATGGCCACTATTTTCAGAAGCAAAAAAAACAGTAAGCATAGAAAAACTTTGTTGGTGGACATAAAGCCGGCGGACTCGGTCCGCCAACATAATTTGCTGAACTTCAATGTTCGCTTCCTGATCAATTATTTCTTCTTCTAAACTGTTTATCTGTTGGCCAGCAGAAACGATCATTGCCTCAAAGCGATTAACCTGAGTCTGGTATTCTTCTAAGGTTTGCTTATTATTTAAGTTTGCTCGGTCGTAAGAATTTAATATATCTTCACACTTTTCAATTAATTGCTGACATTCCTCAATTGTCTGACAATCCGACCGACATTCAGCCGCCCAAACTGGTGTAGTGATAAATAAAAATAGTATTAGAAAAAATAGAATTTTTTTCATTCTGTAAATTCAACTAAATATATTTTATCTATTCCAAATAAATAAACATTAGAACCATCAGGTGAAATTGACACACCCCTAATTTCATCTACTTCAACCGGCTGTCGGGCAATAAACTCCCCTTCTTTTGTAAACAACCAAATAATTTTATTTTCTGAATCCCAAAAAGTAAAGCGTTCAGATTCCTGAGCAACAGCCAAATACTTGGCTTTACCAATACCGGCAGGCAGCTGCATTTGAAAACCTTCTCTTTCACCTGATAAATATTTATAAACTTCGCCGGTTTGTGACAATATCCAAATATTGCCATCTATTGCCATATCTGCAAGCTGGCTAAATTCTAATCCAGCCTTAGATTTTAACCAGGCTCTTTCTCTGCCAACACCTTGATTAATTACCGGAAACTGCCATATTTCTTCCAAGTTTGAGTCTAGTAGGTAAAGATTGCCCAACCAACTACCAGCAGCAACTGGGTTAAATTCTTGACTTAAACCCAAAATCTCAACTAAATTTTCATCTTTAACCCAATAAATAGTATTTTTAGATATAAAATAATACCGGTTATTGGAAAAGGCAACCAATCCTGAATCTGTCAATTTTTTACTCCCAGTTAAAATATCGGCTGATTTTCTTTCCAAATTAACACTTATTAATCTTTGACCACGGTTATCAAAAATCAGGGCTATTTGGCCATTGGTGTAAATCGACTCAATTTCCACATCTTCACTTACTAGTCGCATATCATAATGCATAGCAGGAGCTAATGGTTTTTCACCTAAATTTTGCTTTATCTCTTCCATAATTTGTTGATAACTTTCTGATTTGGGCTGGTCTAATTGACTTAACTGGTCGTTGATTTCTTCTGCTTGATTAATCAAGTCAATACTTTCCTCAGGATCCAAATTGCGTAAACTGTTGGCATTGCTAATTTTTTCGTCTATTTGGCTAGCTAATCCAGTAATTTTTAATTGCTGTTGCTGATCTCTTCTTTTTTTCCATCCAAAAAATATAGAAACCGTTAATAAAACTAAAAAACCGATTGCAACCGATAATCCCGAAATTTTTTGGGATATTTCCCTTAAAAACCCAAAATTAAATTTAAGCTTTTTACGGATTTGCTTCCAATCCTTTTTTTTAGTTTTTTCTTTCTTTTCTTCAACCTGGACAAACTCCGGCTCATCTGTTTCAGGACCAATCTCCACCATTGCCACCCCTAATCTACCCTGTTCCTCCCTAGCATGAACGACTGGACCCCAAATTTCAACCATTCTATCTAAATCCTCTGTACTCAAACCATCTGAAACCATAGAACCGGGTAATTTTTCAAAAAAATCGGTTGTTCCCAAAACAAAAATATCGTTCGGCTGAATAAACCCAGAAGCTGAAACCGGAGTATTTCCCTCTGACGACAAAAGCTGAACATTTTTTCCTTCTCGTCTTAATAAAATTCTCCCCTGGTGGTAAATAACTAAATAAGCAATATTTTTCCACAAAACCAACCCAATTAAGCTTATTTCATTGGGCTTGTCAAAATAACGGCTTTTTTCTTTGGCAACTTTTTTAGCCGCTTCTTCTAAACCAGCCATTGGCTTTTTATCTAAATTACCGTAATATTCCTCATGAAATCGAGAAATAATTTCCCGGCCGACACTGGCTGTCGGCTGATCTTCTTCGATTTCGCCCAAACTAACTAAAACAACTAACTCCCCGCGTTTTTGAAACTTCTCTTTTTGGTCGGGAATAAAATGATGAACCTGGCTCCATGCCCCTTGGTCAGGCGTACCCAGAACCTGCTTGACCTGAGTTTGGAATTTCATTACATTCATTATAGAACATACTTGTGAACTTAACAAAGCTTGTTTATAATGATTACATTAATGCAACAGAATATTTCAAAAAAAATTAGCTTTATTTTGATTTTAATCTTAACTTTTATAAGTCTTATAAATCTAAGCGACAAATTAATTGTTCAAGCACAAGACTGTAGCTCTGTAGGTGATATTTGCTGTACAGATGACGATAACAACCAATATTGCGAAAATAATTTAGTCTGTATTTTAGATACCTGCCAACCTTGTTTAGAAGATAGCGTAGAATGCTATCTTGGTCCAGACGCCCAAACTAACTTATGTGAAAACTGTTGTAATAATTGGTATTGTACATGGGCTGGTTGTTGGTGTGGAATAGACCCTAGTGGCGAGGGGTGCTACTGTCTTCCTAATACAAATTGCTCCTATGGATGCACTTGGTCTGACCAGCCAATCGACAGCTTAACACTTTGTAACCCCGATAACTGTGAAAATGAAGAGGGCGGATATACTGGCCTAAATTGTTACCCTGATGAAATTTGTGATATAGACGGCAACTGTGAACCTTGCTCTAATTGTGTGCAACCAGCACCTTGGCACGCCTATTGTGAAGACGAAGAAAAATATCTAACTGACCCTTTTTGTGACGATGACCATATCAACACCGCCATTGGGTGTATTCCAATAACTGACGGCAATGCTTTTGTTGAATGGCTATTCCCAAAATTATTAGGTATTATGGGCGGGATCGCATTTTTACTGATGCTTTACGGCGGTTTTTTAATCATTACTGCCTCCGGCAACCCGGAAAAAATTCAAGCCGGCCAGGAAACAATCACCAGCGCTATCGCCGGTCTGATTTTTGCAATTTTCTCTTTATTTATACTACAATTAATCGGCATCGATATATTACGCATTCCTGGTTTAGGATCACCATAATGAAAATATTTGCTCAAGTAGCCTTACCAAGCTACCCGGATGAATTTAAATTTGCCAACTCAACACTAGGCGATATTGTCAGCCAATTTTTAAATTATGCGATTGTCATTGCCGGAATTGCTATGTTCGCACTTTTAATTTTAGGAGGTTTTGATTTGCTTACTTCTAGCGGCAACCCAGAAGGAATTAAAAAAGGAACTAATAAAATCATATACGCTTTGGCTGGATTTATTCTTGTCATGGCCACTTATTTTATTCTTCAAATTGTAGAATTGATTTTTGGAATTAAAATAACCTCTTGAAAAAATTACTGAAGCAGAGATAAGGGATTTAACTTAACCCCATTATGGATAACTTCAAAGTGTAAATGAATTCCGGTTGACCGTCCAGTTGTCCCCATTTGGCCTAATGCTTGACCAGATGAAACTTGCTGGTTAGGCTGGACATAAATCCTGCTTAAGTGAGCGTAAAGGGTTTGGTATCCATTGCCATGATCAACGACAACATGATTACCATAGCCATAGCGGTTATAGATAACAGCTGAAACATGACCTGATTGAGCAGCAACAATTGCTGGACTAGTATTGTTGGCAATATCAATACCGCGGTGATACCAAACATAACGCTGAGTTATTCGCCCTCCAGTTGGCCAAATAAAGGTGCCGCTACCTCCTCCGGTCTGGACTTCTGCTTGAGCAATATAAGCGGGCTGAGGCGGTGCAACAGGACGAGCTTTAGGCTTGACACCGTCAGGAATAATCAAGGTTTGACCAACTGCCAAAGCAAAAGTTTCATCATTAGCAAAAGAATTAAATGGAAAATCAACAATTGCCTGTGGATTAGCCTCATGCTTTTCTGCAATAGAATAAACTGTTTCTCCTCGCTGAACCTCATAAACTATGCCGGTCACTGGCGGTATCTGCAACTGTTGTCCAGGCTTAATTGAAGTAACCGATGAAATGTTATTTGCCCAAATAACTGTGTCAATAGAAACCCCAAACTTTTCTGCAATTGAGGAAACCGTATCCCCTTCACGAACAGTATAGGTAACAATATTGCCTCTTTGATGTGAAGACTCAATTGTAGTTGCGTTTTTAGCGCCCTGACTGTAAGTGGCATAAGCTGAACTAGGCGAATAGGTATTCCATTGTATAGAATCATCCCTTAAGGCTCTCTCTATTCTTGGAGATAGGGTTATACCTAGGAATATAAATAAAGCCAGAAAAAAGTGAGCAAAGGGCCGAGCCCAACGGCCACGTTTCCGATAAAGCAACGAAGAAAAAAGACTTTTAACTGCTTCAAAATGCCAAAATAAACCAGTAAACATGTCCTTGAAAAAATTAAAGTATGCTAAAAAAAACGATTTCAATTCTTGATTAATTTTTTTGAGCTGGTTTTGAACCTCGTTAATAAAATCTTGGTTCATTTTACATCTCCGAAGCCGAAGCTATTTCTTTAAGAAACTCTTCATTGGACTTTGTTTGTCTAAGTTTCTGTATAAAGGCATCGGTGCGCTCTTCCTCACCTAACAAGTCAATCATTCGCCTCATTCTACGAATCGCCTCCATTTTTTCTTCACCAAAAAGCAACTCTTCCCTTCTTGTCCCTGAACGCTGAATATCAATTGCCGGGTAAATACGTCTTTCTGCTAAACTCCTATCTAAATGTAATTCCATATTTCCTGTTCCTTTAAATTCCTCGTAAATCAGGTCATCCATTCGGCTGTCAGTTTTAATTAAAGCAGTTCCAATAATCGTCAAAGAACCATCATCTTCTATTTTTCTAGCCGCACCTAAAAATTGTTTCGCTGGAGATAAAGCTGCCGGGTCAAATCCACCAGACAGAGTTCTTCCAGACGTAGGAGTAACTAAATTATAGGCACGAGCCAATCGAGTAATAGAATCAAGCAAAATAAAAACGTCTTTTCCCATTTCTACCAATCTTTTTGCACGAGATAAGGCAATTTCCGCTGCCCGAGTTTGTTTAAGTGGTGATTCATCAAAATTACTGGCAACCACCTCTCCTTTAACCGACCTTCTAATATCAGTTACTTCTTCTGGACGCTCAGCAATTAAAACAGCCATTAGGTGAACCTCGGGGTGATTTTCAGAAATTCCTTCGGCTATATCTTTTAATAACCAGGTTTTACCTGCTTTTGGTGGAGAAACAATCATTCCTCGCTGACCAAAACCAATAGGAGTAATTAAATCTATCATCCGAGTAGTTAATTTATCTGGATCTGTTTCCAAATTTACATGAGGCTGAGGATAAACCGGGGTTAACTTGTCAAACCAAGGCCGGTCACTTATTTCATCCAAAGATTTGCCGTTAATTTTCTCAACTTTTAACAAGCCGTGATATCGCTCGTTTTCTTTTGGCTCACGAACCTGACCGCCTACTAAATCACCCTCTCGGAGTTTAAACCGACGGATTTGAGAATTAGAAATATAAATGTCTTCACGCGAAGGAATATAGTTGGGCCGCAAAAAGCCATGACCTTTAGGCTGAGTATCTAGCAATCCCTCCCGATACTCAGTGGGAACACCACCATCTGGAATAATTCGCCCGTCAACTTCTAACAAGTCTTCTTTATTAGTTCGACTTCGGTCACCACCTTCGGGTTTCCCTTTACTTTTTTTCTTTTGCATTGAGCCCTTAGCATTAAGCTTTGAGCCATTGCCGACATCATCGGCAGTCACTATTTGAGAATCGTTTTTATCTGTAGGCATAATTTATATAGATTAATATTTAACGTAGGCTTTTCGCTTGTCTTCACACCTAAATGCCAAATGAAAAATGTCCAAATGAACAAATGAATTATGAGGCTGAATTGTTTATACCAAAATACCCCCACCTTGTCAAGGTTAAAGTCAATGCTAAAATAAGGATATGAAGTTTTTTACAATTAAAGTTCCCCGAGGTAACGAAGACAAGATTGAACAAACATATGCTCTTTTGTCAAACCTGATTGAAAAAAAGGGGTTATCACTGCCCTTTTTTGGTAAAACCGATCCGGTTTATTCGTTGGAAATCGTCTGTTTCGACCAAAAAATTTATTTTGTTGCTGGCGTACCTGAAAACAAAGTTGATTTTTTTAAAGCCCAGTTATTGGCCCAGTATAAGGAAGCAGTACTGGAGAAGTTCGATATGTTCGAAAAGCTCGAGAAGCTCGAAAATAAATGCTTTTCACAACTACAGTTGACCGGGCCGGCTTATCTGCCGATTAAAACCGCTGACCGGTTTGAAGAAACAGACCCTTTATCTTCAATTCTGGCAACAATGGCCAAGTCAGACAACCCGGATAACTTTTTTCTTTATCAAATTATTCTTGCCCCAGCCCCAAAAGGCTGGCAGAACAAATACGCCAGTATTGCTGAAACAGGCGGCGGCAAGGATGAAAATGAGAATTATAAACCCCATCCGCAAAAGCAGTTAATAGAACAAAAAATCTCCAACCCCGGGTTTCAAACCTACATCCGGTTAATGACCAATAACCAAACAACTCTTAAATCTTTGGCCTCTTCTTTCGGCATATACACGGACCCGGCTTCAAATTCGCTTAGCCCAAAATCTGCTGGATTTTTATTTAAAAATAAAATTAAAAGGGCAATTTACAACCGTCAGCCAGCCGGTGCCAGCCAAATTTTAAATACTGCTGAAATCAGTTCTCTTTGGCATCTGCCTAATAATAAAATTACTTTGCCGAACATTGCCTGGGGGCGGGAACTCAGATCAGACCCGCCGGAAAATCTGCCGGCGGCAACCGGCCAATTAACCGACGAGGAAAAACAACAGATAACTTTTATCGGCAAAACCGAATTTAAAAACCAAGTGGCAACTTTTGGAATTAAAAGAAAAGACCGGCCGCGCCATATATATACTATCGGTAAAACTGGAACCGGAAAATCTTGGCTGCTGGCAAATATGGCGATTGAAGATATCCGCAAAGGCGAAGGAGTAGCTGTTGTCGACCCGCACGGAGATTTGATTAAAATTTTGCTTGATTACATCCCTTCCAACCGGATAAACGAGACCTGTTTTTTTAATCCGGCTGACCCGGATTATGCTTATCCGCTTAACCCCTTGGAAGTTAAGAACCAGGCCCAATACGAATTGGTTGCTTCTGGAATTGTATCTATTTTTAATAAACTTTACGGCCACTCTTGGGGGCCGAGAATGGAACATATTTTACGCAATACTCTGCTTACCCTTACCTCGATCGGCGGCACAACTTTGTCGGATGTAATAAGAATTTTGACTAATAAAAATTATCGGGATAAAATGATTAGCAAACTTGACGACCAGGTCCTCCTTCGTTTTTGGCACGACGAATACAATTCAATGAGCCGAAATTTCCAGCAGGAAGCAATCAATCCGATTTTAAACAAGGTCGGCCAGTTTGTTTCTTCACCTTTAATAAGAAGAGTCCTTAGCGAACCAAAATCAAAAGTAAATATTGAGGAATTTATGAATCAGGGAAAAATTCTCCTTTGCGACTTGTCAGCCGGAAAAATCGGCGAAGACAATTCCGCTCTTTTAGGGGCAATGATTATTACTCAAATTCAACTGGCGGCAATGAACCGGGCTTTCCAACCCGAAAAAGACAGAAAGCCGTTTTATCTTTTTGTTGACGAGTTCCAAAATTTTGCTACCAAATCATTTATCCGGATTTTGTCGGAAGCAAGAAAGTATAAATTAAACTTAACAGTTGCCAATCAATATATGGCCCAACTGGACAGAGAAATTTCAGATGCCATTTTTGGCAACGTCGGCACATTGATTTCTTTTCTCGTCGGCGCTCAGGACGCCCAAATACTCCAACACGAATTTGGCGAGGAATTTACTGAAAACGATCTGGTCGCTATGGGACGCTACCGGACGTTGTTAAAGCTTTGCATTGACGGAGAAACTTCTAACCCTTTTTACGCCAAGACCCTACCTTTGCCTGACTGCAGTAATAAAAACAGGGAGAAAATCATCCGCGTCTCCCGCGAAAGGTTTGGAGAGAAAGTTAAATAGCGGCTAGATGTTAGCGGCTAGTGGTTAGTGAACTTCTCTACGATTTCGCTGGTCCCGAAGCGAAAACTTTGCCAACAACTTCCTTTCTTCTCGTCTCCCATTTACACCTTCTCTCGCCTGCAGGCGCAGAGCAATCGCGTTTACCTGGTCTTCTCTAACCCGATAATTTTGATCTGCACGATCTAATACCGTTTCAGAAACTCTAAATTCCATTTTGATAATTACATTTAATAAATAATTTAAAAAAAATTTGTGAATGGAAAAGGTGCGGTTGGTGGTTGGTTGTCTTGGTTTGTGTTTTGGTTTCTTGGTTTTGTTTGCTTTCGGCCCGCTCCCGCGGACCAGATTTTCGCCACCAGCGGAGCTTTTCCGCTATGGCGAAAAATCGGAAACCAACCGCACCTACGCGGCTGGGAGAGGGGCAGCACCCGCCACCCCTGTTTCCAGCCATCTCCGGAGGGGGAGAGGTTACTACTTCCGCTTCTTCTTCCCGCAGACCTTTCTGCTCTTGCCCTTCACTCTGGGCCTCGATAGAATCTTTGCCACCTCGTCTTTCCTGGTCTTCTTCTTGCACTTGCTCTTCCAATTCGGCATTGTGAACCTCCAGTTAACTAGTTCTGTAATGCTTCCCCCCTCCGGAGTGCGACAGTAAAAACTCAAACTCAATTAAGTCCTTACTGCCAAACTCCGGAAGGAGATCCCCTCCGTTTTTTAATGTGCAAATTTCCTCGATTACACCTGCTTTTAGGTATAAA
>CAZJMH010000026.1:0-9717 GCA_964547295.1 uncultured Gammaproteobacteria bacterium | reverse complement strand
GATTTATTTTTCCGGGCGATGAACGTCGGCCGGGATCATATCGCTTCAATGGTCAACACTTTAATTTTAGTTTATACTGGCTCAGCTTTACCCCTGTTGCTCGTTTTTGTTAACAATCCCCACCCGGCTTGGGAAATTATCAACTATGAAATAATTACTGAAGAAATTATCCGCACCCTGGTCGGCAGTATTGGGTTGATTCTTGCCGTCCCGATTACCACCTTCTTTGCTGTCTGGCTGGCCAAGAAAAAGTAATTAGGTAGTGATTTTATCTATTTGTTTATTTTTCACCCCTTGTTTAATTTCCATGGCAATTCTTTCCCCGACCGACACGTCTCTACCAAATAAATAACGGCTGTAGGGCGTGTACGAAGTCCCTGGACTTCCGGGTATTCTTAACGACAGGTCAAAAGTAACTAATTCTTCTCTGGGCGGACCGGGAACATACATCGTTTGAAGAGCAAACGGACCGATGATCCCCGGCGGAAATTCTTTTTTAAGGGTTTCAACCAATTTTTCTCCCAGCAAAAAAGCTTTTTCTAAAATACTTTCCTTGACAGTGCAGGCAATGTGTCCGGTTTCAATATATTGGGGTTGTATATGTTTAAGAATTTCTAACTGCTGATTTGCCGGCAAGTTGGTTAAACCGCTGATGTTTGTCGCCCGGCGGGTGTCGGTTCCAAGAAGTTCTAGCCGGTCCTTAAGAGGCGAGTAGAAGAAATTAAAATTAGCATGTGTTCCCACAAGACATTCTTCGATTACTGCTTTTTTTAGCCCCTTTTTATTTATCAGCCCTTTAGTTAACAGTTGTTCAGCTTTTTTATGATATTCGACTTTGTTATTGGCAAAAAAGAAAGCCCTCTCATATTCTCTTACAGCTTCCGGGACTTTAACCAGAACAAGACGGTCAATATCTTTTGGTTTTGAATAAATTTTTGGGTAGCGGATGCCGGCTTGCTTCATTAAGTAGTATTGGTTTTTGGGTACATTGCGTTCTTCTTTTTCTACCAGCCCCCGGGTACCGAAAATTGGAACAGGAAAACTATCTTTAATTTCTTGGTGATTGCAGTAAACCCAGAAGTAGCGGGACTGGACAAAAATGGTCTTAAATTTTTGAAGTTGTTTAATTATTTTGGTTGAAGTCAAATCGGCAAATTTATTAGTGACAATAATTTTATCGAACAAATTTTTATAATATTTTGAAAAAGTTTTCTCTCTGCCCTGCTGGCAGACAGCGACAGTTTTCAGGCCTTGCTTTTTTGCTCCCAGACCAACGTCTAATGCAGAGTGACCGCCTAATGTTCCAACGTGTAGGTTTTCTAAGTTGTATTGGTTTAGATTTTTTTTATTTATTATTCCCATTCCATTGTTGCCGGCGGTTTAGTAGTTATATCATACACTACCCTGGAAACACCGGTGACTTCATTGACTATTCTTGACGACATTTTTTGTAATAATTCATCAGGCAATTTGGCCCAACTGGCAGTCATAATATTTGAAGATTGATAAATTCTTAAACCGACAACTTCTCCGTAAAATCTTGAATCACCCTTTACCGCCGTGCTTTTAACCCCGGTCATTATGGGGAAGGATTGGAATATTTGATTATAAAGTCCAGCCTTTTTAATTTCCTCTAAAACAATCTGGTCCGCCTGGTGTTGTTTTTCTAATCTTTCTTTAGTGATTTCACCGATTATTCTAATCGCTTGGCCTGGACCAGGGAACGGCTGTTTATTAATAATTTTTTCAGGCAAACCAAGTTTTCTTCCAATTTGTTTAACTTCATCTTTATAATAGTTTCTTAATGGTTCAATTAGTTTTAAATCTAGTTTTTCAGGCAGTCCGCCAACATTGTGGTGAGATTTAATTTTATCGGCATTTTTTGAACCCTTGCTTTCAATGACATCAGAATAGATTGTTCCCTGTGCAAGGTACTTAATTCCCTTTATTTGTTTGGCTTTTTTTTCAATTAGATCAATGTACAAATTGCCAATAATTTTTCTTTTTTTTTCCGGTTCGGTTACGCCGGCAAGTTTATTAAGAAAAATATCACCTGCCTCAATAATAATCGGCTTGATATTAAACAACCTTGAAAATATTTTTTTGATTTGGTTCTTGGTTCCAACCCGCATTAATCCGCTGTTAACATAGATTGGAATTAGGTTTTTACCGATTGCTTTACCAATTAGAGCGGCAGTAACAGTTGAGTCTACTCCGCCGGAAACAGCGCAAACAACTTTCTCTTGGCCAACTTTGGTTTTGATTTTATTAATTAATTTGCCAACCGAAATCTCCTTTTTGTTTAATTGCAGTTTGCAAATTTTATTGGCAAAGTTTTTTAACATTTGGTTGCCCTGACTAGTATGGTCGACTTCAGGGTGAAATTGGACTCCGTAGATATTCTTTTTAGTATTTCCGACGGCGGCATTTTCCACTGCTTGAGTTTGTCCCGATTGATTAAAATCGGCAGGCAGCTGCGTAACCGTGTCCCCGTGGCTGACCCAGACTTGAGTTTGATTACTTATTTGGTTAAACAACAAGTTTGTTTTTAATATTTCCAGACTTGCTGGGCCATACTCCTTATGTCCGGAAACCACGGTTCCGCCCAGAATCTTGGCAGTTAACTGCCAGCCGTAGCAGATGCCTAGAATTGGAATGCCTAAATTAAATATCTCTTTATCTATGGTTGGAGAATTATTACTTAAAACGCTGGCCGGCCCGCCGGATAAAATAATTCCTTGCGGTTTGAACTTTCTTATTTTTTCCAAGCTTTTATTCGGGTTGACAATCAGTGTTTCAATTCCCATCTTCTTTAGTTGGCGGGCAATTAAATGGCAAGTTTGTGAACCAAAATCAATAATTAAAATCATATTAAGTGATTATTTCGTTAAGTCTATTATCTTGTAATGCAATTTTAATTTCCCGGGCGATTCTCCGGCCGGTGCTCATCGGTTGGTCGTAGCAAAGATTGGTGTAAGGCGATCCGTTAATATAGGGGTTGGTGCCGGCAACAATACGGGCTGAAATCTCAAAGACATAGAATTCCTTTTGAGGAGAAATAATCATTTCTAAACAAAAGGGGCCAAATAAGCCGGGGGGAGAAATTTCTTTAGCTGTCTTGACAACGGATTGGCCCATTTCTAAAATTTTTGGCAAAAAAGATTCCCGGATGACAATAGGAATATTTCCGCAGATTACGTAAGACGGATCAATTGACCCTAAAGCAATTTGATCGCTTGCTGAAATCCTTCCCAGCGAGTCGGCATTTGATTCGTAACGTTTATCAAAACCCATGATTTCTAGTTTTTCTTCTAATGGAGAATAAAAATAATGGGCATAAATTGGTATACCGATGATATATTCCTGAATAAAATATCTCCTGTCTTCTTTGTTTTTAATTTTTTTGTGAAAATCTTTTGGCGAGTTAGTCAGGAAGTATCCCTTGCCGCCGCCTGCTCCGTGGAATTTAACAATTACTGACCGGTCGATGTCTGTATGACTTTTAAAAGTTTTAGGGACTTTCAGGCCCGATTTTTTCAGCCACTCTCTTTCCTTGACCCGGTCGGATTCCCATAGAAGAATTTTTTTGTTGCCGTAATATTTCATTTTTAGATTTTCCACTTTGGTGCATCCTAAATAAGCGATTAAAGAAGCGTGGGGGATTAAAATGACATTTTCGTCAGCTAGTTTTTCGTCTAAGTCCATAAACTGACTGTAATTTTTGATAGTAATTATTTTGTCGGCAACATTGAAATTTTGGTAGATTTTTTCTCTCTCCGGCAGACAAACAGCAAGGGTTTTAAAGCCTTCATCTTTCGCCCCTTTTAATATTTGCAGTGCCGAATGCGAACCAAGTGTTGCAATTGTATATTGGTTATTCATTTATCTCCCAGGGTGAATTTTTACTTGGTTTACAAAAAGTCGGCAGTTGAACGAGCAGGGGATTGGGGACGATTTCCAGATTTAAGTTGGCTTTTTGAAAAGTTTGCTGGTATAAATTTCCATCTGAACCGATGACAGCGGCAAATTTTATTTCCGGCAGCCGCAGTTGTTTAAATAATCGGCAGACGGCGGAAATAGTTCCTCCTTTGCCGATAAAGTCATCAACCAATATCAACTGATAGCTTGTAAAATCAACAGTATTTAACAGTTTGTTGTCCTTGTTGGAGAGAATTAGGTTTTGCTGATTAGGTGAGGTGATTGATTGGTAATTTATTGCCGGCGGATTGTTCATGTAAACTTTCGGTTTGCCTTTGCGCAGACTAATGATCCGATGGTGAGCGTTATTTTTTAAGTGGCTCCAGACCCAGGGAATGAAATGAGAACCTTTTGATTCAACCGTAACCATTAATACTTTTGGTTTAGTTTTTTTCTTGTTAATTGACTCTGCTAATTTGGCTCCGCAATAATTTAGAAAATTTTGGTCTTGCTCCATGACCACGAAAGAAGCAATTGCATTTTTGGGGTTGATGGCGATAATGTCTAAATTAAGTTCAAACGGGCCGGTTTTTGTTTGCCAGACGGTTTTACCTTTTTTTTTGATTATTTTTCCAGGGTTATACATTTTCTAAATAATTAATGATTAACTGGTCGTAGTTTTTAGTTAATTGGAAAACCTTTGCGGCTAACTTTTTTCTTTGGTTGAAATTTAAATCTCCCTGTGAGTTTAATCGGCGTGAAATTTTTGGGTAATCGTTGGGATCGCAAACGGGAATGACATTAGTAAAATTTTTAGCCGCTGCCCTCAGTGCTGCCGGGCCGCCAATATCTATCTGCTCCACTGCTTGGTCTAAATTATTAGGATATTTTTTTACCGTCTTTTCAAATTGATAAAGGTTAATAATTACCATGTTAAATGGTTGAATTGAGTATTTTTTTAAATCTTCTAAATGTGATTGGTTTGCCGGGTCAGCAAGAATGGCTCCGTAAATTAAAGGGTGGAGGCTTTTTACCCGGCCGTTTAATATCGGCGGATAGCCGGTTATTTCTTCAACTAAAGTCGGCTGGAAACCATTTTCTTTTAAAAACTTGCCGGTGCCAGCGGTGGATATAATTGCCAGCTCAAAATTATTGCTAATTTTTAACAAGAACTCTTTTAAACCGGTTTTGTCAGTTACGCTGGCAAAGAGATTAATTTTATTTAATTTTTGCATTATATTGTTTCCGGGTCAGCCCGCCACTTGCCGTCTTTGGTCGGTTGGAAAACTGGTAGGTGGCCCAAGGGGTGAAGGTTGGTTTTAACTGGAACGTTAAGGTTTTTTAGGATATCAGTGTATCCATATCCTTCAGTGAACACCGGGAAAAAATGTATTTTTTCAGCTCCTGCCGAATATAATGTTTTAATGGCGGCAGCTGTACTTCCGCCGGTAAAAACCGCATCGTCAAGCAAGGCAATTGTGCCTTTCACTCTGTTAACAAGAAACGGGTCGATGTACATCATTTTTTCTCCCGAACTGATCGAACTTGCTTGGGACGAGTACATGTCTTTATACCAGTTTTTCCTCCCGGAATCTACCGGAATCCAGTCACTTAAGCCAAGTTTTTCTGCTGTTTTTTGAGCTAGGGAATAACCAAGTTTGGCAATTCCGGCAATACCCTGAAACTCAATCTGCTTATTTTTGCTTACCTGCCTAATCTTGGCTGTTAGTCGGTCGGTTATTAGGTTGATTATTTTATGTTCAACTGCGCTGGTCATTAAAAGAGCAATTCCAACATCTCCGTCGTCGAACTTTAACCTTCGTAAGGGGAGATGCAATTCTCCTTTTGGCCAGATGTGAGCCGGGTAGTGATTTCCTTCTGAATAGACTTTTCCTTCTGGGCTAGGAGTCCTTTCAGCTTTATAAAGTACACGATAGGGTGTTTTGTTAGACATTTATATTTTCCTTTCTCTCATCTCCCAGGGTAATGGGAGACCTAAATTAATAAAAAACTCCTCGTCTTTCATAATTTTACAAGTCGGACCTTGTTTAACTAACTTTCCGTTTTTTAAAACCCAAATAAATTCAGCCGTTCGCGAGATTAAATTCCAATCGTGAGAAATCAAAATTACGGTTTTGTTTTTCTTTTTAAGTTTATTTATCATTAAAGTTAATTTGTGTCTATCTTTTTGGCTCTGGCCAAGAGTAGGTTCGTCAAGAATAAGAATTTTTGGATTGGTTGCCAGCAGGCAGGCTAAGCCGAGTTTTTGCTGTTGCCCAGAAGATAACTCGTAGGGGGAAGCATCTTTATAATTTTCCAAGTCGAAATTTTTAAGTTTAACGGGTTGTCCAATGCCAATTTTTTCATAACTAAAATCAGCTTCTTCTTTAACAGTGGAGTGCATAAACATGGTTGTGGGTTGTTGATATAGGTAACCAACCTCCCGGACGGCTTCTTGGCAGTTGAGTTTAGAGATCGGTTTTCCGTTGATGTGAATATTGCCTGATTCTGGCTTGTATATTCCGGCAATTAGTTTAGCTAAAGTAGTTTTACCTGAACCATTGTGTCCAATCAAGCCCAGGCAAGAGTTGGAAGGGATCTTACCGTTGAATTTGTTAATTACCCTCTTGTCATCGTAAGCAAAATTAACAAAATTCAATTTACCGATGTAATTAGTTTGATGGTTAGACGGAAAACTTTTTTTGTGCTTTAGCTTCACACCGGCTTCTTCAGTTAGATTTTTATTTTGATAAACATTATTAGGCTCTCCGTCGTAAATTAACTTTCCTCCTTTTAAAATTAATATTCTGTCTGCAACACTTGAAAGCCAATCAAAATCACTATCAATAATGATCATTGTTAAACCTTCCTTTTTCAATGAGGATAAAGTTTGTCGGATTTTCCTTTGGCCGTTTTGATCCAAGGCGGAAATTACTTCGTCAAAAAGAATTACTTCTGGTTTCATTGCCAGCATGGAGGCGATTGCCGTTGTTTGCTGTTCTCCACCAGACAGATTTAAAGTTTGACGGTCTTTTAAATGGCTAATATTCAACTTTTTTAATATTTGATTAACCGTTTTTTTCATTTTAGGAGTTGATAAGTTAAGATTTTCTAAGCCAAAAGCAACGGCATCTTTTACCTGGAGACCAAAAAGTTGAATCGAGGGGTTTTGAAAGACAACCCCTTGCTTTCTACTAATTTCGGTTAAAGAATAGTCAACGATTGGTTTGCTTAGAAATTCAATTTTGCCTATGTATTTACCGTCTCTGAAAAAATGTGGTATAAAACCAGATAAACAGTGGAGAAGTGTTGATTTTCCCGAACCGGTTTTACCTGTAATACCAATAACTTCTCCACGGTTTATAGAAAAATTTATTTTATTTAACTTAAATTGGTGATTGTCTGGATATTGATAAGTAAAGTTTTTAAGTTTAAAAATATTTTTATTATTGTTTACCATGTTGGATTTTTTGCTTTTAGGCCAAAACTAATTATTAATGACAGGATGAGACCAGTTAAGAGTAAATAATCGATTTTCGTTAGTTTTAAATTGCGATAAATCGATCGTTTTTGTAAGGGTGAAAAACCGAAATTTATTAGCGCTAGACCGCTTCCTTTAGTTAACTCCAGCGATCGGATAAATAAAGGGTTGCCCATCCTGGCTAATTTTCTAACTTGGTTGAATTTGTTTCCGGCTTTGACATCTACCCCTCTAGCTTTCTGGACTTCGGTGATTTGAACTATTTCTTTGTTTAATAGTGGTATTGACTGATATGCCATGCCAAGTAAAAATGCAATTATTTCTTTTAGTTTTGATACTTTGCTTCTAGTTCTTAGTTTTGGTGGCAGTTGCCGTATTGCGGCGGTTATTTCTCCAAAATTAGTGGTCAGAAAGACAATTTGGGCTGAAATAAGCATGATATAAAAGCGCAGTGATTCAACTAGTGCTTTATTTACCTCAGCGGAACTAATGTCCATTTCTTTATAGCGAAATAAATATGTTTCACTTTTTCCACCAAAGATAAATTTTGGTACAACTTGAAGTAAAAATAAAAAGAATAGATAAGGGAGCATTTTATAAGAAAACTTAAATATTTTAGTTGATAATTTGGCGGAGATTATTATTGGCAGTAAGGTCAAACTTGTAAAGATGATTGAAATTGGGTTAGCCCATATTACCGCTATAACAGAGACTGTTAGCATCCAAAGTAGTCTTGTTCTCGGGTCAAGCTGGTTAAAAAACGTGGATTGGTTGCTATTGGTTAAAATTTTAATCATCTTGTAAAACTAGAAAAGGCTTAGATTGTTGGTTTCTAAGCCTTTTTCAGTTCTAAAATCTCGGCATCCAGCTCCAGGCTTTTTTGGTCGAAATCAACAACGTATGAATTGCTGGAGCAGTAAATAAAATCATTGGTGGGGTATCACTTATAATTCCAATTGCCCAAAAGCCAGTCCAGAAAGTTATTGATGTCAATAATTCTAAACTAGCGGCAACAAAAAATGACATAAATAGTCCTGAAAAGGCGGTGCCAGCAGCAATTTTAAAATACCATCTGGTGGTATTGTTTTGAATCTTATTTAGCAATTCGGCGTTGGAAAGATTACCTTTTATCATTACAGCCGGAATCCATCCGGTTAGCCCGACAAATATTCCATCAAATATTATTGTGTGTAATGGGGAAAATGCACCAGACAAAGGTGCCCAAACCATGGTTGCAACCCAGCCGCAGATAAAACCTGTTCCCCGACCAAACAATATTCCAACCAAGGGGACAAAAAAACTGAAAACCCTCAGGTGAATATAGGGTGGGACGACTTTGATTGGGTTCCAGCTCCACCAAAGTAAACCAGTTAAAGCACCAAGGATCGCTCCGACGACCAATCCCATTGTTATATCTGTTTGTGTTTCTGCATCAGTAAGTCTGATTTTTCCCTTTGAACTAGCCCAAAGGTAACTGGCAATGATTAAACATCCAACTACATAAATCAATGGGGATAATGTTGACAATAAATTAGCAAATGCACCTCCCGGAGCAAACTTTGCTAAGTTTTGGATAAATGATTGCATTTTATATCACCTCCTTTCAGACCATTTTCCGCATAAAAAATCCCCGCAGCTGCGGGGTGAATACTTTTATAATTATTACTGCCACTAATCCAGTGATTTGCTGAGCTCTGTTTCATATATTTGATCTCCAGCTCGGATTGAGATCTTACGCTGCTTGCGGTATACCGCTAACTGGTACGCCGTTAATTTCACTATAGCGAGTTAATAAAACACTTGTCAAGGAGATGTTTTAAAAATAGGCAGTTCGGCAAGGTAAATAAAGTTTTTAATTTGGTCAAATTGGTTTTTGCCTTGGCGGATAGCGGCGGCATGAACAACAACTTCCGCCCCGATTTTTTCCATTAATTTATCTATCATCCGCATCGTCACCCCGGTGGAAACAACGTCATCAATAACAGCAACTTTTTTATTTTTTAATAAGTCTGCATCCGGACCGTCAATAACCAGCTGATCAACGTGCTTGGGAAAATGCGGCAGGGGTTTTAAGATTACTGGTGATACCATGTATGGTTTAACGCTTTTCCGGCAGATAATGTAGCTGGTGTAGTTTAATTTTTCAGCCAAGTTGTGAATAAGGGGAACTACTTTTACTGCCGGTCCAACCAGATAGTCAAATTGATATTTATTTATTTTACCGGCTAATTCTTGGCTGATTGCTTCAACAAGTTCTAAATCGCCAAGAATATTGAAATTTGCTAGAGAAGTATTCTTACTGATTTTTTTCAGCGGCA
>CAZJMH010000025.1:0-10208 GCA_964547295.1 uncultured Gammaproteobacteria bacterium | reverse complement strand
TCATCCTGGTCCAAAACCGCCCAGCCGGTTGAAGCCAACCCTGGATCAATTCCAATAACTCTCATAATCTAATCTTACCACTTTGTCTATATTTCTTATCACCAATCACTATCGCCTAGCCCCTATATGTTATTTTAAAAGTTTCCTTCACGTATCCAAATAAACCAAATGCCAGATAAGCTTCAAATATCTCCTGCCAGCTGTTCATCGGTGCCTTGCCAATCTGTATTTCTAAAGGTTCAAAATAGGCATCAAAAATAAAATAATAAGCAAAAACTGAAAAAAAGCAGAAAAATAAATACGGCTTCGGTGTAAATAAGGTTAATTTATTATATTTTTTCGGCAAAATATATTTAACAATAAGATAAGAAAAAGCCCCATATAAACCAACTACCTTATAACTTAAGTGTAAAACACTATCTTGAAAATATTGCAGATTGTGAACAGTGAATTCGTTTTGCTTATTAACCTCCTGGACTTGTTCTGGAGTTTCTATTCCCAATAATCTCTGCCCCCATGAAATTTCATCACCAGCAATAAAAAATAAGCCAATCGAAAGAATTAAAAAAATAATTGCATTAATTTTGTTTTTATTTTCACTTTTAAAATACTTAAACAATTTAAATGAAAATACGGCTGAAATTAAAAATAGGAAAAATTGAAGATATTCAACTAAATAATCTTCTCTAAGTACATCAACAAAAGTTAAATAATCTGTCATTAAAAGCCACCAAAAACCGACTAAAGTTAACGGTAAAAAAAGATAATAAAAGTATTTTTTCAGACCCGTGGTTTTAAAATATACAAAACTAACTCCCCAACTGAATATCGGCAAGTAGCCGAAAGATAATGGATGAATATGAAACCGGCTGAAAACAAAATTATCAAACGTAAAATGTTCAAGAAGCATAAAAATAATAAACCCAAAAAGAAACAGGGGAAAAAGATACTTTTGATTAAACTTCAATAGTTTAGTCAGCAGCTTCTGCGGTTTAAAAAGCGACCTGACCAAAACTATCATTAAGCACAAAACAATAACAATTTCAGGGTTGAAGTTTAGTCTATTTATACTAAATCCAGGATAAACAAATACCTCAAGCGCTAAAACCAAATAAGTTCCCAGGATAAGTGCTAAAGCCATAAACGGATTATATACTATTCCCTATCCCTACTCCGATATACTCCAGTCCAGTTTGTCTAATTTTTTCCGGCTCAAACATCCGCTTGGCGTCAAAAACCAAATTTCCTTTCATCAGCTGGCTGATTTCCCCCCAGTTTAATTTTTCAAACTCTTTCCATTCACATAAAACACAAACCGCATCAGTATTTTTAACTGCATTTTGGCAGTTGTCACAATATACAATATTATCTAAAATCTTTTTAGCATTAACCATTCCCAATGGGTCATATGCTTTGACTTTTGCTCCTTGTTTAATTAATTCCAGGATAAAATAAACGGCCTGCGACCCGCGCATATCATCAGACCCGGGCTTAGCGGTTAAACCCAAAACAGCGATAGTCTTCCCCTCTAAACCACTTAATCTTTCTTTTAATTTATTAACATAGATTTCCGGTCTGGTTTTGTTAAGCTGATTTAATTTAGCAAACAAATCATTATCAATTCCAGCTTTTTTAAAAGCGGCGCTTAAAGCTAAAACATCCTTGGGGAAACAATACCCGCCGTAGCCGATACCTGGATACCAGTAATGACTGCCGATGCGTTTATCCAAGCCAATGCCCTTAATAACTTCTTTAACATCAGCACCGGTTTTTTCAGCCAGCAGAGCAATTTGGTCAATAAACCCGATTCTTAAAGCCAGAAAAGAATTAGCCGCATATTTAATAATCTCGGCGCTTTCTATTGAAGTCCTGACTAAAGGGCCGTCAATCGGCTGATGCAATTTTTTAAAAAGTTGAAACCCTTTGCCGCTTTCCATACCAACGATGACTCTATCTGGGTGCAAAGTATCCTCAACCGCTTTCCCCGGTCTTAAAAATTCCGGGCAGAAACCAATATCAAAATCTGCCTCGGGATTAATTTCTTTAATCAACTTTTCCATCAATTTAGTCGTTCCTGCCGGCACTGTGCTTTTGATAACAATCAGTTTGTAATCGTCATCAATATTGTTGGCAATATCCTCAACAACTTTTTTAACCTGGCTTAAATCCGCCTCTTCGTTGTTGCCGACCGGCGTACCGACAGCGATAAATATAATCTTTGAATTAACAACTGCTTCTTTTAGGTCAGTTGTTGGTATCAGCCGACCAGCATCAACATTCTTAGTAATTAATTCATCCAGGCCCGGTTCATAAAAAGGAGATTTGCCTTGTTTGATAGTAGAAATTTTTTCTTTATCAATATCAACCACCCAGACTTTGTTAGAAAGTTCTGCAAAAACCGCTCCGGAAGTTAAACCGACATATCCCGACCCAATAAAACTTATCTTCATTTCTCATCAATTTTAACACATCATTAATTTTCTGTTTCTAGGCCCCAAACCTTGGCCGAGTCATATTCAGCTAGAAAATAATCTTTGTCTGGGTATTTATCAATAATTTTTTTGTTTAGGTCATATCTGAGGTTTTTAACATAAATAATCTTATCTTCACCGTTAAAATTCATCTCATTCGCCGGCACCATATAATTCCACCAATGTACTTTCGGTTCAACAAATATAACCGCATCAGTTATTTGTTTTTGACGAATATTATTGATTAAATTTGCATTAGCAAAATTAAACCCTTTCAAGTTGCCAATATTTTCTGGTGTAAAATCTTGATACCATCGCTTATCCTTATTTGTTCTGTACCATTTAGATACTCCGCTGACCATTAAACCGCCGATAATAAATAAAATTATTAAATAAGAAATCGAAAAACAATCTTTATTTTTAAACTGACTAGCAATAAATTCTGCCAACTGGTTAAAACCAACGGCAGTCATAATTACCAATAATCCAATACTTTCATACCAAAATCTTGGCCCATACATCATCCAGCTACCCTTATAAAACAAATAAGAAAAAATTAACGCCAAAACTGGAAAACTAATCAGCAAATCCTCCTTTTTAAATTTAAATGAAAGAAAAAACAAGATGATACCAGAAAAAACAGCCCAATAAGGAAAAGCAACTAATACTTTTCTTAGCAAATATAAATTGGTTATTTGATCAAGTAAAGCATGTGAAATCGGACGTTGAGCATTAATACCGGTTAGATAATATGCCCCGTGTTCGAGAGGGGTTGAAAAAATTGACCCGGTAATTGAATAATTATAAGAAATAAAAAAAATCAAAGGCAAAAATCCTCCAGCTAAAAGAAAACCAATTTTCCTAAATCCTTTAACAAAACTATTTCTTAGAAAAACCGGAATTAGAAAAACTGCCAATGATAAACCAAAAACCAGTCCAGTGTACGGCCTAATAGTAATCATCAAGCCGCAAAATAAAGAAAATAAAACTAAATAAATATTTAACTTATTTTTCAAATATTTAACTAGAAAATAAATTGCGCTACTGCCGGCAAAAAAAGCAGAATTATGGCTCATAAAATTTATCGAATTCATTTGATAAAAAGGCGAAGTAATTAATAATAACAACACCAGCCAAGAAATTCTATCTTTATTAAAAAGAAGACTGGTAATCTTAAAAATTAACCACGCAGAAATAGTTGCTAATATTGGCGGAACCAACCAAGCCTGGTTTGTCCATATTCCAGGCACAAGCAATAATGGATGGCCAGGCAAATATTGAGAAACCCATTTATCGTCAATTACCAGCTGATGTTCATAATGGTCAAGATATTCTGGTGGAGTTAGATAAAATTTACCCTGAGCTAAAGTTTTTGCTGTAAATAAATAACCATATTCATCTGGAACATGAATTATTTTTTCTGAATATTTTGAGGACAAATAAACTAAGTTAAAAAAAGAAGTCAACAAAACCAGACCTAAAATAATTTTTTTATTAAACATTTTAAGTTTAACTAGTTTTATTTTAAATTTTAGTTTATTCGCAAAATAGACACCCAGATAAGTAAGAGATAGCAGACCAAAAACAAAAGGAATTGATCCAAAGACTAAGTGAATTAAACGGGCAACTATTTCGATAATATGGTATGAGCCATCGTAATCTCCCCCCATTGAGTAAACAATTTCTTGATGGGGAAAAATAACGCTGATTAAATTAACAACTGATAAAAAAGCAATACCTTTAATCATTTCTGATAAATAATATCACATACCACTAGCTACTATTTTTAATTTCTATCCCCCATTTTTTTAACCATATTCCGCATAAAGCTGTCCACAGGCCACCTGGATTTTCTGACGATAAGATTCTTGTCCGGCTTAAAAAATTCATATACAATGAATTAATGCTGAAAAGCAAAAAATCTAAATTTATAATTTCTGCCGCTTTTTTATTCTTATTTGTCCTTGCTTTTATTTTTAAATACCAGAAAGACTTTATTAAAAGGGTGGAAAAAGATTATTTCCCCCAAGAAGATACATCCGGCTGGGACAAATTATCCATACCCCAAAGACAACCGCCCTTTTTTACACTTTCCACTGTCAAAGCAAGAAAATTCGGTATTCTGCCGGATGAAAAATTTATTCTTGAAACAAAAGAAGCAATTGACAAAAATTTCATTGAAAATAATTTGGAGTCATCTGCACCGCTTGTTGTTAGTCCGGCCGGTGCGAATACTTATGAAATTAGACCGGTTGGAAAAATCGGTCTGGACCAAATTGTCAACATTAAGTTGAATGTAGAAAATGAACAAATCGGAGGAATTAGTTTTGACCGCGATTATTCCTGGGCATTTCAAACCCAGGGTAAATTCCGGGTTGTCAGCAGTATCCCCGGCGATGAAAAGACCAATGTTCCTGTCAATACCGGTATCGAACTTGTTTTCAGCCAGGATGACTATCAAGACCCGGAGAAATTTCTTGAAATATTACCTTCAGTTGAATTTCGGACAGAAAGACACGGTGAAACCCTATCAATAGTCCCTCTTGACCCGCTGGAAGAAAAAACAGTTTATACGGTTACGCTTAAAAAAGGCTTAAACCTTAAATCAAGAAATGACCCAATCGATTCCGACTATCAATTCTCGTTTCAGACTGAGGAAAAAAAGGATGAAAAAAAACCATATTTTGGTATAAATAAAAAATTTCACCAAGTAACCCCGGAAGAGAAATTTCAAGCCAAGTTATACACTGCCAACTGGAACGAGAATAACAAAATAAAAGTTGATATTTACCGCTTCTACACCGGTGAAGAGTTTATTGCCTCAAGAGATAAAATAGATGAAATTGAAACAAGCTGGAAAAAATATCCCTCTGATAATGAGGCTGTCGATGTTGATAAATTAGATAAAATTATGACTGTTGATCTTGATGTCCGCAAAGACGAAAATATTAATTATATTGAGTTCCCAGACTCGCTTTCTCCGGGTTATTATCTTGCCGAAATGACAATAAGCGGGTCGCAGGATGCCGGCATTGACCAAATTTGGATCCAATCTACTCCTCTTCTTGGATATCTTTCTGTTGGCAAAGAGCAGACTCTTCTTTGGGTAAACAGACTCAACAGCGGTTCAGTGCAAGGAGCGCAGATAGACCTTGTTGGTACAGGAGAATTAGCCAGAACTTATGACAACGGACTAGCAGTTTTTAATACGCCAAGCCGGTTGGTCGGTGAAAAAAGGAAATATCTCAAAGTTTCATCAGCAGATGACGAACTTTACTTAAAAGTCGATGATTTGGGATACCGTTCAGGTCCTGGCGAACCTACATCAGATGATTATTGGTCGTATTTTTATCATGAAAGAAAAATTTACAAACCATCGGACAGAATTAATTTCTACGGCATGGTTAAAAACCGGTCTTCAGATTCACCGCCGGCCAATATAACAGTTGAATTCTACCAGGGGTATTATTATTCCCATCAATATTATGGTCAGGACAGAAATTACCAAACCGACAAAAAAGAACCGATGTTTACTAAAACTATACTTCCTTCCCAAGATGGTTCGTTCACTGGATTTTTTGAATTTGAAGACCTGCCCTCAAGTTCGTACCACATAAGATTATTGGTAAATGACCTGACATTGACAAATAATTCTTTTACAATTGGCGATTATGTTAAACCAGAAATAAAAATTGAAGTGGTCGGTGATAAAAAAGCTGTTTTTGCTGACCAAAAACTTAATTTTACAGCAACGGCAAAGTTTTTTGACGACACCCCGGTGGCCGATACTCCGTTAAGTGTTCACCAGTCGGTAGGCGGTAAATCTGAAGAAATCAAAACCGATAATTACGGTCAAATTACATACCAATATCAGCCTAAATATGATCCAGGTTATCGTTACTACCCTCGTTATCAATATATTACGGTTAAACCGGCCATTTCACAGGAAGCCAATGTTGAAGGCCATGCTGCCGTCCGGGTTTTCGGCAGCCGGCTGACAATTTCATCTCAATCTGAACAAGTAGGCAGTAAAGGAATATTTACCGCTGATGTCAACCATGTTGACCTTTCCAAAATTAATTCTGAAAAAGGCACCAGTTATCTAGGCAGTCCGGCGGTTGGTGAAGAAGTTAAACTTAATTTAACCAAAAAATGGTATGAAAAAATCGAAAAGGGAACTTATTATGATTATGTTGAAAAAGTTACTCATAAATCTTATACCTATAAACAACACGAGGAAACAGTAGATACAAAAGCACTTAAAACTAACGCCGACGGTCAAATAAGCTATCAATTTGAAATGGAAGAAGACAAATCATATATTTTAGAAGCGGTGGTCAATGACGAAAATAACCGGCCTGACGAAACAAGAGAATATTATTATTCTTCCACTTATCGTGACGACCAACCGGTTAGAGCCCAACCTCTTCTCACCACCGGTAAAAAAGAAACCACCTACTCGCTTGGCGAAGAAGTCGATGTTTCCGTTAGCCTGGGGGAAGATGCTTATCCTGACAACGACCAGAACAAATTTTTATTTATAACTGCTAAAGACGGCCGGCAGGATACAGTTATCAGCAACTCGCCGCATTATAAATTTAATTTCAGTGAAAAACATATTCCAAATGTCACCCTGGGCGGCGTAATATTCACCGGCCGGTATTATTTAACAGTTTCCCAATACACGCCTTATGCCTGGTATCCCTATTATCAAAATTATTTCAGCGGGACAACTATCTCGTATAAAAAAGAAGACAGCAAGATTGACTTAAATATAGATACAACACAAAGTTCAAATGAACCGGGCGGCAAAGCAAAAATTATTGTTAAGGCGCAAAAAGATGGCCGGAACCTGGCTAATACAACTGTAAATCTAGTTCTTGTCGACCAGGCCTTATCAGCAATCGGTTTTGTAAATCAGCCGTCGATACTTTCCAATTTATATAAATATATATCAGCCAACATTTATTACACCTACACAACACATGAGCCGGTTTTCCCGGATCATCAAGAACCTCAGGCAGAAAAGGGCGGCGGCGGCGGGGCAAGAGAACTTTTCAAAGATACCGCCTTTTTTGGAACTTTAAAAACCGATGAAAACGGCCAAGCTGAATTCAGTTTTGATCTGCCGGACAATATAACAACCTGGTTAATTTATGCCCAAGCCGTTGACAGTCAAATTAATGCCGGCTGGGAAGAGTCCCAGCTGACGGTAACCAAAGATTTCTTTGTTACCAGCCAATTCCCTTATAAATATTTAACCCTGGAAAAACCGGTCCTCACCGGCGGTTCATACGGCCGGGTATTAGAAAAAGAGAACACGGTTAATTTCCAGTCCGCTTTTTACAAGGGCGGCAATCAATTATACGAATCATCAAAAACAGCTTCTGGTTTTAAAAACGTTCACTTTAATTTTCCACAACTGGAAGCCGGTCAATACAGCGTCCTTTTATCCGGCCGGGTTGATAACAAAGAAGATGCAATAAAACTTCCTTTTCAGGTGATTAACTCCAGGTTTAGTATGGAAACATATACAAGTTCAAGTTTAAATAAAGATGACACTTTAACTTCCGCCGGTGTAGATGCAGTTCTTGATACTAAACCGGTTACAATGATTATCAGTGATTCCGGCAAAGGCATTTATTACCGGTTGCTTAAAAATTACTGCTACACTTCCAGCAACCGCCTGGAAAAACAGCTGGCCGGCCTTACCGCCTCAGAGATTTTAGAAGACAGTTTTGGTCAAAAATGTGACAAAACTTATCAGGATATCAATTTATTCCAAACTTCCGACGGCGGTCTCAGCCAGGTCAATTGGGGCGGCAGCAACTTGGAGACAACTGTCTGGGCGGTAAATCTTGATCCCGATCCTTTTGACAAAGAAGCTTTGATAAATTATCTTCAAAACGAATTAGATAACCCAAACGCCAATACAAGAGATAAAATTCTTGCTGCCTGGGGATTGTCAAAATTAGGCCAGCCTCAAATAGTTAAACTTAATCTTTTAAAAGAAAAAGTCAAAGGTTTTGACGAAAAAGTTATTCTCGGTCTTGCCTTATCTTCGGTTGGCGACATAGAACAAGGCCGGGATATCTTTTATGACATTCTTGCAGATTACGCTTATCAGTCTCAACCCTACATCAAGATTGTCAGCCCAGGCGAAGAAGAGGAAACCAAAAACATTGCCGGCACAAGCTGGACGCTTCTTCTCGGCAATCTGGTTGATAAAACATACACTATAGGAATGGGAAAATATATCACTGATTTCCGTTCCAGAGCAGACAATCTTGTTATTGACTTATCCGAAATCGCTTATATTAAAGAAGAAATAGATTCCCTGCCTGATGAAGATACCCAGGTTTATTTTAAAACATCTGACATTGATGAAACAGCCGACTTAGTTAAAGGCCGGAATGTTGTTTATGAGATTAATCCGGAAGATATCAACGACTTTTATCTTGAAGTTTTAAAAGGTAAGGCAGAGGCTTACTTAACTTATTCAATCGGCCGGGATGCCCAGAGCCAGATTGCCAAAGATAATAAGCTTAAAATTTCTAGAACAATAAACAAAGTCAAAGGGACCGGCAGTGAAATTAAAGCCGGTGATATTCTGGAAGTCCGGATTGACTTTGACGTTGACCACAATAGTTCTCCGCCCGGCAGGTATATAATAACTGATTACATTCCTTCCGGCCTGAAGTATATTTCAAAACCCTACCTTTTTGGTTTAGACGCTGAAGGCAGGGTAAATCACCAAGACCAAATCGCAGCCTATTCTTTTTGCAATAATTATTGGTGGCGGGTTTGGGGCAAAAAATATTTTGTTTATTATGTCCGGGCCGGTTCAGTCGGCGGCTACATTGCCGAACCTGCCGTTATCCAGTCTCAAAAGGAATTAAAACTGTTTAATTCAACAAACGAAGAAGAAATAAAAATTAACAGTTGGAATGAATAAAATATGCCCAAAAAAGTAATAATTATTCTCGGGGCGGTTGTTTTTTTAATCGTTGCCAAAAACTATTTTAAACCCGCCCAGGATAATATCAAGGGCTTAAAAACAGAAAACAGCCGGCCGACAGTTAGAGGTGTAATTCTCCCCCACCATGATTTTGCTAAAGAAATAATCATTGAATTATATGAGAAAATTAAAAATAATTCCTACGACACAGTTGTCATTATCGGACCAAACCATTTTTATCCGGATTTAACAAAAATAATTACCGTTGATTCTAACAGCGGTATAAACATTCCCGTCCAGTTAAGCCGGTCTATTCTTAAAGACATTGACGGTGTTCAAACAGATAACCTGCTTGTTGAAAATGAACACAGCATCGGCGTTCAGTTGAAGTATATTGACAAATACTTCCCGGAAGCAGAAATCCTACCTCTTGTAATCCCCGGTATGCCCGATGAAAAAGACATCAAAAACTTAACTGATATTTTTATTGAAAATCATCAAAATGTTTTATTCATCGCCAGTGTGGATTTTGCCCACGATGTAGGTTACCTTGAAGGTTTAGAAAATAATCAGGAAACAATAAAAGCAATAAAATCCTCTGATTACCAAACTCTGTCTTCATACGGCAACAGCCATCTTGACTCTCCCTGGTCAATAATCTTATTAATGCAGATTATGGAGAAAATCCACGCCAAAGATTTTCAACTTATTCAAGACACACACGGAGGCCTCCTTGCCGACCAGCCGGGTTCTAAAGCGACCAGCTATATCACCGCCGT
>CAZJMH010000024.1:0-10954 GCA_964547295.1 uncultured Gammaproteobacteria bacterium | reverse complement strand
TTTGCTTCGTCAAACCTCGGAGGAGTCCGTTCGGCCACCATCCGAGGAGTAATTTCGCTGGCTTTTTGAAGCCAATCAATAAAATTTCGGTAGTCAGAGAGGTAATTTTTGACTGTTACTTTAGTTAACCCCTTAGTTTTGACTAGATAAAGTCGGAAATTGTTTTCTAATTTCATTATATTTTGGCCAGATACCTAAATTTGACAAAAATTATATTGATTATATGAATTATAGGCATAATAATTCCAGCCTACATTATTTATAAAAGCTTGTCAAGCTTGATCATGATATGCTTTGATGTATTTAGAGTGGGGGAAATAGATGGGTATATTTAGGTTAAAAAGTTAGCCAGGTATTTTCACGCCTGTTTCACGGGGCATTGAAAGGATTACTGAAAGCACTCAAAATATATCAAAGTGTATACTTTGCCTTGTGAAAATGCGGTAATTATTACCGAATAATTAACGAAAAAAAGATTTTAGCCCTATATGTGGAAAAAGTTCAGCGTGAAATTAAGTTTAGCTTTTTTTACTTAAATAGTTTATCAATGAATTTTTTGTCTGAGTATAAAGAGCGAATTTTCTTTATTTTTTCTATTGGGGAGCCCCAAAAGTAAATTTTTTTCGTGAAAGTATCTTTAATTTTTCATGATTTTAGTAATATTTTTTATATTTTTTTGACATGAGCGCATAATTTTGTAATTAGCAAAGTTTATATTGATATGATAATCTTTTTTAATTCTTAGAATATTCAAATTTAGTGGTAAAAAAAACAATGTTTATTAATCTGACCATTTTTTATATTTTTTTCACGCTTTTTATATAACCTTGTTATAGGGATAAGTGTTTTGACTCTTGACTATGCCTATTATTTTATGGTTTAATAGATTATAGATGGATGAAAAAATAATTCAAGAAGAAAATAAGCGTAATCCTTTTCTTATAATCATAATCCTTTTGTTTTCTTTAATTGGTTTATTTTTTCTTGCCCGAGATATTATTCCACAAGCAATTGTTTATTTAACTCAAGCAGCACGGACTAATCAGTATTCGTTGTCTAACTCCTATGTTTTCGGCGCCCCTCTTTCTGTTGATGCTGACGGCCAAACTAAGATCCGGGTGAGCGCTTTTTTGCTGAGTAATGAGGGACGTGGTATAGCTGATAAGCAAATTAATTTGCAGGTTGTGCCTAAATCAGGTGGGGGAGCACCGAGAGTAGAGGCGGTTCAGCCAGTCACTGATAATTTTGGCAAAGCTGTTTTTGAGGTTTCTTCTAATGTTAGCGGTCAGTATGTTGTTACTGCTGTTGTAGACGGAATGGAAATACCGCAAACGGTAACACTTACCTTTAGGTAAGTTTAAAATTAAAAATTTAAAGTGAAAAGTTAATTTTTCTTATTTTGAACTTTTAATCTTGCACTTTTAACTATAATTACTCCAATTGCCAAAAATAATAGGCCAAAGATGGTTTTCCAGTTAACGATTAGTTTATATATTAGTGCGGATATTTTGTAGCAGTATTGGAGTAATTGGAAGAGTATCCACTGCCACCAGGAAAGAGCAAAAAACTCAATAATATTGCTTTTGGCAACCATGTTTCCATTATTATATTTGGGGCCGGCAAACATTCTCCAAAGAGACGATTTCTGGGTCGGCAGGTTATAAGAAAAGTCGCCTTTAGCGTCGGCAGTGACAATTAGTTGTGGTCCGTCACGGGCAAAAGCTGGGCGGGCAAAAATTTTAGGTGTAGCAATGTCAATTAAATCGAGCCAGTAAGGACGGTTTTCTTCAAACATATATATTCGTATTTCAGCGTTGGGAAACGTTCTTCCGCTGGCTTCTACTAGGTCTCCTTGATGGAATAGGCCTTTATTTAGAGTTAGAGTGGGGGAAAGAACAATATCAGTAATTACTGTTTTTGTTTTAGGCGGCGGTGGAGAAAAGCAAAGCGGGTTGTTGGCGATGCCGTTAGTGTCATAACTTAAGAAACAAAAATCACCGGTTTGAACTGGGGCTAAAACGTTTTGAAAGTGAAATATGCCGTCATTGTCAGCCAGTGTAGTTGCCTCTAAATTGCCCTGAGTAGAGTAAAAATCTACTTTTGCCCAAGGGGAAGTTAGGCCCTGAAGATCAAATAGATAGCCGGTGACATGAGCAGTAACTTGAATTGACATTTTGGCTGAGAGATCATATTCGCTGATGATTGTTTTCTGGCGAGTTACTGTTTCTGCCTGAATAGGGGAAGAAAATAAAAATAAAAAAATGAAAATTAATAATCTTGGTTTTAAATTAACCTCTTTTGGGTTCAGGAAAAACATCTTAATTCAAGTATACACAAATTTGGCAGTTACTGATCCTCTGGATTTAAGTCCGGTTCGGGGAGGGTGGAAGGTTCAGATTTTTTTCTTTTCCAGTAAATTATTGTCATGGTGACAAAAACAATTGTCAGCAGTCCTGCCAAGATTACTTTCCAAGGGATAACCCAGAAATAGGTGACTGCCTGTAATGTTTGGCCTTGACTGCCGTAACTGCCGTTCAGCTCAGCCTTAAACCGGCCTAAAAGCCATTTTTTATTCCAGGTATTGGAATAAATTCTTGCCTGGCCGGGAAAAATATTTTGTTCTTCTAATTCTAAGTTGGCGGTTAATTGATTGAATTGATTATAGATGTTGATATTTGCTTTTGGCTTGATATGAATTTCAGAGAAGTTAGTAATTTCGCTTTCAATATCTATCGGTCCAAATTCAGAAAACCTAGGAATGTCCATTCTGGTTACTTGGGCATCTTCGCTTATGTCTCCTTCTACGGTTAGGTAGATAAGGGCAGCAACACTAGGATTAATTTGGGATCCGGTGTTATCACTGCCAACAAGTGTTTCTGTATCAGGCCGATAAACAACTGCGGCGTAATGGCCGCCGGCAATTGCGTTTTCTGGAATAACGATAATTAAGTCTAGAACTTTAGTTTCGCCTGGGTTAAGAACGAATTGGGCTGGAGAAACAGTTATCCACCTAGACATTGCCCATCGATTTTCATGTTCAGTAACTTCTTGAGTAAGAAATGTCGGCTTACCCTCCTTGTCCTGGACAATAAAGTCAAGTGTTTCTGGCTGGATGACCATTTCTTCACTACCGGCATTTTTAATTTTAATTTGGCTAGTAATCACTTCGCCCGGTTGACCTGAAAGGTCTTCTACCCGTGGAGGCATAGCAATTAACCGGACAACTGATTGGGCATTGACATTATTCGCGAATAGCACGAATAATATAAAGATATTGGCGATAATTAGTGTTTTTTTCGTGATAATTTGCATTTTCATATTCATCTTTTCATTATACTCATACTCGCTTCGTCACACCGCCCGAAGAGTCCGTTCGAACACCTCGGAGGAGTAACTTCGCTAAAAGTTTGCTGTTGCAATATAAGTAACTGAGTTTTCATAAGTTCCTGGTGGCTGTAATTCGTCAATGGTGATTCGATAACAAACATTACATTCGTCTCCACTTGAAGGGCCAGCGTTAGTCATGATTTCAGCTGCTGTTTCTCCACCGCCAATATTGGAAAATTGTCGAGCTAAAAATCCTGAGGTGTCATCGCTGTATTCAAAGGTTGCTGGAGAACCAGTTACATTTTCAAGTGAATAACCAAGACCATTATAGTCAGGACTCGTCCAGCCAGCACCAACTGCCTCAGTACAAGTCCCGTCATCGCAGGTAGTGTCCGGGATAGTTGTTCCGGCAATTAAGCCGGTAGCCCCAATCATACGCATTTCATTAGATTCTTGGGCAGTAACACTATAGCCAGAAGAGGCATTTGTCGCTGTCATTAATTTTTGAGCCGCGTCAATAAAGTTGGCAATTTGCAGTGAACCAAAGGCGACATAAGTTGCTTGTGTCTCAACATCAGTAGGTGTTCCACAAGCACTAGTCCCAGAACTAATTCCACTTATTTCAAACTCAATTGTCGGTTCGACAACCGCAGTAACCCGAACTGATTCAACAACGGCAATTTTACCTTGTGTTGAGTCAATTGTGTTGTAGCTTCCGTCAAGATGGTCAACATAAAAACTATATGTATCAGCTACACCGGCTGTTCTTGTTGTTGATGACGGGGCGGGATTAATCGGCTGTTGATCCGGGTCAGTAGTTCCAATAGTAATTGATTTGGCATCTAAAGTATTGTTTCCGGTATAGTCGCAGAATACACATGTCCAACCAGAAGGGCAGTTAGCACTGCCGCCGTATTCAATTGACGTTGTTCCGACAGAGCAGGTTATATAACCGGGGTCAAAACTCTCAGTAAAATCAAAACCATCTGCATCAGGAATTCCGTCAATAGATGACGCACTCGATCCAGAGCCGGTTGCTTTAAGCCTTACCCGGAAATGTCCGTCAGGAATTACAGATACCGGTGTAAATTCAACGGAGTGTTGGGCACTGCGAGTGGCAATAATTGGCTCATCTTGGGTTCCGTCGCCAGTTTGAACTACTGGGCTGACTTGAACTTTGTCAGTATCAATTAGGTCAACTACAGTGTAGTCTGTATTGCTGCCGACCATTAAAGTATCATCAGAGAATAAGTTGGAGTTATTGGTTGATGTTGCCCATCCAACGGTTGGGCTGCTGTCAACAGCTACAATTGAGGTTCCGTCATCAGTATTAGTGCCGTCAACAGCGCCGATAAAGGACAACCGGGAATTGCTTAGTGTGTTTTTAACGCTGGTTAAATTAGCAGAATCAATTGGGTGAGGAAAAAATAAACTGGCGGTCAGCCAGAAAAACACTCCCAAAAATATTGGAATGGCATAGTAGAAAGAATTAATTTTTTTCATAATTTTCTTCTCTTATGTTGTCATCATAAACCATTATTTAATCCCCTGTCAAGTATTTGTTTTTGCCTGATTTGCCAGGTGATAAGAATAATTATTAGTAATGTCAAAATTAAACGGTAAGGAATTAAGTAAAAATAAGCTAGACTTTGGGGGTTAGAGGTTTGTGCCTGGTGGGAAGATGTTCCAATCACCGCTTTGTATTTACCCGGCAGCCAGGATGAAAACGTACATTCAGAAATTTTCAAATTTTCTTTTTCGCTCAATTCCCCAGCCTCGGAGGTTTTTTCTTGGGCCAGGTTTTCCTCGGCGGAGGTTGAAGAAGAACACCTGATTTCTCTGACCGAATTAACCAGAATATTTTCCGGTAGTAAGTCTAACTCAGCCATTTTTTTATTAAATAAGGTGTTGTAAATTACAATTTTTCCTTCTGGCTTAAAAAAAGCCTGGCCGGTATTTTCAATTAATAATTTAAATTTCACAGTGTCAAAAATGTCGCCAAATTTTGGGTTGGCCCTAAATTCGCTGATTTGAAAATCAGTTTTCGGCTGACCGGATTCTGAAACTGTGAGGAGTATGTTGGAACCAATTTTTATCCGGTGGCTGGAGCCGCTGGTTGATGGTATATATTCGCCGCGGTCGATTTGCTCAATTAGAAAAGTATAATAATAGTCTTTTTCTTGATTTTCAGGGGGAATATTAATCTTTAGCACTAACTGTTGTTTTCCGCCAGCAGTTATCCTAAATGGCTGATTAAGGCTGATATTGTTGTTTTGTAGGGAAAAGAACGAGGTTGCACTTCCGAGGTGTTCGGAGTGGACTTCTCTGAGGGTGTGATCAAGATTAAGTGAAATGTTGCCGAAGTGGTCGGCAGGAGTAAAGGGGACAAGTTTGGCATTTAGATACAGGTCGCGGTTGGAGTTGTTGGTTACTTCGTAGGCCTTGGTAATTGATTTGCCCGGCTGAATCATTACTTCCAGAAGAGGAGGGCTGATTGATAACGATAGTTGATTCGCTAATGCTCGCGAATTAACACTAATTATCGCAAAAAAGAAAATAAACCATAATAAGCAGGCAAGACCGATATTGATCACTCTTTTAAAAGTCAGTGACCTGGCTCGAAAATTGGCAATTATTCCAAGTTTCTTTTTAAGAGAATTTAAATATGCCAAAACTTGCTTAACATGTGATTTGTTGATATCAGGAACTGTTTTAGTTTCTAAGACTATTTTCTCATCAATTAAAAAGTCTACATAATATTTTCCTATTGGGGATTGATCGTAATAAATATCTACCGGGAGCTCTCTTTTAAAATTGATTTTTTGATTTTTTAATTCGTTTTCTATAGCTCGTTGATAATATTTTTCTTTGTAAGCCCAGCCAAGTTCATTATGCACCTTATTATGTAATAGGCCAATTATTCGATAGGATAGTTTTGGGCAAATTAACTTCTTTTTTTTCATTTTTTATTAGTGATAATTCGTTTAAATTTGCGATAATTAGTGTTTAATAAGTAGGTACAGCAATATAAACTATTCCGGTTTCATAGTTTCCTGTTGCCTGGGTGGCCGAAACATTGGCCTTGTAAGTGACGGTTGCTTGAGATGTTTCAGTTACTGAAGTGCCGACCATTACTGATTGCGGTATTTCACCGGATTCACTGTTAGCAAATTGGCGAAAATAGGTAGTGTCAACAAAGTCGCTGGGAATATCGTCGCCGTTGATGTTAAACCCAAAACCGTAAATATTATTTTGTGTCCACGGCTCAGCATTAGTTTCATCGCAATTGCCGGTATCGCAGGTGGTGTCGGAGATGTCAATACCGCCTTCTGATCGGAGTGGATGGTCTTCAAAAGCTAAAACCTGGTAACCGCCGGCACCGCCGGCAGTAACCGTTAATTGGTTGGTATCTGTTGACGGATTTTGAGGGTTTAAACTGCCTAAATCAATTGATAAATCAGAAATAGTAAATGAAAAAGGCACAAGAGTATAAATGTATTGAAAGCCAGACCGGACACTAAAACCAGTTGAGGAATAAAGACCAGGGGCAATTTGACCGATGGTGTCAGTTATTGTGTAACCAGTGGATGATTTTTTGCCGCCGCCAATATTGATGTTGCCCCATTGGATTTTGTAGGAGTCGGAAGACATGTTCACCGCCTTGGCGGTGGTAATAAGTAATAAGTAATAGGTAATAAGGGTTAGAGATAATAGTATTTTTTTCATATATTTATTCCGCTGGCGCGGAATCGGTTTCCTTGTCGATGAGAGTTTTTAATTTTTCTCCTTCAGTCAAAAGAAGTTCTGCTTTTTTCTTTATTTTTCGGATAGAGTTTTCTTGGTGCGGAGATAATGAGGAGATGTTGGCAAGTAAAGTGGCGCTAATTTCAATAATCTCCGCAGTTGTTTCTTTAAAATTCAAAGAAAGCCAAAAAAGAGCACTCGTTTCTTGGTTCTCTAATGATTTTTCATTTTTTAACCATTTTTTCTTATATATTTTGATGCGGTTTTTGTCGGCCAAGTTTTGGAGGAACTGTTGGCCAAAAAACAAGGCTAGGGGAGAAACTAAAAGGAGGGATAGGAGTTTAAGTAAATAATCAGTTGAATCCAGGTTGGATTGAACTCCAAAAAAAACTATTAATATTACTGAATAAATTATTGCCAATTTAGGTTGGAATAAAAAAGAAATTCCAAAGAGTAAAAAATAGGTAAGAAAAAAGAGCGGAGATCCCAATCCGCCAGTAGAAAAGATAAGTAACAAAACAACCATAGTTAGAATTATTGAATCAAGATATTTTAATTTGTCGGTTGCGGGTTGTGGGCGGCGGGCGATATTTTTAACAAAATAAATTAAGATTAACAGGGCAATTAGCTGGAGAGTATAGAAAGATAGGGTCTCAGTTGTTGTCCACAGCCAGGTTAAGACGGTGGCAATTGTTAAAAAAGCTAAGTTTAACCACATAGCTTAATAATAAAGTAATAAGTAATAAGTGACAAGTAATAAGCCGCGCCCGCCATGTAAGCAAGGCGTTGCGGGCGGGTAATTTATGTTATATTTTAATTATGGAAGCTTCTCAGCTTCACCAATGGTGGGAAAAGTCCGGCCGTTTCGGATTAATCGGCGTTGGCTTAGGGCTGGTTATACTTGGCGGTCTGTGGATGTTTTCTGAGTTTGAGAATGAAGGCAGTGATGTTCAGTTTTTTGAGGCGGAAGAGGGGACAGAGGCGGCTGACAAACTGACGCCGGATTTAGTTATTGATGTCCGGGGAGCAGTGAATAGGCCGGGTGTTTACGAGTTGAAATCTGACAGTCGGCTTCATCAGGTAGTGGCAGCTGCAGGCGGGTTTTCAGATGAGGCAGATGCTGATTGGGTAGAAAAAAAACTTAATATGGCGAGGAAATTAATTGACGGTGAAAAAGTTTATATTCCAACTCGGGAAGAAGTTGCCGAGAATTTTCAAGAAGAACACCTCCGAGGTGTTAGCTTGTCTGACTCCTCGGATGGTGTTCTCGGAGAAAGCCAGCAGTTTATTAATATCAATACTGCTACTCAGGCGGAATTAGAAACCCTGCCTGGGATTGGGCCGAGTTTTGCCCAGCGAATTATTGATTATCGTAATCAAAACAGCGGCTTTAAGTCAGTTGAGGAAATTCAGGCTGTTTCTGGCATCGGCGAAAAGACTTTTGAAAAAATAAAAAACCAAATTTCGATTTAGCTCGGAATGACAAAGAAATTAACACAAAAAAACGCAGAAAATTTTAAAAGATATTTTCCTAGTTTCGTTCTGGCGCTTTTTTTAGCTCTCCGCTTCTTTTTTGAACTGCGATTGGCAGGCCAGTTTAAGTTCGGGCAGAATATTGTGCTCAATTTTTGCCTAACTAATCAACCTTACTATGGTCGTGACACCCAAACATTTTATTATCAAAATCATTTTCAGCGGATAAAAATTAAAACTATCTTGGATAAAAAATATGACTTTGGCGATTGTTTTCTAATCAGTGGTGAAATTAGTCCTTGTCTGCAGTCAAGCAATTCAAAATATTGTTTGCTAAATCCGGCCATTTCAACCTATCAGGCGCCGTTGAAATTCCGGTTTTTAAAGAAATTAAGACAGATTAGGCAAAATTTAGCCAATTTTTACCTTGAAAACTTGCCCTATCCCTACTCAGATTTATTAGCCGGCATTGTTTTGGGAGTAGAAAAAGGCTTGGATGAGAAGTTTTATAATCAATTACGCCAAACTGGCACTTTACACATCATAGTTGCCAGCGGTTATAATTTAACAGTGTCGGCTAAAAAGCCAGCCGAGGGTTTGGCCTATCTAATTGGTCGTTCTCCAGCGTTGATTGTTGGCATAGTTTTTATTTGGCTTTATGTTTCTCTGGTGGGTTGGCAGCCGCCGGTTGTTCGTGCTGGACTAATGTTAACATCTATTTTTCTGGCGCAGTTGGTTGGAAGAAAATTTTATCAATGGCGAAGTTTGGCTTTTGTTGTCTGGCTAATGCTGATGGCTAAACCAGATTTAATTGCCAGTATTAGCTTTCAGTTGAGTTTTGCTGCCTTATTAGGAATAATGATTGGCGGCAAGTTTTTTAGTAGGTTGAGGTCAATTCCAATAATTGGCGCAGATTTGGCTGAAACCTTGTCGGCTCAGTTAATGGTAACTCCAATAATTGCTTACCATTTTGGCCGATTATCAGTTTTAGCACCAGTTACCAACGGTTTAATTCTTCCTCTTGTATCTAGGATAACTTGGGGTGGAATTAGCGCTTTGCTGGGCTTGTTTTTACCTGGTTTGGGTAGGTTGATATTATTGATTATCTATCCAATTCTGTGGTGGCCGGTGGTTGTTGTCCGTTGGTTTAGCCAAATGCCGTTAACAGAAGTTAGTTTTTCAATGCCGATTTGGGGGGTTATCGTCTTCTATTTATGCATTTTATTAGTTTTCCACATTAAGTCAACAAAAGGTAAAACCAAAAAATCGCCCATTCATCATCAGCGACTTTTCCCCGATTATTAGATGCTATTCTAATAAGTAAAATTAAAAATAATCCGATAGTAAGTCAGTTATAATCCTACGATCGTGAACAAAAGTTAACGTTGCTCCTGGGCCAACATCCGATAGTAAGTTGGTTATAATCCCACGATCGTGAACAAAAGTTGACATTTAGGCGTCAGGGTGGTAGTTTAGAGGGTATAGATGGCCCGAAAAAGTCGATTACTTCAAATTTTACACTTAGCCGAAGATTTTTTGGTTTTTTTTGATGATTATTTTAAAAGCACAAGTTGGGTTTATCAACATTCTGGTATGTCTCGACAGGCAAAGTCGGAAAGTAAAAAATATTTGCGCCAAGAAAAGATTTTAAGTCTAGACTTTTCATTGAATTTACCAAAAAAAAGTGTCTATAGTTTAATTAACAAACCTTGGGATGAAAAATGGCGGATGGTAAACTTTGATATTCCGGAAAAAAATAGGAACTTAAGGGATAAAATTAGGTATTCGCTTGAACAGCTGGGATTTAAAAATTTACAGCGCTCGCTATGGGTTTCACCTTTGCCAGTCGATGATTTTGTCGAAAAGATAAGGAAAAAAGTCGATGATCCTGGTCATATGGTTATTATAGTTGGCCATTTAAAGGGTCAATCTTCAAAAAAAATAGTCCAGCGATTATGGGATTTAACTCGATGGGAAAAGCAGGCGGTTGGTTTAATTGGTAAGATAGAGGAAAGTGAAGAGGTTAGCACAGAATTAGAAAAAAAGTTTTGGGATCAAATTTCAGACCATCCAAAAGTTCCATTTAGCTTATTGCCCAGTAATTGGCCCTTAAATCGGCTGATAGTAAAGTTTGTCAAAGCAACTAACTCAAATGGATAGGAGAAATATTAACTTTAAGCTTTGGCTGGCAATTTTATTTTGGCTGGTAGTTTTGGCTCTTTTAGTTGTAATAAATTTGCCTGATGATAATTTGCATTTAGTTTTTTGTGACGTCGGTCAGGGCGATGGAATTTTGGTTTCTTACAAAAGTAATCAAGTTTTAATCGACGGGGGTTTGGCTCAAAACTCTGGTCGGCTTTTGTCATGCTTGTCTTCACAAATGCCGTTTTGGGATCGGACGATTGAAGTA
>CAZJMH010000023.1:0-11852 GCA_964547295.1 uncultured Gammaproteobacteria bacterium | reverse complement strand
AAGTGGCTTCATAATCAACCTGATTTCCAAGAGGCAGGATTTCTATCCAAATTTGACCGCGATTAAATTCAATTTCTTCACCTTGACTATCAGTGTAAATTGTTCTAGATTGGCGATCATCTTTTGCCCATTGAGCTTCAATTACGTCTCCGTCTTGAAAAATTAAAGCGTCGCCACTTCCAATTGTTTCATAAACTAAGTGTTTAAGCTCATCTACTGGACCAATTTCTTTGGTAAATTGGATTATAACTACCTTAGAGTCAAGCTGTTCTTCTGTTGCAAAATCAACATGAGGTTCACCACCGTTACTTCTTAAGTATATATTTTTATCTGAATCATATTGCCAATCTACTTGATAAGCACTATATCCTTTCCAAAAATTAAAGCTTATTTCATCTACGCTGTTTCCTTCACTCACCGGTGCATCATCTTTAAACTGCCATGAAACAAACTCCTCCCGCCAACCATTTTTAAAACCTCTGTCTTCAGCTTCTTGCCATAAATTTTTGGAATCACAATACATAGTGTGCTCAGTCGCTTTGGCTACGCCAGTTCGTTCTGGTTCACGCCGACACTGCTGATAAGACAAAGCAAATTGATTTAAATCACTATGGTGCGCTGAATCCAGCCAGCCATACTGGCTGATTTGTTCTAGTGCTTGAGTTCGCGGATCAGATTGACACCTGCCGGTTGCCGGATTAGGACTACAATGAGCTCCGCCAACATGAACATATAATGGATATTCACCATATTCAGATGCCCAGTCTAGAAAATAAGTCCTGGCTGACCTAACCGGCCCAAGATCATATTTATTGTCATAAGGCTCTGTTGCCTGACAATAATAAACACCCATTAACCGGGTAATTCCACCCTCGGCAACTGCTTCATAAATCAGGTCTGCTCTAGATAAACCCGACTGTGGTCTTGATTCCTGATGATTTTCTATCATCACTAATAAAGGCCGCTTATTTTCCCAAATTTCTTTTTGCTCTTCAGTATACATTTTCCCGTTTATCGGACAAACAGCAGTCTTTGGGCCTGTAAAATGGGTCTGGCTTCCTTGTTGATTATCATCAACTACGGCAGGCGAGACTATTGGGGAATCCTGTTTAGCCTGAGAAAAAACTGTTAAAGATAACCCAGTAGTCAATAAATAAATTCCCAAGCCAATTAAAATTAATTTCAATTTTTTATTCATTTTTTAATTTTTGACGCCTTCTTAATTGCTTTTTTTTCTTCTGCTGAAAGTTTAACATCCTTATCACCAATCATTTTTGTATAGATTCTTGTTGCCTGCCTGCCATGTAAACTAGTTATTACTATACCCTGATTTTTGTCATCAAGCAAGGCCATTGAAAAACTCTGGTCTCCCCCTAACTCAGAAAAAGGGTTGAATTTTACTAAACTAGCTTTTTGAAAACAAAATTTGTTTGCCTCTTTCAGCTCCTTTATTTTTACTTTTAGCTCCTTAGAGTCTTGAAGAAAATTTTTTATGTTTTCCTTATCAACAGCAGAAGAGAATTTATGTAATTCCCTAGCTATCCGCCAAACCAAATATGACAAAACTATAATCCAAACACAAATTATGCCCAAAAAAACTTTTACTTCGACCATTGGCTAATTCTACAATTCTTAATTAACTTATGTCAATGACTAGTTGTCACTTGCTTTTCCTACCTGAGATGTGATATATTGTGCCTGTTAGTTACTCCTGCCTTTATGAAAGGAGGTGAATTAAAATATGACCTTTTACTGTGTCAAATGTCGAGAAAAAAAAGAAGTTGAAGACTTTAATGTCGAGCACGGAACGGCAAAAAACGGACGGCCTTATGTTAAAGCAACATGTCCTGATTGCGGAACAAAAATGTTCAAATTTGTTAAAGCTGAGTAATAACTTATATTATGGTATAATAAGCAGGGTGGGATAGTTCACCCCGCAGCTGCGGGGAGGAAAGTCCAGACTCAAGAAGGCAAGGAAGAGATAGGGCCACAGAGACGAGTCGGTCGATGATTCGACCGGGTGAAACGAGGCAACCCTCCCTTGAGCAATCTCAAATAGGCCAGGGAGCCTTCCCCAAATGGCCAGGTAGAGAGCGAAGATAAATGAACTATTTAAAAACAGAATCTGGCTTACTCACCCTGTTCCTGTTCTTTTTTAAAGGGAAGAAATTCTAGAAAAAATACTTCTAAAGTTAAATAAGCCGGAATAGACAAAATTGCTCCTTTTACACCGGCGATTTCAAACCCAATTGCTAGTGATAATATTGTTATCAACGGATTTACGCCAAGAGACTTTTTTATAGTAACAGGAACTAAAACATTACTTTGTAATTGTTGAACAATAATTAGCCAAACGGTTCCCAAAATACCTAATAAAGGTGAAGTTATGAAGCCAACTAAACCAATTAAAACAGCGGAAAAAAGAGGGCCAACATAAACAATAATCTCAAGCAATCCAGCAACAATTGATAAAGGCAAAGCATATTTATAGCCCAATATTTTTAAGCCAATATAAGTCAACAATCCAATAACAGTCATTAAAAAGAATTGTGTTCTAACCCATCCGCCCAATCTTTCTTCTAATCTATCAACTAATTTATTTGCTCTCTGATGACCTTCTGATTTAAACAAAAATGTCAAATATTTATCAAGATTGCGACGCTCAAGTAGAAGATAGAAAGTAATAATTAAGATAGTAAGCAGTGAAACTAAATTTGAAGCAAAAACAACGACTGCCTTGATAATTTGCGTTGGCAAACCGCCTAATTCCTGCAGTTCTGATCCAAGATTAATAACCGGAATGCCCCAAAAATTAAGTTTGCCCTCTAATTCTAATAAGGTTCTAACTAAACTATCAGTTTGCTCTACTAAGGCTGGAACTAATCCAGCAATTGAACCACATAAAATCGCTAATATCAAGAGATAAATAATTAAAATGGAGATAATACGGTGAATACCTATTTTTTCTAGTTTTTGTATAGTGGGGTTTAAAGATCCCATGAGAATAATTGAAATAAATAGAGCAAGAAGAATTTCACGAATTTGATATAAAAACCAAAGACCAATTAAAAAAAGAATAGAAAAAATTATTGTTCGGTGACTAATATCAACTTTTTTTACTTTTTCCGACATATTCATCATTAAGCCAATTATGAACTAATTCTTCTAAATCGTCAAGCCAATTGTCATTTGTGATATCAAACCAATTAACCTGGTCATCAGCTTTAAACCAGGTTAACTGCCTCCGAGCATAACCATGCTCATCGAACCTCCATCTCTTAAGGACACCTCCGAGGTGTATTCCTATTGACACCTCGGTAAAAAACGGTTTAAATTCCTTATACGCCAAGGTATTCATCCCTGGATCATCCCAATTATAGCCGTTATCAATTAAATTTTGAATTTCCTTTAGCAGACCCTGATCTAAGCGTTTTTCTACCCGTTGATCAATCCGCTGATAAATTATTTCCTTCGGCGCTTTTAAGCCAATTTTTAAAACATCACCATCATATCCGGGCCAAATTTGTTTTTTGTCAATTTTTTTTGATTGAGCAATCTCTATTTTCCGAATCAAACGATGAGGATTTTGCCGGTCAGATTGATTTAAACTCTGATAAACATCAGCTGCTAGTTTTTTTAATTTTTCTTTTAATTCACCTACTGACAGCTGAGCTAATTTTTGGCGCAACTTTTCGTCCGGCGGAATTCCTAAAGTATCAATTCCATCAAGAAAAGCTTTAATATAAAATCCGGTGCCCCCAACCAAAATCGGCAGTTTGCCTTTCTCATCCAAATAAGCTATAACTCTTCTTGCCCCTTCCAACCAATCGGCGACAGTAACTTGGTGATCAGGAGTTGCCATATCCAACAGCCAAACTGGAACATGATCGACTTTATAATATCCAATATCATTTTTTTTTGAACTTTGAACATTGAACTTTGAACTTTTTTTAATGTCTTTTCCGGTTCCAATATCCATCCCCTTATAAACCTGGCGGGAATCGGCAGAAATTATTTCACCGTCAAATTTTTTTGCCAATTTAATTCCCGTAGAAGTTTTGCCTACAGCCGTCGGCCCGCAAATAACTAACAGCCGATTCATTGATCTATCTTAAACTCAATAATATCACCGTCGTTAACTAAATATTCTTTTCCCTCAGTTCTTATTTTACCAGCTTCTCTTGCTGCCAGCCAGCCGTTATATTTAACAAAACTTTGATAATTAATTACTTCCGCTCGGATAAATTTCTCGGCAAAATCACTATGGACTAAATTTGCCGCCTTCAATACCTCTGACCCCTGATCAACCGGCCAAGCTCTAACCTCTTTTCCACCTTTAATAGTATAAAAAGTTATTAAATTTAATAACTGATAAGCCGTTTTTATAACTATATCAAGTGTGGATTGATAATCACTGTCTAATAGCTCTTTTTTTTCTTGATTATCAAGTTTTGATAAATCAGCTTCAAATTTCGCCGAAGTTATTATCGGATCTAATTCTTGATATTCCTTTTTTTTCTGGCTAAAATTGGCTTCCTCATCAACGTTAATTACTATCATATGCGGTTTAGCAGTTAACAAAAAAAAGTCTTTAGCCAAACCCTCTTCATCTTCAGACAACTGAATATTGGCTGCTGATGCACCTTTTTCCAACCCGGGAATTAATTTTTCGGCTAATTTTTTCTTTTCTTTATCATGGTCATTTTTTGGTTTTTTCTTAACTAGTCGATTGAGAGTCTCTAAATCCTTTAAAACAAGTTCGGTTTGAAGAACCTGAAAATCTACTTTTGGACTTATTGAACCAGCTCGGGCAATCGAACCGTTAAAGTCTCGTAATAAAAAAAGAATGGCGTCTACCCTTCTAATCTCGGCCAAAAATTGATTGCCTAAACCAGCACCTGTATGGGCCCCTTCAACTAACCCGGCAATATCAACAAATTTAATTGCTGACGGCACTTTTTTTTTCGGCTCAACAATTTCAGCAATTTTTTCCAGCCGATCGTCAGGCACTTCAACAACGCCAGTATTCGGCTCAATAGTGCAAAAAGGGTAGCTTTCTGCTTTTGCCACCTGCCGGCCGAGCAAAGCGTTAAACAACGTCGATTTCCCTGTGTTGGGTAATCCCACGATACCAACTTCTAAAGTCATAAGATTATTATACAAAGAGATAGAAAGAAATGTAAACTAGTATTAATAAAACATTTAGCAAAATTTAATGTTTAAATTTCATTTGTTACACTATAGACTATGCCTAAAAAACAAATGCCCTTATCCAAACAAAATAGTTTTAAAATCAAAGCAATTGCAATTAGTGCAGTAATTATCCTGCACACCCTATCTTTATTTCCTGAAAGTATTTACACTTCCAGTCCATATCGTTTATTATTTATTACTATTAATCAAGTGTGCCGGTTTAGCGTTCCCGCGTTTTTAATTCTTTCGGGATACGGACTATCTCAAAAGTATTTTCATCAAAACATATCACCAATAAATTTTTTGAAGTCTAGAATAAAAAAGCTTTTTCCCCTTTATTTTGTCTGGTCAGTTATTTTTTTAATTACTTTTCAAATCAGTAACACTTGGTTTTATAACGATATAAATGTTTGGAAAAATATTCTCTGGGGAAACACGGACTATCATTTATACTTTATTCCCTTAATATTTCAATTTTATTTAATCTTTTCTTTTTTACCGAAAATTAAAAAAAAACATCGGCTATTAACTTTAGCCTTAACCTCTGGAGGAATACAGGCCATATGGTTTTTATTAATTCGTATTTTTTCGACAAGAACTGCCGATTATCATAATTTTCTAATTAATGATCAACTGCAATACAGACTTTCGATTAATTGGATATTCTATTTCTTGTTTGGAAGCTTATTAGCTAGGATTAATTTAAAAAAGATGCAAAAAAATAAAGTATTTAAATCAATTTTAATTTTACTCACCTTTTCTTCCTTATTCTGGACAATATATGACACTCGTAAAATACTTAAAAAAACCAACAACATTATATATGCAACAAGTTTTATCCGCCTGCCGATAATTATATATGCCACCGGAGCAACTCTAATTTTAATTTTCTATAGTAGACAAATTTTAAACAAAAAAATATTCAAATATAATTTTTTAAAATTAATCGGCAAATATTCATACATAATCTACTTATCACACACATTATTATTGCGTATATTACAAGGCGTCATTACCGGAATCCCCCGTCTATCAACAATAGCAATTGGGACAATACTTTTTTCAACCGGAATTGTTATAAGCAAGGGCATATTAAGTTAAATTTTAACACCTTTTATTTCCATACCTGTTTTTCAACTATTATCCCACGTACGTAGCATGACAGTTGAAAAGTTGTAGTTATTTAACTGCTGGCGGAAGTGTAATGTTTAAGCGACCAATACCAAAATTTTAACGATAAACCAGAAAGAATTAAACTAATTGACAATGACAATCCAACCTGCCAAGGTGTAAGCAGGCCGAGCAACGCTTTGGCCGGAAAAGTAATCAGCAAAACAACTGGGATAACAAAAACAACTAAAAACCGAACTGCTCCCCGGTAAATATCGGTTGGAAACCTGCCCATTGCAGTAACGTCGCGATAAATCCAAACTAAATGGTCTATTTCCGTTGTTAAAACGCAAATTGAAGAAACAAATAAGTGGAAAGCAAAACCAATAAATATACTGGCCATAAACAAAACTAGAAAATATATTACGCTAACTAAGTTTGTTGCTAATTGGTGGTGGATAACATACCAAATTGAAAATCCAACCAAAGGAATTAAAGTAATAAAGTCCATAATATCAATATGACCAAATAATGGCCGAAAAAAAGATGGTAAGGGCTTTAGCAGTTCAAGGTCAAAATCACCCGAAACTACTAAGCCACGAAAATGATAAACACCGCGGAATAAAAATTGAATTGTTACGTCAATTAAGTTGAAGACAATAAAAAACCAAATAACCTCTACGCGCGAATAACCAACAAAATCTTCAACTCCAGATACAATGGAAAATAAAAAGAGAAAATAAAAGAGAAACCGGGCAACTTTACCAATGATAAATAATATTGCCGCGCTTGGCTGGATTAAGTCCGGTAAAATAGCCATTTTGGCCATCAGCCAAAATGCCCTCAAATAATGCTTCACTTTACCCACCAAAAGCACCATAATCTTTTAACCCTTTTTTCCAAACAAGTTGTGTAATTTTGACGAAAAAAAATAACCAAAAAATAAGAACAACCAAGCCTCGTAAAGATTGTTGTAAACTCACTTTTTCCAAGTAGATTTGTAGGGGAAAATAAATTAAATAGGGAAAAGGAGTTAATCGGACTAATTGATATAAAGGCTGGGGCAAAATATCAAGTGGAAAAAATCTGCCGGCTAAAAACTCGAGAAAAATTACTCCAAAAAGCCACTTTGGCGCCCACACATTATCAACCCAAAAAGCAAGACAGGAAAGCAAATAACTAATTAAAAAATTTAAAATCAGGGCTGCCAAACAAGCAAGGACGAATATAAAAAAAAAGTTTGGTTGGTTGGGAAAATAAAATGGTAGATTTAAAAATTTAATTAATAAGGTGACTTCTAAAATAATAAAAATTAAATTTAAAAACTTATCCGATAAGTCACGAAAAAACCAGACTAATACTACATTCCAAGGGCGTAATAAATATTTATTAACTAAATCACCGTTTTTTATCATCGCCGCTAAATCGCCAGTCCTGGTGCTAAGTATAATTCCCTGAAGAATTGACATGCCGACAACATAAGTCAACATTTGTCCCTGCTGGTAACCAAAAACTTCTTGCCTGGCACCGTAAACTGCCCGCCAGAAAAATATTAAAGTTAAAAAAGTGACTATACCTCGAAAGCGCCATAAGAAAAAATTTAATCGATAAGCGAAATATTCCATAAAGCTGACCTTGATTACCTTAATATATTTTTTCATTGATCAACTATAATCCTTATGAGTGAATAACTCCCGGATTATGTCTTCAATCGGCGGCTGCTCTATATTTAAGTCAGCAACTGGAAACTTTTTCAGCACCTCGGCGGCAGCCAAAGAAACAAGATTAGTTTTTACTCTAATCTGAGCTTTTGGCGGATTAAACCCTTTTATCTCGCCGATTGCTGATAAATCTGAACGTTCAATATCATTGTCAAAAGTTAAGCTAATCAATTTATGATCAGCATATTTCTTAACAATTTTTTCCAGTTGACCGTCAAAAACTATTTTACCTTTGTCAATAATTATTACCCGGTCAGCCAGCTCCTGAACATCGCCCATGTAATGTGACGTTAAAATTATTGTTGACTGATATCGCTGGTTATATATTTTTATAAATTCCCTAATTTTTTTTTGCATGACTACATCTAATCCAATTGTTGGTTCATCAAGAAAAAGAACTTTTGGCTGATGGATAAGTGAAGCAATTAGCTCACACTTCATTCTTTGTCCTAAAGAAAGCTTTCTGGTTTGAGTATTCAAAATTTCTTTAACCTCAAGAAGGTCAACTAGTTCTTCTAAGTTTCTATTAAACTCTTCTTCTTCTAATTGATAAATTTCTTTATTAAGCAAAAAAGTCTCCATCGGCGGCAAATTCCACCAAAGCTGGTTTTTTTGACCCATTACAAAAGCAATTTGTTTTAAAAAGAGATTATTACGATTCCAAGGATTAAAACCTAATACAGATACTTTTCCTTGATCGGGATATAAAAGTCCTGATAAACATTTTAAAGTAGTCGTTTTTCCGGCACCGTTCGGTCCAATAAAACCAACCAGCTCCCCCTGTTTAATCTTAAAGCTTATATCATCAACAGCTCTAACTACTTCATGTCGGCGTTTAATCAAAGATTTGAATGAACCAACTAAACCAGGTTTTTTTTTAAAAACTCGATAATATTTTTTTAAATTGGATACAAAAATAGAAAATTCGGACATTTTTAGATAAACAATTCGACCCCGGCAGTGGTTAAGTTTAATCCTAACCCCGGGGTCGTAATTGTTTTTTATTACTTTTTACTTAACAGCTCTTTTTAGTGTCGTTCCCGGTCTAAATCGAGGCATTCGGCGGGCAGGTATCTTTTTCTTCGGTCCACCCCCAATTGGTTTAACCTCCTTAGAGCTAAATAATTTGGTAAAGAATACACCAAAACCAAATACTTTCACTTTTTCCCCTCTTTTTAGGGCCTTTGTAATTTCATCGAAGATAGTTTCAAAAGCTTCACGAGATGCCTTTTTCGTTAACCCTGTTTTTTGGGCAACAATATCAATTAGTTCTCGCTTAGTCACTTTTCCTCACCCCCCTTCTTATTTTAATTTTCTTAACTATCAGCATTCTAGCGAGAAATATCTTCCCTGTCAATTGGCGATTTTGATGTGACTCTCTTTTCTCGAATAGCAGTAACCTTTATTTGACCAGCCCATTTAGTTTCCTCCTCAAGCTGAGTGACAATATCATGAACCAGAACAGTTAATTGGTCATCTGAAATCTTTTCCGGGTCAACAATTACCCGGACTTCACGCCCAGCCTGGTAACAAACAACATCTGATACGCCCTGAAATGAGTTTACTATTTCTTCAATATTCTCCATTCTTTCCAAATATTTCTCATGTGCCTCGTATCTGGCTCCAGGCCGGGAACCTGAAGCAGCATCAGCAATCCAAACAATTATTGACTCTGGGCTTGAAAATGGTTTATCTTCGTGATGTTCAGCAACAGTGGCAATTATTTCTTTTGGAAGCTGATAACGTTTAAGTAAATCTACACCCAAATCAACATGACTCCCTTCACCATCAACAACCTTACCAATATCATGAAGTAAACAACCAAGCCGAACAGTTTTTACATTAGCATTTAGTTCGTGAGCTATTTGAACACCTATTTTAGTCTCTTCAATCGTATGTTGGGCTAGATTTTGACCTTGTGAAAAACGGAATTTAAAACGGCCGATTAAACGAACTAAATCTGTAGGCAAATGAAAAACACCAACTTCCTGACAAATTCTTTTTCCCTCCTCCAATAAGGTTTTGTCCATCTGTTTCTTAGTCTGGTCAACAATTTCCTCTATTCTAGAAGGTTGAATTCGAGTATCTTTAATTAATTTTTTTAACGAATTTTTAGCAATCTCTCTTCTTATTGGATCAAATGAAGACAACCGAACTGTATTAGTTTCATCAAGCTCTAAATCAACACCGGTTTCTTTCTCAAAGGCACGGATATTTCTTCCTTCTCTGCCAATTATCCTTCCTTTAATATCTTCATTTTCAAGATGTATAACAGAAACTGTGTATTCGGCAACCCAATCAACAATTCCGTGGCGGATGGAATCTAAAACTATTTCTTGAGCTAATTTGTCCTCTTCTGCCTCAATCGCCTCTCTTGTTTCGCGAATTTTTCTTGCTTTCCACTCAACTAATTGCTTTTCAGCTTCTTTCCGTAATTTTGATTTTGCCTCTTCCCTACTTAAATCTGAAAGTTCTTCCAGCTTATTCTTTTCCTTTTCATATAATATTTTTAATTTCTTTTCTTTTTGATTATATTTTTCCTCTTTCTCTTCCAAACGCTCTTCTTTTTCTCTTAAATACTTATCCTTATCATCCATTGACTGCATTCGCTTATCTAATTCATTTTCTCTTTTTTTAAGCTCATCGACCAATTCAGCAAGTTTCTGCTCCTTAATTGTTGATTGATCTTGACTACTGTCATCTTTTTTTGACTTTTGTTGACTAAAAAAACCACTTAATTTTGAAAAATCTAACATTTTAACTCCTTAATAACTAATAATTTAACGCTAGCTATATATTTTAACACAAGAGGGAGAATATCTTAAACTCAGGAAGAGCGGTTTTTAACTGCTTGCCATATTTCTTTCTCTATTTTTTGAGCTGTTTTCGTATTTTTTTCTAAAAATTTAATTGCCGCTTCCTTCCCTTGCCCTAAAGTTTCCTCCCCAAACTTATAATAGGCACCACTTCTTTCAACCACTTGATAATTTTCACCGGCATCAATTAAGCCTGCCTGCCATGAAATTCCATTTTGGTTGTAAATTTCAAACTCCGCTTCTTTAAACGGCGGAGCAATTTTATTTTTAATTACCTTAGCTCGATGCATTGAGCCAATAATATCCCCGTCAGAGTCTTTTATTTTCTTCCTTTGTCTTAAATCTACTCGAATAGATGAATAAAATTTAAGTGCTAGTCCGCCGGAGGTTGTTTCAGGGTTACCAAAAAAAACACCGATTTTATGTCGAATCTGGTTAGTAAAAATTAGACAAGTACTAGTTTTGCTTATTGTCCCTGCTAGTTTTCTTAAAGCCTGAGACATTAACCTTGCCTGAACACCAACCTGGGCATCTCCCATTTCACCCTCAATCTCCGACTTAGGCACTAAAGCTGCGACAGAATCAACAAGAATAAGATCGAGCCCCCCAGACCGAACTAAAGTCTCCACAATCTCTAAAGCCTGTTCTCCGGTATCAGGTTGAGAAATCAGTAAGTCTTCAAGTTTAACACCAATTTTTTCCGCCCACTGCGCATTTAAAGCATGCTCGGCATCAACAAAAGCGGCTACGCCGCCATTTTTTTGTGCTTCAGCAATAATATGAAGAATCAATGTTGTCTTACCAGAAGCCTCAGGACCAAATATTTCTACAATCCGGCCGCGAGGAACCCCACCAACCCCTAAAGCAATATCCAAGGGTAAACAGCCGGTAGAAATAGACTCTATATCAAGCTTGTCTTGACGGTCACCCATTTTCATAATCGCTCCTTTACCGTATTGTTTTTCTATCCGGTCCATCGCATTCTTAACTGCCTCTAACTTTTGCTTATCTT
>CAZJMH010000022.1:0-11866 GCA_964547295.1 uncultured Gammaproteobacteria bacterium | reverse complement strand
AGCGGAGCAACGAGTACACCGGGTGGGCCAACAAATACACCAGTAGAAGATTGTCCGCTTTTTTCTCAAGGCGATGCCAATTGTGATGGGGTAATTAATGTTTTAGATTTTTCTCTTTGGCGGCGGGAAAAATACGATCAGGTGGCGGACGAGACCAAGGGTGACTGGCAGGCGGATTTCAACAATGACGGGTTTGTCAGAAACGATGATTTTAGTATTTGGTTGCATAATTTGAATTAATAGGTTATTTTTAAAGTATGGGATATAAATATGAACAAAAAAACTAAATTAATAATTGTAGCTTTACTTTTAATTTTTTTACCAGCTTCAGTTTATATTTCACAAAAAGTGGTTGATTATCAGAAGAGAGCAGGTGTTAACCAGGTTGGATTATCAATTTTGCCTTCTGAAAAAGACATTTCTCCTGGGGGAATAATTGATTTGAAGGTTAATCTGGATACAGGAAATAATAAAGTTGATGCTATTGATTTAAACTTAGAAATTACTGGTCCAGAAGGAGTTTTAGATTGGCAAAAAACCAAAATAATTCCCATTACAGGAAGTGATGAGGCTTTTGACCAGAGTGTTAAGGCTGAGGTTGGGGAATTAAGTTGTGAACAATATTCATGTAGTCAACCTCTTCGGCTTATATCTGTAGTTTCACGGTCAGAAGCGGATTTAGAATCAGGCGTTTTTGATGCAGCTAGAATTCAACTGGTCGGTTATGAAGAGGGAGATTTTGAGGTCAAATTTATTAGTCAGGATACAATTATTTCTGGACCAGCCGGTAAATTTGAAGTCAGCTCGGTTATTAATGGAAAATATTCTGTTTCTCCGGGTGAGGGCCAACGTCAGGTAAATTTAGTTTGGAATCCAGAGGGTCAAAGCCAGGTTGTTGTTAATAAGCCTTTTTATGTTTATTTAAATTTGCAGTCGGAAAATTTAATTGATGCTGCTGAAATAGGTTTAAAATATGATTCTTCACAATTAGGTGTAGAATTAGTTAGCTTAAATAAAAGCGCTTGGGGTGATGACCAAGAGCCAGCATATATTTTTGCTGAAGAAGTAGATAAGGAGTCAGAGATAATTAATTTAGGTATCGGAGCTGGATCTTCTAAATTTTCCAAAAGCGAGATGAGTTTTGCTACTCTTCGTTTAAAGCCATTAACTACCGGAACAATTAGTTTAGAAGTCATTAAAGACGATATTTCTGGTTATAATCCTACTAGTCCTTCTGATTCAGCTTTAACTTTAGTTTCAGGGAAAACAGTTAGTTGGAATTCAGTTCAAGCTGGAGACAACCCAGAATTGACATTCAGAGTAAAATTTAATGGAACAACCTACTTAATTGGTGGCCAGGAAAAAATTGTTGATAATATTCCGCCGCAACCAGTAGATGTAGTGATTAAAAAAGGTGATTTTGTTGAAGAATTTAAGACCGTAGTAAATTTTGATGACCAAGCAGTAGGAACTGGAAGTTTAATTTTAGACAACGTTCCTCCTGGAGATGGATATGTTTTATTTGTAAAGGGGCCTGTTCATTTAGGTAATCGATACTGTTTTAATAACCAAAGTGAACGCTGCCATTTAGGTGAAAATAATATAAGTCTTAAGAGTGGAGAAAATGTTTTTGATTGGACTAATCATCAGCTTCAACCTGGAGATATTAATAGGGACAGAGTTGTTAATTCGTTAGACTTTAGTTTGCTTAAAAAAGCTCTTGGTCGAGAAGGGAGTCAAATACAAGAAGATTTGAATTTCAATGGTTTTGTCAATACTCAAGACATAGTTTTCTTTTTAGAAACACTTAGTTTTCGGTACGAAGACGAAATTTGATTAGAAGCTTTTTTCTTTTCTCCAGCCGTAATTATCTTTTATTTATTTTTCCCACTATATCCTGGCTTTAGTGGAGGGCTTCCATGATTTCCAACTTCTGACATAATTTAAATTTGGCAGGGAATAGTCAGAAATTCAATTTGTCGGGGATGCCGGACTTGAACCGGCGACCTCGTGCTCCCGATGCACGCGCGCTAGCCACTGCGCCAATCCCCGAATGCGGAGCCATCTTCCACTCGGCGGAGAGGGTGGGATTCGAACCCACGAGGGTGGTAAAACCCACCGGTTTTCAAGACCGGCGCAATTGGCCAAACTATGCGACCTCTCCCGCGTTTGACTCGGCGTCCCCGGAAGGATTCGAACCCTCCACCTCCTGCTTAGAAGGCAGGCGCTCTATCCAACTGAGCTACGGGGACGATAATAACATATTTTACCATTACCTTACTTTTATTTCATATAAGTTTCCTGGGGAATCAGGATGAAGCGAGGTTAAAGTTATTAGGCTTTTTCCACTTGGTGATGGAAATATAAAACCATTAACAAAAGGACCAGAATATATTGTTTGCCGGTTAGTTGAATCAGCCTCGATTACTTTTACTTCTATATTTTCTTCGTCAATAAAGACAAGCTGGTTTGAGGTTAGCCAACTGAGTTGGAAGAGTTCATCTTTTGTTCCAATTTTAAAATTAGTATCTTCTTTTAAATCATAAACATATATATTTCCTGGCTTAATATTTCTTTCCTCAGTTTGATTTGATCTAGCTGGAGGATGTGGGAGCAAGTTTTCAGCAATTTGAGCAGAATCAGTTGCCTGATAATAAAATTTTTCCTCATCAGGTGAAAAGGTTATTTTTTCGGCAGATTGTGTGGCTACTTCAACTAATTCTTCAGGAAGTTTATTTAGTCTTAATTCTAAGTCAGTTTGTTTTTCTTGGCGCCATTCTTCTTTAATTAAGCTAAGCCTAAAGCCAACATCCGCCAAATTATTAGCTGAAGTAAATCTAGTAGCATCAATCAAAAAAACACGATTAATCTTTGTTTCATCGTCTAGAGAGCGCGCGCGTTCGACAAGAAGGATACTCTTGCTGTCTGGACTCCAGGTAAATTCAACTTCTTCCCAATTTAGATTAACGATAGTGTCAGTCAGTTGTCGAGTATTTGCTCGGCTAAGAGGTATATTAGTTGATAAATCCAAAAGCCAAATGCCATTTTTATCTTCTTTAGAGGCCTGATTTACTCCATAAACAATTTTGGTTCTGTCTGGAGACATGGTTGGCTTTATTGCTCCAGTAGTCGTTAAAGGAGAAAGATCGGGCGTAGATTTAAAAAGAGTAGCATTGGTTTGAGTAACAACTTCTTTTTTAATAACTAATTGTTTTTGCCAAGGTAGAAAACCATCTTTTTCGATTCTTACTTGATATTCTTCAGGGGGTAGGCTTAAAGTGTCGTCGGTTGCTGTAGCTAGTTTGTCATCAATATATACTGATCCTCCTTTTGGGTCAGAATTAGCAACTAACATTCCGGTAGGAACAAAGCCTAGGCCCGGCTTTTTTAAGTCAGGCCGGTAGCCCCGGATAAATAAACTGATAAGGTAAGTTAGTGAGCCAACTACTATTAATATAGTTGAAATAATGAGGATTGTTTTTAAGGCTGCTTTATTGTCCATTTTTTTTATCATATCAGGTTTGAGATTGTTAAACAAGATTTGTTTAATGTATGGTATAATTTTTTAATACCTATCATAATCTCTATTAAATATATCAAAATATGGCTATTTATAAAAAATTAGGAATAGATTTGGGGACAGCAAATTCCTTGGTTTGGGAAGCAGGCAAGGGAATTGTCGTTAATGAGCCGACTGTTGTTGCCGTTTCCGTTGAGGATCAAAAAGTTTTGGCTGTTGGACACCAGGCTAAAAAAATGCTTGGCCGAACACCTGAATTTATAACTGCCTGTCAACCAATGCAAGATGGAGTTATTGCTGATTATGAGATAACTCAATCTTTGCTTCGCTTTTTTATCCAAGAGACCTGTGGGAAATTTTTTTTCATCAAACCTGAGGTTATGATTTGTGTTCCAGCTGGTGTAACTCAAGTAGAACAAAGGGCGGTAATCGAGGCAACAAAATCTGCTGGCGCCCGGGTAGTGCACTTAATTGATGAGCCATTAGCAGCCGCAATTGGGGCAAAAATTCCCGTAGCAGAAGCGTCAGGAAATATGATTGTTGATACTGGCGGGGGATCAACCGAAGCGGCAGTTATTTCACTTGGTGGCGTAGTGGCTCACAAAAGTGTTCGAGTTGCTGGAAATAAAATTGATGATGCTATTGCCGCTTATTTACGTAAAAAACATAATTTACTTATTGGTGATCAAACGGCAGAAGAAATAAAAATTGACCTTGGTTCAGCTGTTGAGCCCAAAAAAGAAAAATCAAGGAAAATTAAGGGGCGGGATTCAATTTATGGTTTACCAAAAACAGTAAGTGTTTCTAATCTAGAGATCAATAAGGCAATAAAACATCCACTTGACCAAATTATGACTGCTATTCGAGGAGTGCTGGAAAAAACGCCACCAGAATTAATTTCAGACATTGTTGATAAGGGGATTGTGATTTCTGGGGGGACAGCACTTTTAGCTGAAATCGACGTTTTTTTATCGGATCAGTTAAATGTCGCTGTTCATCGGGTAGAAGAACCAATGTTGTCGGTTGTTAAGGGCACTGCTTTAGCTCTTGAAAATTTAGACCTATATAAAAGAGCAATAAGAAATAAATAAATCTTGTAATATTTAATTAAATGATAATTTTTCTGACGAATATAGACTAAAGGCAAAAAAAAGAAAAAATATAATAAAATATAATTTAAAAAAGTTGTAAATGTAGTTAAATTAAGGTGTGATGCTTAAGCTTAATTAAAAATTATGATAAAATTATTATTACGTATTTGATATTTAGCAGTTTCCTGCTGACTATGATAGTAACCTATAAGAAAAATATTAGGAGGTTAGGTCAAAATTTAGTATTTTATTAAAAAGTCCTAATAGTTTTAAGTTAATCTTAATAAATATTTACATTATAGGGTTTAATAATGCGATAAAAAAAATTGTAACCTTTAATTTTTTGATACCTAAATCAAAATGGGTGATCTAAATCATTAAAATTTATGTTTAAAATTAAAATTTTACTGTTCAATGACTATCTTTTTTGCCAACAATAATGGAAAAAAGCAAAAACTTAATTAATTTATCACTGTTTATATATCATTGCTGAAAAATGGATTATAGTCTTATAATTACTGCTAAAAACGAACCTAAAACGGTTGCTAAACTAATTGGCCAAATAGAAGACCAAATGCCGAGATTGACCAAAAATTTTGAGATTTTAGTAGTTTGTCCTGATGAAATGACTAAGGAATCAGCTATAAGTCAGGATAAACTGCAGGTAGTTAGTTGGATAAAGGATAAGGCTGAGGGTAAACCTGCTGCCTTAAATTTAGCTTTTAATGAGGCAAAAGGCGATATTTTAATTTTGACTGATGGAGATGTTAGTTTAGCAGAAGGTGCGTTAGAAAATTTGGTGGGAAAAATTGTAGGGATGGACCCGAGTGTCCGCCCGAAGCAAGGACAGACACGTGGATCTGTTCCTACGAATAAAATTGGCCTGGTTACCGGCCGGCCGATCCCGGCCAACCCTCGTGATGATTTGTTTGGTTTTTGGGCTCATTTTTTAACTCAGGCCGCCCATTACCAGCGAGATTATCGAGACAAAAATAATTTTTATTTAGACGGGTCTGGTTATTTAATGGCAGTTAAAAAAGAATTGGTTTCTCCAATGCCTAAAAATATTTTAGTTGATGATGCCTGGCTTTCTCGTCAAGTGTGGGACCAAGGTTTGAGAATTGGTTATGCTCCGGAAGCAAAAGTAAAAGTCAAATTTCCGACCAATTTATCTGATTGGGTTATCCAGAAAAAACGGACAACCAGTGGGTATGTGCAATTATCATCTGTAGACAACGCAGATTCGCCTTGCTGCGAAGCAGGTCTGCGCTCCTTACAATCAATGCGCGGCTTTTTCCAGGAAGCCAAAGGATTACGTCTATCCTTAACTTATCCGCGAAATCTCAAAGAATATTTTTGGATGCTTTTGCTAATTTTCGCTCGGCTTTACGTCTGGTTGGCCGTATATTGGGAACGTAGGATTTTAAAAAAGCCGTATTCGGGCAATTGGAAGAGGATAGAAAGTACGAAGTAAAAGCAAGTGGTTGGTTGTTAGGGATTAGCGGATAGGGGGTATTTTGAATTTTTGATAATTTCTGATATATTATTGATAGATATGAGTGAAAAAACAAAAAATAAAAAACCAATTGAGCAGGTAGACTTGGAAAATTTACCAGCGTTGCTTACTCCAAAAGAGGTTGCCAAAATTTTGCGCGTGTCAGTAATTACTTTAAAACGGTGGGGCAAAAAGGGCAAATTACCAGCAATTCGGATAAATGAGCGTGGCGACCGGCGCTACAGACGTGAAGTAATCCTTCGGTTTCTCGGTATTGACCCGGAAAAATAATTTATTTTTTTTCCATGAACTTTTCAATATTTTCTACTGTAGTTTTGACTATTCTTCCTAAAGCTTCAAAAGTGTTAAAAGCATTATGAGGGGTAATAATGACGTTAGTTTTTTCACGAAGCAGATGGGCGGCAACTAATTTTTTTAAACCTTCTTTTGACTGATACGGTTCAAAAAGTTTTCTGGAATTATCAAGATATTCTTCTTCCTCTAGCACATCTAAGCCTACTCCTGCTAATTTGCCTTGTTCTATTCCCCAGAGAATTGCTTCTGAATCAACTACTGGGCCGCGGCTGGTGTTTATTAATAAGCTTCCATCCTTCATTAACTTTATTTTTTCCCGATCAAGCATGTGATAAGTCGATTTGGTTAAAGGAAGATGAAAAGTGACAATATCAGATTGTTTTAAAACTTCTTCGTAAGCAAGATATTTAAAATTAAGTTTTTTAGCTAAATCTTTGTCTGGAGTTCGAGCAACTCCTAGGACATTCATTTCGAATCCGTTGGCAATTTTAACCACGTATTGACCGATATTGCCAACGCCGATTACGCCAATTGTTTTGCCTCTTAAGTCAAAACCGGTTAATCCGATTGAAGAAAATCCTCCCTGACGAACTCGGTCTAGACATTCTGGTATTCGGCGCGATAAAGCAAGAATAAGAGCAAAGGTGTGTTCTGCAATTGTGTTTTTACCATAATCATCAACATTGGCTACTTCAATATCATTTTCCTGGCAATAATTTAAGTCAATGTGGTCGGTGCCGGTTGACCGAGTAGCAATCATTTTAAGATTAGGTAGGTGCTTGAGGATTTTTTTGGATAAATCAGAATAAACAAAAGGGGAGATTATTTGATATTCTTTTGCCTTTTCTAAAATCTCCTCAATTTCTTCCCTGTAAACATCAGCTTTTAATTTTTCTGCTGGTTTAGCAATTAAATTTTTTTCTCTTTGATGAACTTCAAAAAAAGCAATTTTTGACATCCTAATTAAATAATAGCATAAAAGGGTAAAAGGCTGAATGCCTAATGCCTAATGCTAGAAGCTAAAAGCTTTAAACTGTGGTATTATTTTCTTAGATGGCTTCTAACTTTTTAAAACTTGGACACAAAGATTACCCACAACGCCTTGCCGGTATTAAAAAACCGCCGGAGAAGCTTTTTTATGATGGCGATTTAGACTTATCAATTTTTAAAAATTGTTTAGGAGTTGTTGGAACGAGACAGATGACGGATTACGGCAAGGAAGTTGTTGATAAGTTTATTCGTCCTATTTCCCAAAGTGGAGTAACTATTGTTTCCGGGTTTATGTATGGAGTTGATGCTGCTGCCCATCGTGCTTGTTTGGCTGTAGGCGGCAAGACAATTGCTGTCTTGGGTTGTGGGATCGAAATCATTAGACCGCTTCATCATGCTGAATTAAAGAGTGAAATAATTTCCAGTGGGGGATTAATGGTTTCTGAATTACCCGATGATCATCCTGCTTTTCGGTGGACGTTTGTCAAGCGGAACCGAATCATATCTGGTTTATCATCAGCAGTTTTGGTTGTTGAAGCGCCTCAAAAAAGCGGTTCTTTAATTACTGCCGATTTTGCTTTTGATCAGGGTCGTGAAGTCTTAGCAATTCCCGGTCCAGTGACCTCATCAGTGACAGAAGGGACATCAGAGTTGATAAAAAGAGGGGCAACATTAGTTAGCAATCCAAAAGATGTATTGTCAGTCCTCGGCATAAATGCTGTAAATATGAGTAAAAATAGAAATACAAATAAATCAGGGTTGTCATTAGCAGAGAAAGAACTGATTGCTGAATTGCATAAACAGAATATGTCCGCAGATCAAATTTCTCGGTCTTTAGACAAGCCAATCAGTGAAATTGGCCAGATATTGTCGATGCTGGCTTTAAAAAATCTGGTTGGCCAAAACACCAAAGGAGAATATTATGTTGTCTGAGGTTCAGTCAATTGCTAGTTTAGGATTGGAAACTGTTGGAGTTGGTGTTGAAATAAATATTGATACTCGGAGTTTCCCTGCCTTTAGTATTGTTGGTTTGCCCAATAAAGCAGTAAAAGAAGCTAGGGAAAGAGTTAAAACCGCCTTAACTAATTCCAGTATTCAGTTCCCGCAGAAACGGGTGACGATTAACTTGGCGCCGGCAGATATTCCTAAAGAAGGTTCATGTTATGATTTGCCTATTGCAGTAGGGATAATGTCGTTGATTACCGGCTGTCAACTGCCCCAAAAATCAATTTTTTATGGTGAATTATCTTTAAATGGTGATTTGCGACATACTAAAGGGTCTTTTTTGGCTGCCCTTTGGGGGGCTGACCAAGGGTTTAAAAAGATTTTTGTTCCTGCCGATTCAGCTAATGAAGCGGCTGTGATTGGAAAAATTAAGGTTTATCCGGTAAAAAACCTTACTGATTTATATCTCCATTTATCCGGCCAGACAACAATTTCGATAAGAAAAAATATTATTTCAGAAAATAATCAGTCTTTAGATAAAAGTCAATTTGATTTTGGCGACATTTTGGGTCAAGAACAAGCTAAAAGAGCAATGGAAATTGCTGCTGCCGGCGGCCACAATATATTTTTAGTTGGCCCACCCGGAGCAGGAAAAACAATGCTTGCTCAAGCACTCCCTGGTATATTGCCTGAATTAAACAGGGAAGAATCTCTAGAAGTAACCAAGATATATTCTGTTTCTGGCCTAATTCCTCCTGGCGGCTCTTTAGTTACAACTCGGCCATTTCGGTCTCCCCATCACAATGTTTCTAAAGTTGGTTTAATTGGCGGTGGGACAACACCTTTGCCTGGAGAAATTTCATTGGCCCATCGAGGGGTATTATTTTTAGATGAAGTGCCTGAATTTGGCCGATCAATTTTGGAATCATTGCGTCAGCCGTTAGAAGACGGCAAAATTACCATATCACGGGCAGCTGGTCATGCTGACTATCCAAGTCAATTTATTTTGGTTGCGGCAGCAAACCCATGTCCGTGCGGTTACTCCACTCATCCGGAACGGGAATGCACTTGCACTGCCGGAAGTATTTTTAAGTATCGAAAAAAATTATCCGGTCCATTAATGGACCGGATTGATTTACACATCCAGGTGCCGCCGGTTAAAGTTAAGAAATTAACTATTGGCAAAAATGCAACTAGCTTTTTAGAAAAGTCGACAGAGATTAGAAAAAGGGTAACTGCAGCTCGACAAATACAAGCAAAGAGATTTAAAGGTCTGCCAATTCATACTAATTCTGAAATGAAGAACAAGCAATTGCGTAATTTTTGTCAATTAGATAATCAAAGTGATTTATTACTTAAACAGGCAATTGACCAGTTTCAACTTTCCGCTCGAGCTTATTTTCGATTAATTAAGATTGCTCGGACTATTGCCGACCTTAACGGTGAGGAAAAAATAACCTCCGCCCATATTGCTGAAGCTTTGCAGTATAGAGTTAAAGGGTGAACTAGTGAAAAAAAATCAAGTCGGGAAAACGGGTGAAAATTTAGCCGCTAAATATTTTAGAAAAAACGGCTACCGAGTTATTGAACGTAACTTTTCTACTCGTTTTGGAGAAATTGATTTAATTGTTAATAAAAAAGGCGTTTTGGTCTTTGTTGAGGTCAAAACTCGTTTGGGTTTTGGCCAACCCGCCTTGCGTCGAAGCAGGCCCGAGTGGGGGATTGACCATAAAAAAATTTATAAAGTTCAAAAAATGGCCCAAGTATATCTTGTTGATGAAAACCCGGAATATAAAAATTTACGAATTGATGTTGTTTGTATTGATCTAAACAGTAATTTAGAAATAGATGATCTTCGGCACTATCAGAACATGACACAGCATTGGTTGGTATAATAAACCCATGGTTGACTGGAAAAAAATTGGCCTTTTATTTGTTGGTATATTCTTAGTAATTATTCAGAGCTTTTTTTTATTTTTGGGTTTGACAATTATTTGGGCATTGATTATTGGTTGGATAATTGATGAGCCTTGGTGGCTTTTTTTAGTAGTTGGTTTATTAACTGATATTTTTTACCTGAATCCCTTAGGAAAAACAGCCTTGATTTTAATTGCCGTTGGCTTAATAACCAAGTACTTAAAAAACATACTTGGTTTTAGAGAAAGTTATAAAATGAAAGTCAGTCGATTTTAGCATGCCCCAATACTTGGTATTTCTTTTCACCTTATTTTTACCTGTTGGATGGGCAAAACACTGGATAGTTCCCAATAGTTTAGTTAACGGGGTTTTAGTTGATTACTTAATGCCCGATCTTTGGATACAAGACCTCCTGGCAATGATGGTAATTATTGCAAATTTTCAATTTTCAATTTTCAATTTTCAAAAAAATTCCACTAAATTCCAATTACTGATTACTGATTACTTATTACCTATTACTCTAGTCTTAATTTCAATAATTTTATCTCCCATTCCCTTAATCTCAACCATAAATTTTATTCGTTTTTTGGTTGCCGGGTTTGTTGGGTTGATAATTTACAAAAATAAAGATTTGCATAAACCGGCTTTACTTGGGTTATCTGGAGCAGTGGTTTGGACAAGTATTCTGGCACTTGGCCAGTTTTTAAATCAGGCGACAGTTATCGGCTGGCAGTTTTTGGGTGAACCGATATTTACGTCGGGTAGCGGGGGAGTGAAAAAGATTTTGCTTTTTGGTAGAAATATAGTTCTTCCAATGGCAACTTTCCCTCATGCCAACGTCATGGGTGCTTTCGGGTTGTTGGCTTACTTAGTTTTAGCTCGTCATTCTGAGGAGGGAAACCACGAAGAATCCCTTGATAGGGGGATTTTCCACCTTCGACTAACCCAGGTTCAGAATGACGCTTTTAACAAGGCCTCAAAATGGCTGTCTCTGGTTCTAATTCTCCTCTCTTTTTCCCTTCCCGTCTGGCTGATCGCAATCTTCCTCTTCCTCCGCAAACTTAATTTAACACGTACTGACCCAAATTTGACTTTGGGATTGGTTTTTTTGATTTTTCTTTTTCTACTAGCTACGAACTACCAACTACGAGCTACTAGCTTCCATCGCAGATGGAACTTAGCCAAACATGCTCTGACAATAATTAAAGATAATCCTTTTTGGGGAGTTGGGTGGGGAGGGTTTGTCAGAAAACTGCCGCCGGCAACTTTTTTACAGCCGGTTCATAATGTTTATCTTCTTGTTTTAGCCGAACTGGGAGTAGTAGGTGTTAGCGGTGTGGTTCTCGTGACCTGTAAATATCTGAAGAAATTAGAATTTAAAAATTACTTATTACTTATTACTGTTTACTTATTACTCTTCTCCGTTGATCACTATTTCTGGACTACCACCCAAGGCATTTATATGCTTTGGGTGATGATCAGTTTATTTTAGTTCTATTTGTGCTCCAGCTTCTTCTAATTTTTTCTTTGCTTCTTCCGCTTGTTCTTTTTTCGCTCCTTTGAGAATATCTGCTGGTGTGTTTTCAGTCAAAT
>CAZJMH010000021.1:0-11994 GCA_964547295.1 uncultured Gammaproteobacteria bacterium | reverse complement strand
AGAATTATGTAGTCATACATTAGTGGGCCGTTCAGGACTCGAACCTGAGACCTCTGTCTTATCAGGACAGCGCTCTAGCCGACTGAGCTAACGGCCCAAATGGGCCTGTCGTGTACCCCGCCTTGGTGGGCGGTAGAGGACTCGAACCCCTGGCCTTTTCTACGTCAAAGAAACGCTCTAGCCAACTGAGCTAACCGCCCGCCTCCGCGCAAGGCTTCGGCGAGGCAAGCCCTGCGATTAGTTAGATTTTATCATTACTAGTTGCTGGGTTCAACATTTCTAATTATCGTGGTTAACAAACATCGTTTACACTTCTATATCAAATCTTATCAAACTATTTTTTCTATCTTTTATACCTAAAGTAACGAGCTTTGTCATTCCGGGCTAGCCCCGAACCCTGCGTGGCTCGTGGGCTTGTCGAGGAATCCCTTTTTATATTTTAAAGTTCCAAAAGGATGTCTCCGCTACGGCAAGTCAGACTTGCCTACGGTTGGGGTGACACGGAAACTTAATTTTAAAGATGTACCCGGCCAGGACACTAATTTGCTGGGGGTTGAACAATTTGGTATATTAAATTAGTAATTAAATGACAAAAAAGGGAATTTTAATTTTAATTGGAGTAGTTGGGGTGATTGGTTTGGCTGTATTTATTTTTACTGGTGGCCTTAACGATAAAAAAGCGGCGATTTCCTTAGACGCTTATCCACAGGCGACGGTTTATATTAACGGTCAAGAGGCTGGATCAACTCCATATGAGAATGATTCTATCAGTTCAGGTGAGGTGGAGATTAAATTAGTCCCTCAACAAGGAGAGTTTTCATCAGCTTGGGAAAGAAAAGTGTTTCTTAATCCTGGCACTCATACCTTTATAAATTGGGAGTTTAATTCTAAACCTGAACTTTCAGGAGGAAGAATAATATATTTAGAAAAAACCGGCTCTAAAGATAAAGCTGGGTTAAGTGTTATTTGTAAACCTGATGATTGTTCAGTGAGTGTTGATGGCCAAATGCGCGGCTTTACGCCGCTTAATTTTGAAGATATCGAAGAAGGAGAGCATCGGATATCAATTTCTGCCCCACAATATCAAGAGGTTGAAGTTATGGCTCGGGCTTTGAACAATTATAAATTATCGATAGTTGTCGATTTAATAAAGCAAACAGAAGAAATTAGCGAAATTGAAAAACCGACACCGGCAAAAATTGAAACCAGTCAAGTTCTTGTTACTATTAGTGATACACCAACTGGGTGGTTAAGAGTTAGACAGGGACCGGGAAGAAATTTTGAAGAGGTCGGTCGGGTAAGCCCGGGTGAAGAATTTCAATTTATTGAAGAAGATTCTGGTTGGTATAAGATAGAGTATGAAGAAGATGAAGAAGGATGGATTTCTTCTGATTATGCAGAAAAATCAGAATGATTTTTTTTTATAATTCGCTTTAAACTGAGGGTTAAAAAAACAAAACTTCCGCCAACCATTAAAAAGGCCCAAGCTTTTTGACGGCTGTTGAGTTGAAGAACTATTCCCCCTAGTATTGCTGAGAATAGCCAATAAATAATTGCTATTATTGGTTTTGGTAAACCGGCTTTCAACAGCAGATGATGCAGGTGCTGAGCATCTCCCCAGACTGGCATTTTTCCCTGAGATAAGCGACGGATAATTGCCCAGATACCATCTAACATTGGAATTCCTAAAGTTAAAATAACCGTTGCTAATTTAGCTCCAGAAAGAATTGATAAAACAGCTATTAATAAGCCAGCCAAACTTTTTCCACTGTAACCAGGCATGATTTTTTGAGGAAGAAAATTGTAGGGCAAAAATCCTAAATAAGCACCGGAAACTGTTCCAGCCAGGACTGTTACCGGCCATTGAGTAATGTCTTGGATAAACCTGAGGCTTAAAATACCAATAACTAGGCTGGTAATAGTAATAAAACCTGGTAATTGGCCGGCAATACCGGCTGACCAGCCAATGATATTCATACACCAGAGAATCCAAACTAAACTAATCAAATCAGCAATGTTAATTAGCCATAAATTAACATTCAGGTTGATAATTCCACCTAATGGATTGGTAATGAAATTAATTTTTATTCCGGACTGGATAATAATTATTGCTACCGCTATGTTGGTTAATAACCTGAAATAAGGGTTAAGGTTAAAAAAATCGTCAAATAGGCCAATAAAAAGAGTTAAAGCGCCAGAAATCAAAATTGCTTTTAATTGCGGATCAGGAGTAAGAAAGATTAAACTGGTTATTAAAATAGCAATAAAACAGCTGATTCCGCCGCCTCTGGGAATTGGCCTTTGATGAGTTATATTTTTGCGTTTTTCTTTGGTTGGATCTTCGACCCAATTATTACGTTTAAAAAACCAAATAGTTATTGGAGTGATAAACAAGCTGATAATAAAGCTGATTGTTAGAGGAGAAAGTAAAAGGTTCATAAAAGAATAATTTGGACAATTTTAACAAGGGTTATTAAACAAAAGGTGGAAAAAATTGAACTTGCCCAAGTGAGACAAAAGCTATAAAAACTTTTTTTGTCTATAAATAAAGCGGCAATTATTGCATTAATAACTAAAATACCAATAGACAGGCCTGGAAGTAAAAATAAATAGGTTGAATCTGCTAACTGCGCTTTTCCCCAAGGGCGAGAGTAAAACAAGGGGATTTTTGACGGTAATTTTGAAAAACTAATAATAACGATAATTAATTGGATAATAATTAAAACTATTGAAGATACCAGGGCGCGAAAAATATTTTTTCTCAGCCACAATTGACCAATTTTAGTTAATAAATTAGATTTTTCTTTAGATGGCATTAATATTTTTTAGTTACCCAATATTCTAGTCTTTTTCCAAAGAGTAATTTCGTTTGAGCGTCTAAGCCTGGTATTACAGACATAAACAGAGTTGCTATTGGCATTAATAACCATTGAAATAAATATAATATTTTTTGCCAAAAAGATAAGTTTTTATCTTTTTTAGGTTGTAGTTTCCAGTCAAGAACAATTGTAATTGCCAAAGAAAGAAGACAAATAGTCAGGATAATTTGTGAAAATTTCGGCAAATTATAACCAAGAGATGTTTGAAAAAATTTAGGATTAAGTAATGGGGGTAAAGAAGCGCCTAAGGTAAGAATAAACCAATTTGTTGCCCAAAGTGTATGAGTTTGAATTAGTTTATAAGTTCTTAACAATCTTACTAAAAAAGGAATTTCTTTATGTTCAAGTGTTTTTATAATTGCATAAGGTATATCAGTTGCTCCCCAAGCATGACGTTGACATTGAAGATAGCGATTTTTTAACGCCTGCCAGTAAGTTTCGCCTTCAGGGGCATCAATACTAACCGGAGTAAAAATTGGGCTGACTAAAGATTTGCCTTTAGTGCTAAAAAATGATTGTAAAAATATGTGCCAATCTTCTGGAATTATATCGGTATCCCAATAGCCAATATCGTTGATTAGTTTAAAACTGAGTGAATAAGTTGAGTGATTAAAAAATAGACCGTCAGGTTCTTGTAGATGAGAAAGATAGATTATGTTACTGATAACTCCAACTATCCTAATTGGGGCCGGCACTTGATTTAAATTATTATGAGAAAATATCGGTGCTTGCCAAAAGGTGTAATAACGTTTTTTTGAACGGCAAAATTTATAGGTTAAGGCGGCAAAATAATTAGCATTAAACCGGGCATCGGCATCACAACTGGTAATAGTTAATTTATTAATATCAAGATTTTCTTTTTCAACTAATTGTTTTTTAGCTTCTTTAGCTGCCCAGGCTTCATTAGAAGCCTTGCCTTTAATTTCTCCGGGAATATCAGCCGGGTGATAGGTAGCAGAAATATCATGGAAACAATTTTTAAATTTTAAGATCAGCTCTTCAGCTCTTTGTTTATGGCCTTTTGCTCTTTGTTCCATTGCTAAATAAACAATTAATTTTTTATCCGGCCGTAAATATTTTTGGTTAGCAAGCGAGTCAAGGTTTTTAGAAAGAGTTTTAATGTTTTCGTTATAGTTGGGAATAATAACAACGTGTTTTATTTCTTTCCATTTTAGCCAATCAGGTTTTTTTTCGTTTTGGTATTTTTTGAGCCAGTTTATTTTTTTAGTTTGGTTTATTTTAAGGTAGCCGCGGATGCCAAGGTAAGCAGATTTAAATGATTGATATAGCCAATATATTAAAAAAGCAATTACAAAATAAGCAACTAGTCGGGGAACAAGGAAAGAACCCCAAACTAAGAAAAAAATGATGTTCCAGGAAATTAAACCGGGAACCATTTCTAAAAATCGGTAGAATTTAGATTTTTTTCGTTTCATTTTTAGTGGATCTGGCTTATTCTATCATCTTTATTAAACTCGAGGAAAGAGCGGTTTAGGCGCAGTTATTTTTCCGGTAAAGGTTTGACTAATTTTTTCAGCTGTTTGTGGCATGAATGGTTTAAGATTAAAGGCAATTTGATGCAAATTATTAATTATTTTATTTAATTTTTCTTTTTGTTCTTTTCCTTTTAATTCCCAAATTTTCTTTTGAGTAAAATACTGATTAGTGGCTGAGATGCCTTGACTAGATTTATTGGCAATTATATCTAGTCCAGCAGAAAAATTAAAGTTGTTAATTGTTTTTTCTAAGCCTCTAAAAAACTTATTTTCAATTTTTTGATTAAAATCAAAGCCGTTTTTTTCAGCTAATTTTGCCGTTCTAGAAACAAGGTTTCCTAACCCGTTAGCCAGCTCAGCATTATATTTTTTAGTATAACGTGAGATGCTGATATTAGTATCATTGCGGTTCGGAAATGAGGCGGCAATTAAATATCGGCTGCCGTCAACTCCAAATTTATCAATTAATTGTTGGGGATTAATTAAATTGCCAAGAGATTTGGACATTTTTCGTTCCTTCATAATGTAAAAACTGTGGACAAAAGTTTTTTTAGGCAAAGGGAGTCCAGCTGAAAGAAGCATTGATTGCCAAATTACAGTATGAAACCAAATAATTTCTTTACCTAAAACGTGAACATTTGCCGGCCAAAATTTATCTTTATTTTTTAAAAACTGGGTGGAGCTGTAATAATTAATTAATGCATCTACCCAAACATAAATTGTTTGTGATTTATCCCAAGGAATTGGGATTCCCCATTCAACATTTGCTCTAGAAAAAGAAATATCATGGACGCCTGATTTAAGTTTGGCTAAAATTTCATTTCTCTTTCCTAGCGGGAAAATGTAATTAGTTTCCTCGTTTTCTATTAAATTAATTATTTTTGGAGCATATTTTGATAATCGGAAAAACCAATTTTCCTCTTTTTGCTTAATTGTTTGGTCGGGTGGATGGATTGGACAGCAACCATTTTCCAGATCAGATTCAGTTAGGAACTTTTCACAGCCAATGCAATAGAGGCCTTGATAGGTGTCTTTATATAAATCTCCCTGGTCATAAATTTTTTGAATTATTTGGCTGACAACTTTTTTATGGCGCTTGTCAGTTGTCCGAATAAAATAGTCGTTGCTGATGTTTAAATTTTTCCAAACCTGTTCAAATCTAGGTGAAATCTGGTCACAAAACTCTTTGGGTGACATATCTTTTTTTTGGGCCGCTTTGGAAACCTTTAAACCATGTTCGTCAGTTCCAGTAAGAAAAAAAACATTTTCTTTTTTTATTCGATGATAACGGGCAACAATATCGGCGGCAATAGTAGTGCAAGTGTGACCTATATGCGGCACATCATTGACATAATATATCGGGGTGGTGATATAAAAGTTGCTTTGCATTTTATTTTTTCTTCGTTTTTTTAGATGAAGTCTTTTTTGCTGGAATTTTTTTGGCCAACTTAGCTTTTAAGCGACTAGCCTTGTTTTTATGAAAAACACTTCTTTTTGCCGCTTTATCAATTGCCGAATAAGCATCAGCTAAATTTTGTTTAGTTGGTTTGTTTGTAAATTTTTTTATTGCTTTTTTGGCAATTTTTTTAACTCGCAAATTAAACTTTTTCTTTCTTTGTTGATTTCTCAAAGCTTTTGCAGCTGATTTGGTTACAGGCATATCGGTATTTTATCATTTGGTTGCTGGAGTAGCAAGAAATTTGTTATACTGGCAGAGATGATAAAGTCAATATTTAAAAACGGATCAAATATTTTTTCTAAAAAACAATCAAGTATTTTTTCAGCAGCGGCTATTCTAGGTTTAGCTTTTAGTGCTTCTGCCTTTTTGGGCATTCTACGGGACCGGCTGTTATACGCTGAATTTTTTGCTTGTTGTCCTGACCAATTAGATGCTTATAATGCTGCTTTTAGAATACCAGATATAATTTTTCAACTTTTAGTTTTAGGGGCATTATCTGCTGCATTTATTCCTATTTTTAGTGAGGAATTAGATAAAAATAAAGAAAGGGCTTATCAAACAGCCTCTTCTGTTTTAAATTTACTTTTTATCTCTTTTTTGATAATTGGGGGGGTAATTATTCTATTTTCTCGTCCCTTGTCTTTTTTAGTAGCCTCGGGATTTTCATTAGATCAAATTGAGTTAATGAGCCGGCTAATGAAAATTATTGTTCTATCGCAGATGTTTTTTTTGCTAAGTAATTTTTTAACTTCTATTTTACAAACTAATCAAAGATTTTTGGTTCCATCTCTTGCCCCTATGGTTTATAACCTGGGAATAATTTTTGGTATTCAAGCTTTTTCTTCATATTTAGGTATTTGGGCTCCGGTTTTAGGTGTTTTGTTAGGTTCAATTTTTCACTTTTTAATTCAACTTCCCTTAGTAATCAAGCTTGGATTTAAGTATTTTCCGTTGGTTAATTTTCAACTTCCAGGTGTTAAAAGAATACTTTCTTTAATGCCGCCAAAAACAATGTCTTTAGCAATTAACGAATTTCAAGCAACCATTATTCTTATTATTGGCAGCGGTTTAACAACTGGTTACTTGTCTCTCTTTTATTTGGGCCAAAGGTTAACTTACTTTTTTTCGCGTGTTTTTGGAGTAACTATTGGCCAGGCCTCTTTGCCAGTTCTCTCCAGAGAAGCAAGTAAAAATAAAATGTCTCGTTTTAGGGAGGTCCTCTTTAATTCTTTTTTGCAGGCTGTTTTTTTAGCTTTACCAACTGCATCAATTTTTCTTATTTTAAGAATTCCTTTAGTTAGATTAGCTTACGGTGCTAAAGATTTTCCCTGGCAAGCGACACTAGTCACTGGACAAGTTATTGCCTTTTTAATTCCTTTAGTTATTTCAGGGACAGTTAATGATATTTTAGGACGCGGATTCTATGCTCTACAAGATACAAAAACACCATTAATAGTTTCAGCCTTTTCTTTATTAATTTTTATTATTATTGCTGTTGGCGGCGAAACTTTTTTTCAGGGAGGAGTAATTAGTTTAGCCCTGGCCGCCAGCACGAGCAATTTGTTTCAAGCACTACTTTTATTCGTTTTATTATTAAAAAGAATAAGGTTGAAAAAATTATCTAAGATATTAGAACCATTATTTAAAATGGTTTTTTCTAGTTTTTGGTCGGCATTAGTAACTTGGCTTTTGCTACGAGGGTTGGACGGAAATGTTTTTGATACAACTAGAATTACTGGTTTAATTGGTTTAACTCTGAGTTGTAGTTTAGGGGCAATTTTGGTTTATATCGGAATAGGGCTTTCCTTTCAATTAAAAGAAGCCCGGGCAATTATTAAACTGATAAAATCAATATTAGTTTGGCCGAGAGATGTATTGCCGATTTTAGAATTACCGCCGAGGATAGAATAAGGTTTTGACACTGTCTCCAGAGTTTAATATACTGAGTTAATGGCAAAAAAAGAAATCAGTTTACTGCCCGAAAAAAAAATAGCCGGTAGTCTGGCTAAGAGGCTGCTTAATTGGGTTCTGTCTTATGGAAGATATATTATTGTTTTTACCCAACTAATTGTTATTGGTGCCTTTTTGTCTAGATTTTGGCTGGATAGAACAAATTCAGATTTATCTTCGAAAATCAGGCAGCAAAAAGCTATTTTAGCTAGCGCTCAAGATTTTGAACGCCAATTTCTTTCTTTTCAAAGGCGGTTGTCCGCAATTGATAAAAGTTTTCAAAAATCCCATCAGCCTCTTGAACCTTTATTGGTAATTGCCGAAAGTATGCCTCCAGATGTAATCATGTCAAATTATAATTTTTCTAAGAAAGATGATGAGATTAATACCTCGATTAAAGTCCAGATTTTTTCGGAGGCAGGATTAGCTGAATTTATTGACCGGCTTTTAAGTCAAGAGACAGTTAAATCAATTAGTATCGGCACAGTTGAAAAAGAGCTTGGTGTTAGTGGAATGACATTACAATTTTCAATTAATTTTAGTTATCCTGATTAAGTTAATGAAAAAAGAAAAATTACAACAAGAATTAAAAAATTATCATCAAAAAATAGATAAAAAATTAAATGAGTATGCCAGTGATAGTGTTAATTGGCGATATACAGAGGCAGTAATAACTATTTTAGCGACAACTTTCTTTATATTTTTTGCTATTCGCCCGGCAGTAATTACTATTGCTGGTTTAATTGGTGAAATAAATGAGAAAAGGGAAATAAGTTCTCGAATGCAGCAAAAAATAAATAATATTGTTTCTGCCCAGGAAGAATATGCTTTGGTTCAAGAAAGAAGAGACCTTTTAGAAAGCTATTTGCCCTCTGATTTTGGTATTAGTCAAGGAATAACTCAAGTTGGCGGAATTTCAATGGATGATAATTTGCCCGTTTCACAAATGCGATTAGAAGAGATGGAAATGGCTAATCCTAAAACAGACTTGTCAGGTATAGAATTTAATTTTTCAACTCAAGGTGAATATGACCAATTAAAAAGGCTGGTCGAGCAAATCGGGTTGGTAAGGCGGTGGATTAATATTGACAATTATCAAATCACAGTAGGTGAGGATGATGAAGCGCCGTTAACACAATTAAAATTTAATTTAAAGGCCCGTTTTAATTATTGGTTTGAAGGTAATTATGGAGAAGACTAAGGAAAAACAACTAAAGAAAAAAGAAAATTTTGACCGCCGAATGGTTTGGCTGGCTGGTTTCACTCTTTTTACAGCTGTAGTTTGGGTTTCGTTACAAAGTTATCATCAATTAGTTAAAAAAGACCAGTTGGAAGATGTTGAACAATTATTGACTCCTATAAATCCTAATTTAAACATTGAAGTTTTAGAAAAAATAAGTGGCTTAAAGGAATATGATTTATTAGAAGTATCAGAATATATGAAGGTTGAACCAACGCCTGAACCTTTAACTGGGGAAGAGGGCGAAATAGAAGAAACGGAATCTTTAGAAGCAACTGAGTCGGGGGAAATCAATGAATAAAAAAAAAATACCAACAATTGTTGGTATTTTATCTATTTTTGGCTTAATTGCTGTTTTAAGTGTAATTCGTAATCCAACAGCTCTTATTTTTCTTGCCGGTAAAAATATTGCTCCTCAAGAAGTTAGTATAACTAATATTACTGAAACTTCATTTGTTGTTTCATGGATAACAAATAAAGAAACTACTGGAATGATAAGATTATTAGATTCAGTTGGAGAAAAAACGATTTCTGATTATCGTGATCAGCCTGGAGAGATAGGGGAATATGAAACTCATTATGTAGTTATTGAGGGTTTAGAGCCAAATAACGATTATGAGTTTATAATTATTTCAGATAATAATCGTTATTATCATCAGGGCCAAAATCCTTATTCAGTTAAAACTGCGCCATTAACACCTGGATTGCCTCCAAAAGCAAATTTGGCTTCTGGCAGAGTGGTTACTCAGGCTGACGAGCCGGCCAAAGGTGCGGTAGTTAGGGTAAATATTCCTAACGCCAGCCCCCTATCGGCATTGGTGACTAGTCAAGGTAATTGGGTTATTTCTATGTCTCAAGCCTACAGTAATGATTTACAGCAAAGAGCTAATTATCAAGAAGGAAAAATAATTGAGCAGATTAATGTTCTTGGTGGGCAGATGGGAAATGCCACCGCCACTGTTTTTACTGATAACGATAACCCGGTTCCAGTAATTAAGTTGGGCCAAGATCATGATTTTACGCAACAGAGCCAAGAATTATTGTCTGAACAAAATACTCCAGCTCCAATTGACGCTCCTAAATTTAATAGTGAAGATGTTGATGTGATTGAAGAAAAAGATTTTAAAATAATTAATCCTAAAGAGGGTGACGTGATAAATATATCTAGGCCGGAAATTTTTGGTGAAGGCCCTTATGGAGGAAGGGTTGAAATATTGGTTGAGTCGTCAATAAAACACGAGGCAGAAATTGAAATCGGGCCTGATGGAGAATGGCAATGGGCTCCGCCTCAAGATTTATCTCCTGGAAGTCATACTTTAACAGTAAATTTTACTAACCCGGAAACCGGAGAAGAAGAAACAATTATGCGGACATTTGTTTTAGCTGCCAGTGATGAGCAATCAGGTCCTGGTTTTAGTGCCACCCCTTCAGGATCAACGGCTACACCGACTAATACACCTAAACCTACTGATACACCTAAGCCAACTAATACACCAATGCCAACTTCCCCGCCAAGAAAAACTCAACCATCTACTGAATCTGGAGTGCCAGATGCTGGTTTTTGGGGCCCAACATTTATTTTACTTGGCAGCGGTTTGGTTATTTTTCTTGGATTAATTGGACTTTAGGCAATTGACAATTGGCAAATAAATAGTTTATCCTAAAAAAAGAGACCTTATGAAACTAAAAAAAATATTTTTGGTAATTATTTTAGGCGCTTTAATGCTTTCGTCTTTAATTGGAGCATTAATTTTAATCAAGGAAAATCAAGAAACACGTAGAAGAGCGGCAGAAGAAGAAACAACCATTCCGACACCAACTATTGATCAATCAGAAGACTTAACAGGCGATGAGTCTTCTAGTCCATCATTTGAGTTAGATTGTAATTTTACCTGCACTGATGTTTATGCTGTTGATGACGATGGCAATAAAATTGATGATAGTCAATTACAAAATTTAGACCCTCAGGAAATTTGTTTTGAGGTTGAAGGTTGGTCTGACTGTGAGCAGGGTATTAATAAGGCCCGATTTCAGGTTATTGGCCAGGACGGCTGGGCATTAGGCGACTTTAATCGTCAAGAAGAAATACCAGAAAGTAATGCTCGATATTATTACTATCGGTGGTGTCATGATTTTAGTCAAGTTGCTGAAACTTCTTGTCATGATATTGATGCCCAGGTTTGTATTGGGGAGGTATGCCGATGACAAAAAGGTTAATTTTTATTTTATTAGGCGGTGTGGTATTAGTTTCTTCGCTAATCGGTGGGCTTATTTTGGTTAGGCAGCAACAGGAGTTAAGAAGGGAAGCTTATGACGGTGCCGCTTGTCCCTGCGGTGGGTATAATGAAGGCTGGTGCGATGAGTATGCCTGTGACGATAACCCTGCTTGTTGTGGAATTGATTGGTGTGAGCCAGGGTTAGTTAAATGTTACTCAAGCGGTAATTGTTTACCTGAAGATGAGTGTAATGATATATCTACGCCACAGCCCGGGGTATCTACTGAGTGTGATATATCTAACCATGTTTTTAAAGTTAAGTGTACTGGATCAGGAACAGTAAGTGGAACATGGGCTGGCTGCAGTCATTCTACAGAATATAAGACACTTTCCGAGTGTAATAATGCTAAAACCGGTGTGCCTTGTTCAACAGACTCATTTGAAGTCAATTGCGACGGCAATTGGCATCAAGTTGGCAGTTGGTCACCGGAAATATGCACTTTTTATCAAGAGGATTTAAATGTAACTGGGGGCTGTGGAGATGCAAACATTGCTTGTTGGAGCGGTGATTGGAGTCAATGTGCACCTCAAGATACGCCAACACCAACGAATACTCCCACTCCGACTCCCCAAATTTTAGATTGTGGAGAAACTGGCTGTAAAAACGATGAGCATTGTTCAGGTTATCATGTTTGCACTTTTGCTTATCCTGGAGTTCCGGTATATGTATGTTCAATTCCAGATCCGGAACCAG
>CAZJMH010000020.1:0-13080 GCA_964547295.1 uncultured Gammaproteobacteria bacterium | reverse complement strand
GAAATTATTGTTGTTGATAACAATTCAACGGATGGGAGTAGAGAATACCTTAAAAAAATGACTAATGGTCGATGGTTAAAGACTAAAGAAGAAAAAAAAGATCAATCATCAATCATTAATCATCAGTCATTGAAGGTCATTTTCAATGACCAAAATTTCGGTTTTGCCAAAGCTAATAATCAGGGTATGGAAATTGTTCAAGGTGAATACGTTATGCTCCTTAATTCAGATACAACTGTCCCGGACAAATCACTCTCTCTTTTAGTTGATTATTTAGATAAAAACTTGGATACTGCCGCAGTTTCACCTCAACTGCTAAACCCTGACAAGACCAGACAAATTGACTATTACATGAAATTCCCTAATTTATGGCAAACTATTTTATATCATAATTACCCGTTGAGAAGAATTTCTATGATAAGTCCGCTTAAATTTTTGTTCGCCAGCAAGCCGAAAAATGAACCGTTTGAGGTCAGCCAGCTGCCGGGTGCAGCACTAATGATTAGAAAAAAAATAATTGACCAAATAGGCATGTTTGATGACAGTTTTGTTTTCTTTTTTGAGGATGCTGACTGGTGCTATCGGATTAAAAATAAAACTAATTTAAAAATGATTGTTTGTCCGCAAAGTAAAATTATTCACATTGGCGGAGCAAGCTGGAAATCATGGCTGGAAAAATCAAGATTTAAATTCTACCGCCAATATTATTTGTCGCTGTTGAAGTTTGTTAACAAGAATTACTCAGTTCCAATTATTTTTTATAAAATGGGATTAAGTTTTAGTTTTCTAATTAATCTTATTTCCCATTTAATAACCTTTTCCAGAGATAAAGCCAAAGTCCAATTGAGATTAATTAAGTCTGTTTGGACTGAAGAACCTAGTTTTCAACTGCCGCAATGATATATCTAATTTTAGTTTTAAGTTTTGGGCTGAGATTAATTGGTTTAAACCAGTCGCTGTGGCTAGATGAGTCAATCCAGGTTTGGGCAAGCCGGATTCCACTTGACCGGTTTTTCAACCAATTTTTACCACAAGATTTTAACCCGCCCGGTTTTTATTTAATCACTCATTATTGGATACAATTTTTTGGTGATTCTGAAATTGCTGTCAGAATGCCCTCGGTTATATTAGGGACAGCTTCACTGTCTATTTTTTATTTAATCTTAAAGAAGTTACGGGTAACGGGTAACGAGTTATTGATTACTATTTCACTTTTAGCAACAGGACCGCTGCATGTTTATTACTCCCAAGAAGCGCGAATGTATTCTTTGGCGGTATTCAGCCTTTTATTAGTTACCTGGTTATTTATTAGATTTTTAGACAAATCTTCTTTTTTAAATACAATTCTGGTCGGGTTTGGGCTGATTTTAATGTCAATGTCACACTATTTAACTTTATTAACTTTGCCGGTTTTTGTTGGTTTTTCAGCATATAAGGAAAAAATTTTCAATTCCAAAATATTGGTTGGATTTTTAATTTTTGGTCTGGCCTGGTTAATTTATTTACCTGTTTTCAGGTCGCAGTTGTCTTTCGGCGCTGGAATTAAAACCGATACCCCGGTTTGGCACCAGGTTATCGGCCAGCCGAGTTTAAAGTCAGCTGGTTTACTGCCGGTTAAATTTATTATCGGAAGGGTAAATATTCAGCCCAAGTGGTTATATGGATTGATTTCCGGCGCCTTAGTTGTTGTCTATTGGGGCAGTGCCGGTTTGGCATCAATAATAAGCCAAGCAAAATATAAATATTTATTTATCGGTCTGTTAATCTTTCCACCCTTATTTGGTTTTATAATTAGTTTCTGGCTGCCGGTTTTCAGTTATTTTCGTTTTATTTATTGCCTGCCTTTTTTATACCTCTTAATTGGGTTTAGCCCGATCAACCAAAAAATTAAATACAGCCTGATAATTATTAATTTTATTTTCACTAGTATTTATTTATTTAATCCCGGTTTCCACCGGGAAAACTGGAAAGGACTGGCAGAATGGCTTAACCAGCAAAACCCACCCCAGGTTTATATTCTCAATCAAGTCAGATTTCCTTTGGAATACTACTATAAGGGGAAAATAACAGTTGTTCAGAACGCAATTGAAAACCAAAACGAAGTCTACTTAGTTTCATACGGCTTGCCAATTTTTGACCAAGAAGATAAAATAAGACAACGGCTGAAAGCTGAAGACTTAATGCTGAAGGCAGGAAAGAGTTTTAATCAAGTTGGAATTGAAGTTTGGAGGAAATAAAATGACAAAAACGCCAGAACAAAATTCAAGAGACCAGGATTATCCAGTTAGTCAGTCATTTAGATATGTTGGTAGAAAAGAAGTAAAAAAGAAAAACCAACGTATAGGTGAAAAAGAAATTACAAAGGCACTAAATCAACTTAAAATATTAACCGGCTTTGAACCTCCAGAAAAAGATGAAGGTCGGGATTGATGTCTCCCCAATTATTTACGGCACAGGGGTAAGTGTGTATACCAAAAATTTGGTTGAAAATTTGACTGAAATCGATGATAAAAATAAATATAGACTTTTTTTTGCTTCTCTTAGACAAAAATTTCCTGGTTTATCGGCTGCTGGGTTTGATTTAAGCGTTAAGAAAATCCCGCCGACATTTTTGGATATTTTATGGAACAAACTTCACATAATTCCAGTTGAAACTTTTGTTGGTCAGGTTGACGTTTTCCACTGCTCGGACTGGACACAGCCGCCAGCTAAAAAAGCCAAACTAGTCACTACTATTCATGATTTGTCTTTTTTACGTTGGCCGGAATCTGCACATCCTAAAGTTTTAAAGACGCAAAAAAGGCGATTAACCTGGGTGGAGAAAGAAGCCGATGCAGTAATTGCAGTTTCCGAGGCAACTAAGAATGAAATTCTAGAATTAACTGATATCGCGGAAAAAAAGATCAGTGTTATTTATGAAGCAATGCCGAGTGATGTCGTAAATTTTCAATTTTCAAATTCTCAATTTTCAAAAATCAAAGAAAAATATGATTTAAAAGACAAATATATTTTGGCGATTGGGTCGCAAGCACCAAGGAAAAATATCAAACGCTTAATCCAATCGTTTGAAAATCTTAAATCTTCAAATTCTCAAAAATTAAAAAAACTGAATTTGGTTATTGCGGGAAGGTATAAACCGGAGGAAAAATTACCAGAAGGAGTTATCGTTACCGGATTTTTGGATAGAAAAAAGCTGTTGGGATTAATGCAGGAGGCAGAAGCATTTGTTTATCCATCTTTGTATGAGGGGTTTGGTCTGCCGATATTAGAGGCTTTTGTGTTGGAAACGCCGGTGGTCACCAGTAACTGTTCAAGTATGGCGGAAATTGCTGATAAAGCGGCTGTTTTGATTGACCCAAAGTCGGTCGAGTCAATTGCTGAAGGGATTAAAAAGATTATTGAAAATAAAAAACTACGAAATGATTTAGTTAAAAAAGGAAAAGAAAGACTGAAAAATTTTTCATGGCAGAAGACGGCCAAAGAAACTTTAAAAGTTTACCAGAGGTGCAGGTAGTAAAACACCTCTAAGGTGCATGAAAATGTTGATTGCAATTGACGGCAACGAGGCAAATGTAACCAGACGGGTAGGAGTTAACCAGTTTGCCTATCACTCCCTTCTCGGTATATATAAGACGATCCTGGAGCGGAAAATTAGGGAGGAGATAAGGTTTCGGATTTTTTTAGCTGATAAACCGGTTGATGACCTGCCGGCCGAAAATGATTGGTGGCAATACGAGGTTTTTGGTCCAAAAAAGTTATGGACTTGGACAGGGTTGGTTAAAAGACTTTATACCGGTAAACCTAGGCCAGATATTATTTATTCCCCGTCCCATTACGGCCCGTTATTTTCTCCAATCCCCAATGTTATTTCTATTATGGATTTAGGCTTTTTACACTGGCCTGAACAATTCACTAAAAAGGATTTTATACAGCTAAAATACTGGACTAAGCAGTCAGTGAAAAATGCCGAAAAAATAATCACTATTTCTGAATTTTCTAAAAAAGATATTGTTGATACTTATGAGATTTCGCCCGAAAAAGTAGTTGTTGCCTATCCGGGGTTTAGAAAACTTCAATCTTCAAATGTTCAAATTTCCAAAAATAATTTAATTAAAAAATATAATATTAATAGCCAATATATTTTGTATTTGGGAACGCTGAAGCCAAGTAAAAATATTGACGGACTTATCAAAAGTTATGATTTATTAGTTAAGAATTATGAATTAACAAATATAAAACTGGTGATTGCCGGAAAAAAGGGGTGGATGTATGACGATTTGTTTGACTTAGTCAAACAACTAAATTTAGAAGATAAAGTAATTTTTACCGGATTTGTTGATGACAGAGAGGTGCGGCCATTAATGGAAGAGGCTGAGGTTTTTGTTATGCCGTCTTTCTGGGAAGGTTTTGGCATACCAGCGTTGGAAGCAATGGCTGCCGGCACACCAGTAGTTTGTTCTAATCGCGGAGCCTTGCCAGAAGTTGTTGGTAATAGCGCGCTTCTAGTCAACCCTGAGGATAATCAAGATATTGCTAAAAAAATCAGTCAAGTCTTAAAAGATGAAAAACTGCGCCAAAGTTTGATACAATCGGGCAAGGAGCAAATAAAAAATTATTCTTGGAAAAATTGCAGTCAAAAAATATTAAATACATTGATAAATGAAGTTAACTAATAATTTAGAAATTAGGTTAATACCGCCGAGAATTATTTTCCGGGATAAAATGGGCCAGGAATTAGATAACAATGCTGGTATAAAAAAAATTATCAACCGGATAAAAAATACTTGTTTGGATTTTTGGCTGATGTGCCTGCTTTGGATCAGCTGGATACCAATTTGGCAGGTAAGAAAGTTCTTTTTTGGAATATCCGGGATTAAAATCGGCAAGAATAGTAAAATTCATGTCGGAACCAAGTTTTATTTACCGAAGAATATAGAAATTGGTCAGGATACTATTATCGGCTACCGTGGATTTTTAGACGGCCGTGATAAATTGTTTATTGGCAATCACGTAGATATTGCTTCTGAAGTAATGATTTATAATTCTGAACATGATTTAGAGGATGCAAACTTCAGGCCAACTGAGGAGCCGGTAATCATTGAGGACTATGTTTTTATCGGGCCGAGAGCAATTATCCTGCCGGGCGTAAAAATCGGCAAAGGGGCAGTTATCGGCGCCGGAGCGGTGGTGACTAAAGATGTCGCCCCAAAAACAATTGTCGGCGGTGTTCCGGCTGAAAAAATAGGGGAGAGAAGGATTGAAAATTTAAACTATCGACTCGGCCGTCCACGCGCCTTCCAATAACCCTCCCCTTAGCGCTACGATCGTAGTAATTAGCGGAGGGTTTAAAGAAAATCAAGAAGATTTTTGTATTTATTTACTACTTTTTTACGAATATCGGCTTGAGTAAAAAATTCTTCTGGCAATCCCGAATCTTCAAAAATTAAATTTGGATAATTATCTACCATTGATTTAATTTTTTGTTTATTTTCAGATTTGATAGCAAAGTCGGCCTCATCAATATAGCGCTGATATTTTTTTTCAAGCTTCTCTGGTTGAAATAAATCTTTAATCATCGACAAATCTTTTTTATCAAACATGTTTTGAGCAGTAAATACGGTAACATAATCATCCAATTCAAAGTTGTTTATTAAGTCGTTAATTAACTTTTTAACAGGATTAATCGTCAACCAAACAGACCTCTGCCAACAGGCAAAGCCTATACTTTCAATAACCTGCCTAAAATTATCTCTAGCAAATCTATGCTTTTCAGGAATATCGTATAAAATAACAATCCACTGGTGATTCCATTTATTTGGAGCGCTAAAAAATCGGAAACGGTAATTTAAAAATTCCCGCCACCAGAATGTATTTAAGTCAATTTTTATTTTTTCTGATTCAATAGTAAAAACTTTATTTTGCTTTAACCGATAATACGTTGAACTTTCGTAAGATTTTTTTTCGGTCAATTTTTCCCAATATTTAATTGTCCGACCATAGGGGACAAATTTTGTTGGATAATTAAACCAACTGGCATGATAACTTTTACTGCCTTCTTCTAAGAAATCAGTAAAAAGCAGCAGACATAAAGCCAAGCTATCTTTTAATGTAATTCTTTTTTTAAGACCAAAAGCCACTAACATATTTATACCACAAAACTAAAAGGTCAACACAAGTATCCTCCCCTTAGCGCTACGATCGTAGTAATTAGGGGAGGGAGTTTGGTGGGAGAAAATTTGATGGTAAAATTGATTAGATATGAAAAAAGTTTGGCTGGCAATTGGCATTTTATTTACTTTTTACTTGCTACTGCCTGGGCCAAAACTGCCTCCGCCAGGTCTGCCCGGGGGTTTAAAATCAACTGAACCTGGCGACACTGTTCAAATAGAAAACTTGTCAGCTTATTTTACAAATAAAGACAGAAAAGAAGTTGTCAGCTTTTATGAGGATTATTTTTCACATTCTGGCTTTCTAAATATACCCTTGCCAACATTAAAATTAAATCATCGGCCAGAATATGCAAAACGGGTAATTAAAGACACAATTCAAACTTATTATTTTGAAGAATTAGTTCACCCCTTTCGGGAATCATTATTTATTAATGGATTTGATTGGCAAAAAGATGTTTTTACTTCTGAGGAATCCAAGGCCAAAAATAAATTAAAAGCCGGTGGACAGATTTGGCAGGCAAAAGCAACACTTTACTGGTTTCCCTCAAATGTTTTTATCAGAACCGGAATTTTCTGGCTGGCCTGGGGACTGGTCTGGTTTATTGGCAAAGAAACGGTTAAGGAATTAAAAACGATTAATGACTAATAAAATAAAATTATCAATAATTATTGTTAATTGGAATACGAGAGAACTGTTGAGAAATTGCCTAAAGTCGATTTCTCAAGGCCTAATGCTAAATGCTGAAGGCAAAAAGCTTAATACTGAAATTATTGTTGTTGATAATGGAAGCACTGACAACTCAATAGAAGTTGTTAAAATGCTCAAAAAATCAAATTCTAATGTTCAAATCAAATTAATTGAAAATAAAAAAAACCTCGGCTTTGCCAAGGCGAATAATCAGGGGATTGAGGCAGCTCAGGGTGAATATATTTTACTGCTAAACAGTGACACGGTAGCAAAAAAAGGAGCAATTGTAAAAACGATTGACTGGATGGATAAGAACAAAAATGTTGACATTGTCGGCTGTAAATTATTAAATCCTGACGGTTCTGATCAGCCATCCGTTGGCAATTTTCCCAACCTATTCCAGGTCTTTAAAATGTTATTTTTAGATTTTATAACCGGTGGTTGGTCAATGCAGTCACCAAATAAAATTATACCTGTTGACTGGGTTATGGGCGCATTTATGATGGTCCGAAAAAAGGTTTTTAATGAAATTGGCGGTTTTGATGAAAATATCTTTATGTATATGGAAGAAGTTGAGTGGTGTTATCGGGCTAAAAACCAGGGCTATAAAACATTTTTTCACCCTCTGCCAAAGGTTATTCATATAAAAGGCGGCAGTTCAAAAACCGGCAAGACCGGACCGATTCTAAACATTTATCAAGGCCTAATTTATTTTTATCAGAAACATAAACCAAAATGGCAGTTATTTTTGGTTCGAATAATGCTAAAATTAAAAGCTGGTTGTGCCTGGTTTTTAGGTTTGATAACTAATAATTATTATTTAAAAAATACTTATGGACAAGCTTATAATTTGGTTTAAGGAACGAGCCCCATTAATAGCAACATTAATTTTACTTTTTGCTATTCCAATTTATCCAAAATTTCCATTTCAACCAGTAGAAGGAACATACGTTGCCATCCGAATAGATGATTTTTTGGTTGGCGGAGCAATTTTAATCTGCCTTATTAGTCAGCTGATTAAAGGTTTGCCTTTATTGAAGTCAAGGGTTTTTAAGCTAATTCTTTTTTATTGGCTGGCTGGTTTAATTGCTAACTTAGCCGCTTTTGGAATTAACGGCTTGGTTTCAGTTAACCTAGCCACATTCCATTGGTTACGGAGAATAGAATATATGAGTTTGTTTTTTCTCGGTTATCAGGCAGTAAATAACAAGAAAGATATCCGGGACATTAAACTAGTCGTTGGGGTGACTTTTTTGGCAATCTTTATTTTTAGTCTTGGCCAAAAATATTGGCACCTGCCTGTTATTTCGACAATGAATGAAGAATTTGCTAAAGGACAACTTCTTTATTTAGATAAATGGACAAGAATTAGTTCAACTTTTGGTGGTCATTATGATTTGGCTGGATGGTTAGTAATTTTTTTGGCGCTTTTGCCGTCAGTGGTAGCGGACACTAAAAAATGGTGGCACCGGGCAATCAGCTTTATATTAGGATTACTTGGTCTTTATTTGTTAATTTTAACCGCTTCCAGAGTTTCATTTATTTCATATTTATTGGCAATTTCAGCTACATTAATTTTATTAGGCAAAATCAAATGGCTGGTGGTAGTTTTGTTTATTAGTTTGCTTTTTGGGATGAGTTCAAAAGAGCTCAGTGCCCGTTTGGTTACTAATATACCTAAACATGATTTGATTGATAAGAAAGTTGCTTATTTGACCGAGACATTAGAAGGCCAACAGGAAAAAATTTATGAACAAATAAAAAATATTTCTTTAAAAAGAGAAAAGCCTGATCCGACACCTGAAGTTTCTGAAGAAGATGGAGAAGAAGATGGAGAAGAAGAAATTGTTGAAGAAAAAATTGACCAAAAAGAGCAGATTATTGAACCAAAAGAAAAAATTGTCAAGGAATTAAGAACCTGGCCAACTCCTGAAGAGGCAGCAGCAGCAGCGGCCAGGTCGTCAAATATACGATTTGAAGTTGAATGGCCGCGGGCATTCAGAGCATTTTTAAAAAACCCGTTAACTGGAACCGGTTATTCTTCTCTTGGCTTGGCAACTGATAATGATTATCTAAGGTTATTAGCCGAAACTGGGATAATCGGCCTTGCCAGCTTCATGCTGGTTATTGTCCATTTAATGCTCACTTTTGGGAAAAAAATTAAAAACAAATCGTTTAATTGGAAATATGCCGCTGGATTTATCGGTGCTATTATTGGCATACTAGCTAATGCTATTTATATTGATATCTTTGAGGCGTCAAAGGTGGCTTTTTATTTTTGGATGTTAATGGGTATAGGATACAAAATAGTAAATAGTAAACGGTAAATAGTAATCAGTAATTAGTAACAGATGATAAAAAAGTTTGTATTAGCAACTATTTTTATTTTAGGATTTACGGTTAGGATGTATAAGGTCAATGCGCCTTTGGCGGATTGGCATTCATTTCGGCAGGCAGATACCGCCAGTGTAAGCAGAGAATTCATCAACCAGGATTTTGATTTATTAAGGCCAAAATATCACGACTTATCTAATATTCAGTCTGGTTTTCAAAATCCCGAAGGCTACCGAATGGTGGAGTTCCCAGTTTATAACGTCTTGCACGCTTTAACCTATCAACTGGCCAGCAATTGGCTTTCATTTGAGGCAGTAGGAAGATTAGTATCAATTTTATCAAGCCTGGCTGCAGCTTATCTTCTTTTTTTGATTGTCAAAAGTGAAATTAACTGGTTAATTGGAGTTTTAAGTGCTGGATTTTATCTTTTCTTGCCGTTCAGTATTTTTTACTCTCGAACTATCTTGCCGGATAATTTAATGATTGCTTTAAGTTTAGGAAGCATATACTTCCTAAAAAAATTACAAAAACCAATTTTCAATTTACAAAATATTATCGGTTTGTTTTTTGGGGCGTTGGCGTTGTTAACCAAACCTTATGGACTGTTTTTGTTAGCACCCGGCTACTTAGCAATAGGTATTAAAAAATTTAATTTTAAGAGCTTATTACGAGTTGCGATTTACGGGTTAATTATAATTATTCCATTAATCGGCTGGCGGTTGTGGATACGCCAGTTTCCAGAAGGTATACCGGCTAATCAATGGCTGCTTAACTCCAACCAAATTCGATTTCGGCCGGCTTGGTGGCGGTGGTTATTTGGCGAACGGCTAGGCAAACTTATTCTGGGATATTGGGGGCTGATTCCTTTCGGCCTAGGATTAATTAATATAATTAAGAATAAAATCAATTGGTTATTCTATTTTCTTCTCTCCGGAGTTTTTATCTATTTTGTTGTTTTTGCCACTGGCAATGTTCAGCACGATTATTACCAAATTATTGGTTTACCAATAATCGCCGTATTTCTCGCCAAAGGGGCCTATTTTCTTCTTCATCCTCCAAAAGATATTTTTATCCTCCCTAGCTACCTATTACTAATTACTAGTCTTTTCTTTGGTATTGGTTTTTCCTGGTTTCAGGTCCGCGAATTTTATAAAATCAACCACCCGGAGATTATTGCTGCTGGCAAGAAAGCAGATGAAATTTTACCTCAAAAGGCAAAAGTAATTGCTCCATATCAGGGCGACACTGCTTTTCTTTATCAAACCAAACGCCGAGGATGGCCGGCAGTAACCCAATCAATAGAAGAGCTGATTGATATGGGAGCGGAGTATTATGTTGGTGTAAATTTTGACGCCACAACAAATAGATTGCGGCAAGAATGTCGGGTTTTGAATGAAAATTCAGATTGGATAATCATTGATTTAGGCAACTGTGAGGATAAAGAATGAAAATTCTAATGACAACCCCCTATCTGCCTATCGCCGGATTTTCCGGCGGCCAAACCAGGTCATTTAACCTAATTAAACATTTATCAAAAACATGTGAGATTACTTTAATTTCATTTATATTGCCTGATCAGAATAAGGCTTATATTAAAGATTTAAAAAAGTTTTGTAAACGAGTTATTACCATTCAAAGAGGAAAAACCTGGCAGTTAAAAAAGATTTTATTTACCGGTTTCAGCCCTTATCCTTTTTTAGTTAGCAATTATTATTCGCCAGAATTAAAACAAATTATTAATAAAGAACTTCGAAAAGAAAATTATGATTTAGTTCATGTAGAGTGTTTTTATTTAATGCCGAATATTCCCAAAACTGATATTCCTGTGGTTTTGGTTGACCAAACTATTGAATTTGCTGTTTATAAACATTACGTTAAGAGTCTGCCCAATAAATTCTTATTGGTGAAACCTTTGCTTTGGTTTGATGTCTTAAAGCTTAAATTTTGGGAATTTCATTTTTGGAAAAAAACTGATTGTTTAATTGCTGTTTCTAGTGACGATAAAAAATTAATGGAAGAAAAATCCGGCCGAAAAGCAAAAATTGTTCCTAATGCAGTTAACAAAGAATTACTTTCTGAAACTAATTATCAAAAATATCAACAGCCAACTATTTTATTCGGCGTTGCTAATTTTAAATGGATGCAGAACAAGGAAGGAGTGGTTAATCTAGTTAATTATGTTTGGCCTAGGATTAAAAAACAGATGCCGGAAGCAAAATTAAAGATTGCCGGCAGGTATTCAAAAGAGTTTTTAGAATCTTCCGGCTTAGTAAAATCGGACGACACCACCATTGAATATGGGGAAGTTGATGATCCCCAAGAAGTCTATTCTAGAAGCTGGCTGCTGGTTGCCCCGATTAGAAGCGGCGGCGGAAGCAGAACTAAATTTTTTGAAGCGATGGCTTGCGGTCTGCCGATTTTAACCACTTCCTCTGGCATTGAAGGTATTGACGCCAGAAACAATGAAGAAGTTATTATTGTCGATGATTTTTCAAAATTAGCCGATAAGGCAGTAGAACTGCTTAAAAATAAAAAAGAGTTAAAAAGAATTGGACGAACAGGGCGTAATTTAATCAAAGATAAATACTCTTGGCGGGATAGTGCCAAGAAATTATTCAATATTTATAAAAAAATCAAATGAAAGTGGATTTATCTATTATTATTCTCAGCTACAATACCATAGAATTGTTAAAAAATTGTTTACAGTCTGTTTTAAATTCTGACTTGGCGAATTACGCCATGGAAGTAATTGTCGTTGATAATAATTCTTCTGACGGTTCAAGGGAATACCTTGAAGAGTTAAAGATTAAAAGTGAAAAGTTAAAAGTAATTTTGAATAAGAAAAATATCGGTTATTCTGGAGGAAACAATGTTGGCTTAAAATATGCTCAGGGAAAATATGTATTATTTTTGAATTCAGATACTGTTGTTGAGCCGAAAGCGTTTAGAAAAACTCTTGATTACATGGAAAAAAAACCTGAAGCCGGTGCATTAACGCCTAAAACAATTTTATTTTCTGGCGGGATGGATCCTGACTGTCACCGTGGATTTCCCACCCCCTGGGCATCATTAACCTACTTTTTAGGATTGGAAAAATTATTTCCAAAGACCAGATTATTTGGCCAATATCATCAATTATATAAGGATTTGGACAAAATCCATGAGATTGATGCTGGGTTTGGGACTTATTTATTAACCAGAAAAAAAATAATTGATCAATTAGGCGGCTGGGATGAAAACTATTTTTTCTACGGCGAGGATTTAGATCTTTTTTACCGGATTAAACAAGCCGGCTGGAAAGTAATATTCTATCCCGAACCGCTGGTTACCCATTATAAAGGAGCCAGTTCCGGCCTGAGAAAAGAATCAAAAGAAATGGGCGTAGTTAAGGTAGATAAAAAAACCCGGGTTAAAGCAGCTGAAGAATCAATTCGGGCAATGGAAATATTTTACAAAAAATTTTACCAGAATAAATATCCTCGGTGGGTTACTTTTTTTACTTTAAAGGCAATTAAAATAAAAGGTTTTTTCAGGGTTTTAATTCATAAATTGAGATGAAAAAAATTATTTTTGATGCCAGAATGTATGGGCTGGAGCACGCTGGTATTGGCAGGTATATCTTATGTTTACTTAAGAATTTTCAATTTTCAATTTCCAATTTTCAAATAAATTTATTAGTAAGAAGGAAAAAGTTGGAAGAAATCAAAAGCGATTTAGGCAATCAATTTAAATATATTCCAGTTAGGTCGAAGCATTATTCGCTATTTGAACAAATAGAAATTCCATTAATTTTAATGCGACTTGGGCCAGACCTAGTTCATTTTCCTCACTTTAACGCTCCTATTTTATGGCGCAAAAGTTTTGTGGTTACTATCCATGATCTAATAA
>CAZJMH010000019.1:0-13878 GCA_964547295.1 uncultured Gammaproteobacteria bacterium | reverse complement strand
GAAGATGAAAAAGGAGTTTCTACTGGTTTGGCTTGGACCCAGGCCGGAGGAGAGATTTTATTTATTGAAGTTGCTTTGATGCCGGGTAAGGGTGAATTAACGCTTACTGGTCAGCTCGGTGACGTAATGCAAGAATCATGTAAAGCCGCTTTGTCTTATGTTCGAAGTAATTGGAAGGAGCTGGGAATTAAAGATGAAGATTTTGCCCAAAAATATGATTTCCATATTCATGTTCCTCAAGGAGCTGTTCCTAAGGATGGTCCGTCGGCAGGAATTGCTATCGCAACTGCCTTAGTTTCCGCATTAACTGGTAAGGAGGTTAAAAGAAACATTGGTATGACCGGTGAAATTACTCTTCGCGGTCGGGTTTTAGAAGTCGGCGGAATAAAAGAAAAGATTTTGGCCGCTCATCGGGCAGACTTAAAAAAAGTTATTTTACCGAAAAAGAATAAAAAAGATTTACGTGAAGTTTCCAAAGAAATCAAAAATAAAATGGAATTTATTTTTGCTGAACAACTATCTCAAGTTTTAGAAGAAGCAGTAAACTAAAATCTTGCTAAATTGATTAGACCCCGATAAAATCAAACTTAATAATGATTATTAGCCCATCTATTTTCAAAAATTATGATATTCGTGGGATTATTCCCGATGAGTTGGACATCGATGGGGTTAAAAGGATTATTCAAGCTACAGCTGCTTATTTTCGACCTTCAACTGTTTGTCTTGGTTATGATGCTCGAAAGACAAGCAGACAGATAAGTCAAGCGGCTAGGGAGATATTTTTGGCGAACGGCATTGATGTCGTTAGTCTGGGTATGGTTACCACTGATATGATTACCTTTGCTTCTGGTAAATTTGAATATGATTTATCGATTATGATTACTGCCTCACACAATCCCTCTAGCTACAATGGATTTAAAATGGCAACTAAAGGAGGAATATCAGTTTCTGGTCAAACCGGGTTTTATCAGATCCGGGATTTAGTATTGTCAAATAAAGAGTTTAATTTTAATAATCAGCGGGGAAAATTAATTCATAAAAATATTTATCAGGACTGGATTGATTTTTGTTTTTCTCTGGCTGATTTAACTAAAATTAAAAAGATGCGGGTCGTTATTGATGCCGCTAATGGTGCTGGCGGCAAACTTTTTGGTCATGATTACTTAACTAATAAATTGCCGGTTGAAATTATTCCACTTTATTTTCAGCCAGATGGTGATTTTCCAAATCACTTGCCTAATCCATTAAAAAGTGAAAATTTAGAAGATTTAAGAAAAAAAGTTAAAAAAGAAAGTGCTGATTTTGGTATTGCTTTAGATGGGGATGGAGATAGAATTGGGTTTATAACTAGCCAGGGAAAGTTTATCACTGGAACAGTGGCTACCGCAATTATCGCAAAAAACTTACTTCAAAAGAGTCCTGGCGAGATGGTTTTATATAACGCAGTTTGCGGTCGGGTTGTTCCAGAAGTAGTAAAAAAATCCGGCGGCCGTTCAAAAAGAGTCAGGGTGGGGTATAGTTTGATAAAAAAAGAAATGCAAGAAGAAAAGGCTATTTTTGCCGGTGAACATTCCTGCCATTATTTTTACCGCCATGTTTACAACTCAGAAGCCAGCTTATTAACTTTTCTGTTAATTTTAGAAGAAATATCAGGACGGGGTTTATCTTTTACGCAAATGGTTGATCAAATAGATAAATATCCTCAGTCGGGGGAGATAAATTTTGAAGTTGAAGATAAAGAGGAAGTGATGAAAGAAGTAGAGGAGTTATACAAAAATAAAGCTAAATCTATTGATTGGCTGGATGGAATCTCTATTTGGTTTGAAGACTGGTGGGCAAATATTCGTCCGTCAAATACTCAACCATTACTGCGGCTTAATCTTGAAGCTGATAATAAGGAAATTTTAACTAATAAAACAAAAGAATTGATTTCTTTAATTGAATCCTTAGGCGGCAGAAAATCAAATCAATAAATGCTATAATAACCTCAATATTCGGCTCCTATCGTCTAGTGGCCTAGGATATCAGGTTCTCATCCTGGAGACCGGGGTTCGAATCCCCGTAGGAGCACAAGAAAATTGTTTGACATCAAATTGCCAGCTGGTATAATAGCTCATGAAAGTGATGGAGGCGGTTAAGACTTACAGATTTGCCTGCAGGGAGATTAAACCCGTGAAATAATTGGGGTTGTTACTTATTGTAAAATTATTAACCCCCGAACATTCGGGGGATTTTTAATAAAAGAAAGGAAAAAAATGAAAAATATATTAACAAAAAAAGGTTATCAAAACCTTAAACAAAAATTATCAGAACTTAAAAAAGAAGAAGAACGCTTAGTTAAAGATATGGAAGCGGCAAGACAAGAGGGTGATTTGTCGGAAAATTCCGCCTATCACTCTTTGCGCGAAAATTTGACTATTGTGCGTAATCAAATTGGAGATCTTAAACAACGTTTATCTAATGTTGAAATATCTGAAAAAAACGGCAATGGAAAAATTGGCGTTGGTAATCAGGTGGTTGTTAAAGTCAATGGAAAAGAAAAAGAAATTCAAATTGTTGGCGGCGGAGAAGCCGATCCTTTAAACGGAAAAATTTCTTATCAGTCACCAATCGGCTCTAGTTTAATCGGCCATAAAAAAGGTGAGGCTGTTCAGGTTAAAACGCCTGGCGGAGTAACTGAATACAAGATTATTGAAGTCAACTGACTTGATGCTGTAAAATAAATTAATGGCTAATACACGTTTTGAGGCAATTAGGAAAGATAGAATTAAAAAATTAGAAAAACTGCGCCAATTGGGGATTAATCCCTATCCCTACAAATACGATAAAAAGCATTCACTTAACCAATCAAAGAACTATTTAGACAAAAAAGTTAAAACTGCTGGTCGGATAATGACTGTTAGAAGCCACGGCTTAATGACCTTTATGGATCTTCAAGATACAACCGGCCAAATCCAATTGTGGTTTAAAAAAGATAACTTGGCGGATAATTATCAGATTTTAGACCTTATTGACCGGGGTGATTTCATTGGCGTTGAAGGTAAAGTGGTCAAAACTAATACCGGCGAGATTTCTATTCAAGTAGAGGATTTTAAATTATTGTCTAAGTCACTTCGGCCTCTGCCTGAAAAATGGCACGGCCTAAAAGATAAGGAAGAAAGGTTTAGAAGGCGTTATTTGGATTTAATTATGAATCCCGAGGTAAAGGATTTGTTTATTAAAAAACACAAATTTTGGAATACAATGCGAAACTTTTTAACCCAAAAAGGGTTTATTGAGGTTCATACTCCTGTTTTAGAGACAAAAACCGGTGGGGCTGATGCTAGGCCCTTTGTTACTCACCATAATGCTTTGGATATTGATGTTTATTTAAGGATCAGTATGGGTGAATTATGGCAAAAAAGATTAATGGTCGGCGGGTTTGAAAAAACTTTTGAGCTCGGCCGACAATTTAGAAATGAAGGGATGTCCCCAGAACATTTGCAGGACTATACCCAAATGGAGTTTTATTGGGCTTATGCAAACTATGAAGACGGGATGAAATTAGTTGAAGAAATGTGCAAGCAAGTAGCTAAAGAAGTATTAGGTGGGCTAAAGTTCAAATCTCACGGTTTTAATATTGATTTATCTAAAAAATGGAAAAGAATAGATTACGTTTCAGAAATTGAAAGACAAACCGGAATAAATTATTTTCAGTCTAATCTAGAAGAAATCAAAGCAAAATTAAAAGAATTAAAAATAGAATACGACGAGACTCAAAGTAAAGCTCGGTTAACGGATTTGGTTTGGAAGGAGTGCCGTCAAAAAATTGCCGGACCGGCCTTTGTCATTAATATCCCAGTAGAAATTTCGCCCTTAGCGAAAAGGAAGAATGAGGATCCGCGGGTGGTTGAAAGATTTTTTCCGGTTTTTGCCGGAAGTGAGATTGGAAACGGTTATTCAGAGTTAAATGACCCAATTGAACAGGAAAAAAGATTTGAAAAACAACAAAAGATGCGGGAAAAAGGAGATGAAGAGGCACAGATGCATGATCAAGATTTTGTGGAATCATTGGAATATGGTATGCCGCCAACTTGCGGCTTTGGTATTTCTCTAAGATTCTTTGCTTATCTTGTAGATTTGCCGATTAGAGAATGTCAATTATTTCCAATTATGAAACCAAAAGATGAATAAAAGAGAGAAAATCTTGACACTGATTGAAGAACAAATGGAAAATAAAAATATAATTAAGCATATGTTTGCTGTTGAAGCGTGTATGAGGGCGCTTGCACGCCGGCTGAATGCTGACCAGCCCGCAACGCCTGAGCGTAGCGATGGCGGGCAAGGAGGCGAAAGGCAGAATGCTGAAGAGGTCTGGGGGCTGGCGGGGTTGGTTCACGACTTGGATTATCAGGAGGGAATACCCGACGAGGAACATGGAACTTTAGTGGGGCAAATTTTGGAACAAGAGGGAATTAAATTATCTGACCAAGTTTTGCATGCAATTGCTGCCCATAATTGGAGGATGAATGGTGTCAAGCCAAAAACAGATATGGCTTGGGCGTTGTTTTCAGTTGACAGCTTAACTGGTTTAATTGTCGCTACTGCTTTAGTCATGGACGGAAAATTAGCCAATGTAGATGTAGAAAATGTATTAAATAGATTTGATGAAAAAAGCTTTGCTGCCGGCTGTCGGCGGGAAGATATTCTCAAATGTGAGGAAATTGGCTTTCAATTAAAAGATTTTGTCCAAATTAATTTAAAAGCAATGAAGAATATAAGTCAGGAGCTTGGATTATAATTTTATGTTAAATGCTGATTATATAAGGAGCAAACCAGAAAATGTTAAAAAAGCGGTTATTGGCCGTGGTTTAGATGCGGAATTAGTTGACCAATGGTTGGATTTAGACAGCCAATGGCGTCAAATTTTGGCTGAAGTTGAAGAATTAAGGGCAGAGCGGAATAATTTGGTTGAAGAATATAAAGAAAGAGGGGAAAAACCACCTGAAGAGATTATTAAAAAGGGTCGCCAGATAAAAAATAAAATTAATCGCTTAGATGAAGAGCTAAATAAATTAGACAAAAACAGGCGGGAAGCTCAGATGTCAATTCCTAATCTCCCTGCTGAAGATGTTCCTTTGGGACAAGACGAATCAGAAAATATCAAAATTAAAGATTGGGGTGAAAAACCTAAATTTAACTTTGAACCAAAAAATCATATCGAAATCGGTGAACATTTAAAAATTATTGACACTGACCGGGCCGGCAAAGTATCCGGGGCAGGATTCGGCTATTTTGTAGGTGACGGTGCCTTATTAGAGATGGCGGTTATGCAGATGGCAATAGAGAGAATAAGAAAGCACGGGTTTGTTCTAGTTATTCCGCCGGTTTTATTAAAAAAAGAAACTGAGCGGGCAATGGGGTATGTTGAGCACGGCAATTGGCGAGAAATGTATCAAACAAAAGAAGACGGTTTGATTCTTGCTTCTAGTTCCGAGCATTCAGTGGTTCCAATGCATAAAGATGAAATATTTAATCAAGAAGATTTGCCGGTTAAATATGTTAATTTTTCTGCTTGTTTCCGCCGGGAAGCTGGCAGTTACGGTAAGGAGGTTAAGGGTATGTTTCGTGTTCATCAGTTTAATAAAGTGGAAATGAATGTTTATACAATACCGGATACAAAAGTTTCTGATGAAATGTGCCAGCAAATGCTTAAAATTCAAGAGGAAATCAATCAGGAGTTGGGTATACCCTACCAAATAGTGGCCAGTTGCACCGGCGATTTGCCTTTTCCCAACCGGGTGATGTATGACCTTGAGTCCTGGTTTCCGGCAGAAAGCAGTTATCGAGAAACACATTCTTGCAGCAACTGCACTGATTTTCAAACTCGGCGTTTAAATATTCGAGTCAGCTGTCAAGGTGAAACAAAGCCTATTCATGCCTTGAATGCAACTGGGATAACCGACCGGGTGGTGTTGGCAATTTTGGAGAATAATCAGCAAAAAGACGGCTCGGTGGTTGTCCCCAAGGTTCTTCAAGATTATGTCGGCAAAAAAGTTATCAATAAATAGAAAAAGTAATTCCCTTGTTGCGCGATCGCGCATTACGGGAATTTTTTATTCAACTGTTATAATAGAAATCATGAATTTTATATCTCGATTATTTGACTATAATGAAAAAGAGCTTCATCGGCTTAGTGGCATTGTAGAAGCAATAAATGCTCAGGAAACCAAAATTCAAAAGCTTTCTGACCAGGATTTAAAAAATAAAACTGAAGAGTTTAAAGAAAAAATTGCTGAAGGATTTAATCCTAGAGAGTTATTGCCTGAAGCTTTTGCTGTTGTTCGTGAATCAGCAGTAAGAACTTTGGAAATGCGACATTACGATGTTCAGATGATGGCGGCAGTTGCCCTTTGGGAGGGTAAAATAGCAGAAGAAAAAACAGGTGAAGGAAAAACATTATCAGCTACACCGGCCCTTTATTTGCGTGCTTTAGAAGGCAAAGGTGCGCATTTAGTTACTGTTAATGATTATTTGGCCAGGATTGGCTGCGGATGGATGGGGCCAGTTTTTAATTTATTGGGATTATCAGTTGGATGCATTATCCCTCAGCAGTCATTTATCTTCGACCCAGAATATAAAACCAAAGCTGATGACTGGCGCCTAGAAAATTTAAAACCAGTTGACCGAAAAGAATCTTATCAGGCTGATATTACTTATGGAACAAATAATGAATTTGGGTTTGATTATCTTCGGGATAATATGTCCCAAAATTTAGATGATTACGTTCAAAGGGAACATCATTTTGCTATTGTTGATGAAATTGACTTTGCTTTAATTGACGAGGCAAGAACGCCGTTAATTATTTCTTCGCCGGAACAAAAACCGACTGACAAATATTATCAATATGCTCAATTAGCCGAGGAGCTTTTCCCGGAAACAGATTACATTATTGATGAAAAAGCAAGAACAGCAATGTTAACTGAATATGGAATTCGTAAGATCGAACGTAAATTAGGCGTTGATAATTTATATGAAGAAGATTTTGAAACAATTCACCAGATAGAAAATGCTTTAAAAGCACGGACATTATTTGAAAAAGACGATGATTATGTTGTTAAAGACGGCGAAGTGCTAATTGTTGATGAATTTACCGGCCGGTTAATGGAGGGCCGGCGCTGGTCTGATGGCCTTCATCAAGCAGTAGAGGCGAAAGAAGGTGTCACGATTCAAAAAGAATCAAAAACCTGGGCGACAATCACTTTTCAAAACTATTTCCGCAAATATAAAGTTTTATCAGGTATGACAGGAACCGCTGAAACAGAAAAAGAAGAGTTTAAAAATATCTATGATTTAGACGTTATTGTAGTTCCGACCAATAAGCCGGTAATTAGAAAAGATTATCCGGATGAGATTTATAAAACGAGAAGAGCAAAATTTACTGCTGTTGCCGCTGAAATAGAGCAATGTTATCAGCGTGGCCAGCCAGTTTTGGTTGGAACAACTTCAATTGATAAAAACGAGATGGTCAGCAATTATTTAAAAAAGAAAAATATTCCCCATGAAATTTTAAATGCCAAACATCATTTAAAAGAAGCGAAAATTATTTCTCAGGCTGGTCGTCCAAAAGCAGTGACAATTGCTACTAACATGGCTGGGCGAGGAGTAGACATTGTTTTGGGTGGAGAAAAACCCAAAGAAAGTCAATTTTCAAGTTCCAAATTTACAAAAGAAATGAAAGCGTGGCAAGAAAGGCGAGAAGAAATTTTAAGTCTTGGTGGTCTTTACGTTATTGGAACAGAACGTCATGAGGCAAGACGGATAGATAATCAGCTTCGGGGCCGGTCAGGTCGTCAGGGTGATCCTGGTGCTTCAAAATTTTACGTTTCCCTCCAGGATGACCTGATGCGGGTTTTTGGCGGTGAAAAAATCAGTAATATGATGGCGCGCCTCAATATGCCGGAAAATCAGCCGATAAGCCACCCGATGGTGACTAAAATGATTAAGCAAATTCAGGTAAAAGTAGAAGGCTTTAATTATGATATCCGAAAAAGCTTGGTTGAATTCGATGATATTGTTAATAAACAGCGGGAAATAATTTATCAAAGGCGAAGAGAAATCCTTGAAGATTTTGAAAAATCTCCTCATAAATTAAAAAAAAGAATTAAAGAGATAATTAATAATCAGTTTAAAACTTTGTGGAATATTAGTTTAGACCCCGAAACAATGGAGTCTGACTATAGAAAGTTGATTATTGGTTTTTGTGAAATTATCCCTGTTGAGGATAGTCAGATAAGAAAAAATTGGCAGGATAAAATAAGCGGCTTAAAGGAAGAAAAAACAATTCAATGGTTAATGAAAAAGTTTAACCAATTTTATAATCAGCGAGAAAAAGTTATTGGCTCAGAGGCGGCTAGAGAAATTGAGAAATCAGTATTGGTCTATACCATTGATAATCTTTGGGTGGACCATTTAACTGCTTTGGACAATCTAAAAGAGGGGGTTAGGTTGCGGGGTTATGGTCAGCGAGACCCATTGGTAGAGTATCGAAAAGAAAGTTATCAAATGTTTCAAGAATTATTGGGTAAAATTGAACATCACCTTGCTAGAAGAATTATGAGAGTTGATGTTGGTATAAAACCGTCTGTTTCAGGTCGAATGAGTGAGGGAAGAGGCAAAATAGTTGACCCTAGTCAACAAAAGCCAGAAGATGTCAGCTCATCAAACTCAGAAACAAAAAAAATTGAACCGATTGTCTCTGACCAGCCGTCTCCGGGTCGAAACGACCCCTGTCCGTGTGGATCGGGCAAGAAATATAAGAAATGCTGCTATCCAAAATTTGAGTGAATAAATCTGATACAATTGGGTATGGCAAAGAAAGATAAAAATGGCTATCAACCAAGCCTGATTCGAATTATCCTTTTTTTGGCAATCGCCGGTGGTTTAATTTATTGGCTTTCCAGTCAAATTGAATCTGAGAGCTTAGAAACAGGTTTTAATAAGGAAGGCAAGGTAATGGGTCAAGAAATTGAGGCAATAAGTCAGGGTATTGATCAAGTTTTACCAAAAGTAGTTAAACAACAGGTTGAAAAAATAAATCAACGTTTTTATCAAGATGGTGATCAGGTAATTAAAGAAACTGAACAAATTATCCGGGAAACGAAATTAGCAGAAGAGATAGAAAAAATAATTTTACAAACAACCGATGAAATTGATGGTTTTCCCGAAAAACAAAAAAAAGATATAAAAAAGGAGGCAATAAGGCAAGTTTGTGAAACCTTAATTAATGAAATTGAAGATGACGAAAATAAAGAATAAATTAAACCAGCTAAAAAAAAGGTTTAACCAGGTTAAGTCAAGTGTTGATATGGCTGAGTTAAAAAAAGAAATGCAAAAGCTTGAAAAAGAAAGCCGAAGAGAGGATTTATGGGTAGATGCTACTTATGGACAAAAAGTAATGAGCCAGCTTGGTGAAATAGCTAATGAAATTGAAGAATTAGAGACAATTGGCCAGAATCTAAAAGAAGTAGAGGAAATGATAAGCTTAGTTGAAAAAAGCCAAGAAGAAAAGGAAATAAAAAAAGATTTGAAAAAAGAATTAGTTCAAGTTGAAAAAAGTTTATCAGAATTAGAACTAAAAACCTTTTTATCTGGAAAATATGATAAAAAAAATGCTTTGCTTTCAATTCATGCTGGTCAAGGTGGAACAGAAGCAATGGATTGGTCAGCAATGCTCCAGCGGATGTATATTAAATATTGTCAAAATAATGACTGGAAGGTAAGTGTCGTTGATTTAATTCCAGGCGAAGAAGCAGGTGTTAAATCAGTAACTTTGCAAATTTCTGGTCGATATGCTTATGGTTACTTAAAAAAAGAATCCGGAGTCCATCGTCTGGTAAGAATATCACCTTTTAATGCCCAAAACTTACGTCAAACTTCTTTTGCTAAAGTTGAGGTTTTACCTGTTTTTAAGAATGATATTGATGTAAAAATTGATCCAGATGAAATTGAGATGGAAACTTTTCGCTCTGGCGGCCATGGCGGTCAAAATGTTAATAAAGTAGAAACAGCAGTTCGGTTAAGACATAAGCCGACTAACATTGTTGTTGCCTGCCAGGCGGAAAGGAAACAATTAAAAAACAAGCAAATGGCAATGCAGATTTTAAAAGCTAAGTTATGGGAAAGACAGGAAGAAGAGCGGCGTGCTGAAAGGCGTAAATTAAAAGGTAAAAACCCGGTTCCAACTTGGGGTGAACAAATTCGGTCATATGTTTTGCATCCTTATCAGCTAGTTAAGGATACTCGGACTGGATATGAAGCCAGTGATGCTCAATCAGTTCTTGACGGAGATTTAGACGGTTTTATCCAGGCGGAATTAAAGCAGTTGCAAAATGATTAAGTTTATTATATCGTATTTGTAGTATGGACGTAACTAAAAAAGAAACTGAAAAGACACCAATAAAAAAATTAAATTTTGATCAAGTTAAAAAAATAGATCCAAAATTAATTATTGGTTTTTTTCTAATTATTTTAGCCGGTGTAGGAACTGGCTTTGGTATTTCTAAGCTAATTCCTATTTCTTCCCAAGAAGGATACCAGCAACAATTAGACCAGGAAAATGGAAAAATTAAGGTAAAGGTTGGCGAAACTTATGGTGAAAAAGATGACTTATTCACTGATGAGGCCCAGGGCGTTTTAGAAGCTAATTTAAGTGAGGGTGAAGGAACACACAAGCTAGTTAGAGAAGGCGGGGAGTCTCAAATTGCTTATTTAACTTCGTCTTTAGTGGATTTGGACCTTTTTATTGGCCGAGAAGTTAAGGTTTGGGGAGAGACTTTTGCCGCCCAAAAAGTTGGCTGGTTAATGGATGTTGGCGCTGTTAAGGTTTTAAAATAAATAAATGCGCATTAAATTTTCAGGTGTTACCAAGGATTTTGGGCCGGTTGCTGCGATTAAAGATATCTCATTTGAAGTAAAACCAAAAGAGTTTCTCTTCATTACCGGTCGCTCAGGTGCTGGAAAAAGCACTATCTTAAAACTGATTAGGGGAGAGTATTTTGCCAATCAGGGTAAAGTTATTGTAGACGACTTAGAAATTAATAAAAAAACTAAAAAATCAAAGATACTCCAATTAAGGCGCAGAATTGGTATGGTTTATCAAGATTACCGTTTGCTTAAACGTCAAACTGTTGCTGAAAATATTATTATGGCTTTAGATGTAGTTAAAACAGAAAGGGAAAAAAAAGCAGATAAACTGCGGCATGTTTTAGAAAAAGTAAATTTAACTGATCGTTGGCAGATGTTTCCGGCCCAACTTTCAGGTGGAGAACTACAGCGTGTTTGTTTGGCTAGAGCGTTAATAATTAATCCTAATTTATTAATGGCAGATGAGCCAACTGGAAACCTTGATCCAGAAACAAGTTGGGAAATAATGAATTTATTAGAAAAAATTAATAAATCTGGAACAACTGTTATCATGGCGACTCATGATTTTGATATAGTTAACTCAGCCGGAAAAAGAGTAATTAAGCTAGATAAAGGAGAAATAGTCTATGACAAAGAAAAAGGAAAATACGAATAACCAGTTAAAAATAAAAACTCAGTTTGGTGCTTGTAAAAGAATGTGGCATCACCTTCGCCGAGCGCCATTTCAAAGTCTATCGGCAATATTGGTTATGTGGCTGAATTATTTTATGGCCAGCTTATTAATTGCAGTAGTTTTAATTTTTGGTGTTGTTTTAAATTATTTTGAGAGCCGACCGGAAGTAACTGCTTTTCTGCGCGATGATCTTACTCAAAGTCAGGTTCAAAGTTTTGAATCAGAGATAAAAAATCGGCAAGGAGTGAAAGAGGTTAGGTTTGTTTCTAAGCAAGAAGCACTGGAAATATACCGCGAACAAAATAAAGATAATCCCTTGTTGCTAGAAATGGTAAGTGCCGATATTTTACCCGCTTCAATAGAAATATCAGCAGATAGCCCAAACCAGTTAAGCCAAATTGCTCAATTTTTGGAAGCGAAAACAGAATTTGTGGAAGAAGTTATTTTTCAGGAAGAGGTTGTCCAGCGCTTATCTTTTTGGGTAAAGGCAGTTCGTAATTCCGGCATAATTTTGGTTGGAATTTTTGGCTTGGTTTCGTTAGTAGTAATAATGGTGATAATTGGAATGAAGATTCGTATTCACCGAGATGAAATATCAGCTCTGAGATCAATTGGGGCAGGTAATTTGTATATCCAAGCCCCATTCTTATTAGAAGGAATTTTTTACGGCTTAATTGGCTCATTACTAGGCGTGGCCATAGTTTTTGGAGCAATCTATTATTGGCGGAATGAAATATTAACTTTTTTTGCTCCAATTTCAGTTTTGCCAACTGAACTAACTACTTTGGCCATGTTTATCAGTGGCCAAATAGTTGTTGGTTTGTTGTTGGGATTTGTTGCTGCCTGGATAGCCAGCCGGCGGCAGATAAAATAATGAAACATAAAGTAATTATTTTTCTTTTTGGTTTACTTCTTCCCTTCTTTTTAGGTTTTAGAGTATTTGCTGATGATTTATCCGAGGAAATCTCTAAGCTGGAAGACCGTATTAACGAATTACAGGGAAAAATCAGTCAAACTCAACAACAAGCAGCTACCCTGACTAACCAGATAACCTATATGAATTCTGAGATTCAGTTGACTGAGTTGCGCATAAGCCAAACCTTGAATAGAATTGAGTTAGTCGAAGCTCAGGTTGAAGATTTGGGGCGTAAAATTGGTGTTTTAGACAAATCCTTAAATGATGTATCAGTTTTATTTATAAATCGAGTTATAGCAACATATAAGGCCGGCCAAATTTCACCTTTGGATTTGTTTTTATCTTCTAATCGATTTGGAGATTTTTTCAGCCGGTGGAAATATTTTCAGCTAGCGCAGTTAAATGATCGGGAAATGCTTCTGGCAATGGAGCAGATGCGGGCTGATTATGATCAAAGAAAAGCAGAAAAAGAAGAAAAACAGCTCGAACTGGAAAATTTAAAAGCCCAGCTTGATAGCCAAAAAAACAGCCTTGATTTGCAAAAAAGAGAAAAAGCTCATCTTCTTGAGGTAACTAGGAACGATGAAAGAGAATATCAACGCTTATTGTCCCAAGTAAGAGCAGAATATGAAGCAATCCAGGCAATTTTAGCTGGAAAGGGAACAGAAGCAGAAGTTGGTGAAGTAGGGGCTGGGGAAAGAATTGCTTCAGTTATTCCAGGTTCATCATGTAATTCGTCTGGAACTCATTTACACTTTACAGTTAAAAAAGATGGCCAGGTTGTTAATCCATTTAACTATTTAAAATCAGTTGACCATGTTAATGATTCCGGTGATACTTTTAACCCCTCAGGTGATTGGGATTGGCCGCTCCAGCCGCCAATTAGAATGACTCAAGGTTATGGTAATACTTGGGCAATAAGCAATACTTGGGTTGGTCGTTATTACAGTTTTCACACTGGAGTTGATATAGTTTCAACTTCCCTAAGTGTTTATAGTGTTGATAGTGGAACTTTATACCGGGGAAGCTATACTGGAGTTGGAGGTTGTAAATTACCATATGTCCGTCTTGACCACAAAGATTCCGACATTACAACTTTATATCTTCACATCAACTATACCTCGATTTAAACAGTAGAAACCCTATAAAAAGGTAGTTATTTTCCCACGATCGTGAACAAAAACTAACATTATTATTTTCTTATACTTGGCTAGTGTCAACTTTTATTTACGATCGTGAACAAAACTTGACAAGCCGAATTTTTGTTTTATACATATAATTTAATATTTAGATAATAATTTGCATCTTTAAATAATTTGGTGTTATCATTATTTCTAATGTCAAAGTCTGCAATTTTTCTGCTTTCATTCTTATTTGTCTTTTT
>CAZJMH010000018.1:0-14593 GCA_964547295.1 uncultured Gammaproteobacteria bacterium | reverse complement strand
GCCACGTAATAATTCTGCTTTGCAGAATTAAACGTGGCTGGGACGTGTAAATCTTCGATTTATTACGTTTCGCCAATACAAATAAATTATGTTTTATGTATATATTCTTCAATCAACTGTGGATGGCTCTTTGTATATTGGTTATACAACAGATTACAGGAGAAGGTTAAAAGAACATAATAGTGGTAAAAGTAAAGCTACAAGGCCATTTCGTCCTTGGAAATTAATTTATTATGAAGCCTTTTTAAATAAAAAAGACGCTAAGGCCAGAGAGAAATATTTGAAATCAGGTTGGGGTAGAAGAAGCATTAACAAAATGCTAAAAAATTATTTAAATAAATTTGTTTATATTCGAAATAGCGAGTGATACACTAGAAGAGAAAATTAAACAAAACTTTCACGGAATTTCAAATAGTAAGCCCCAAAATTTAGACATTTTTTAATTACCAAAGATTGAAAATTGCTATAATACAATTCAATGATAATCACAATAAAAAAACTTGCGGAAAAGGATATTAAAAAAATCTCGTTGGCCTTTCAAAAGATTGGTTGGAACAAATCAAAAGAACAATATGAAAAATATTTAGCTGAACAGGAACAGAATAAAAGATTTGTTTTAGTTGCTTTCAAAAACAAAAAGTTTGTTGGTTATGTAACTATTGTTTGGGAATCAGATTATCCGTTATTTAAAGAGAATAATATTCCAGAAATAGTTGATCTCAATGTGCTTCTCAAATATCAACGACTAGGAATTGGAAGTAAGTTAATGGACGAAGCTGAAAAAATAGTTTCACAAAAATCTAAGCAAGTAGGTATTGGAGTCGGTCTGGCCCCAGGTTATAACGCAGCACAAAGAATGTACGTTTTAAAAGGTATATCCCGGATGGACAAGGAATTACTTATCAAGAAAAATATGTAGAGTTTGGCCAGAAAATTATAGTTGACCATAGTTTAAATATGCATTTCATTAAAGAACTAAAAAGTATTTGTTAACCCAAATATAATTTTTAAGCGATTAGAATAATAAAACCAAAGATTTTTACAGGTCTTAAATATAATGAATTATATAATCAGCAATGTCAAAAAATATCAGAAAACTCGTGGGTGGCTGTGTGGTCATTTTATGTCTGAAGGAAGTATTTTGAAAACAAATGAGTTGGAAGTTAAGTATGGCCAATTAAACCCCGGTGATGTTGAACCAAAACATTATCATCCAAAGGGAGAAGAGTTGTTTATAATAATTGAAGGAAAATTAAAAGTCGTTATTGATGGCGAAGAATATATTCTTGAGAAAGGCGATTTTGTTTTTGAAAAAGCTGGAACTCACGAAGAGGTTGTTGAAGTAATCGAACCAACTATTTTTATTGCTGTTCGAACTCCGAGTGTTCCTGATAACAAACTTGTTGTAAAATAAGTTTTGATGAAATATTTGATTTTTTCCGACACGCATTTAACTGATAAATTTGATCAAAGGAAGTCTGACTTCCTAAAAAAAATTATTTCTTCGGCGGATAAAGTAATCATCGCCGGTGATTTTTACGAGCAATATTTTATTGACTTGGATGGATTTATTAATTCCCAATGGCAGGGGTTGTTTCCTCTACTTAAGGAAAAAAAAGCGGTTTATCTTCCCGGCAACCATGACTTTTTATCTCGAACAGGCAAAGAATATCTTTTTTGCGACCAGATTGTAGATGAATATCGATTTAAGTCGGGGGATGAAGAATTTTTAGTCCAACACGGGCATAGAATAGCTCCCGGGCTTGAAAAATTTAGTTTTTTACCAAATATTATGCGTAAATTTATAACCAGGATTCATAATTTAGTAGAAAGGTATTTAATAAAAATCACTGGATGGCTGGCTCCGAGTTTTTATATATATCGTTATTTAGACCTAAAAAAAACAATAAATTACAAAAAGAAAAGAATATTAAAAGATGAGTGGCTGATATTGGGACATATTCATTTGGCTTTCTTAAATAAAAAAATAAAGTATGCCAATATTGGGTTTATTAATTTAGGTTTGGCTTCATATATTATTGTTGAAAACGGAGAAGTGGAGTTGCACAAGGAGAGATATTGAAAATTGGTGGAACGTAATAAATCAAAGATTTAAACGTTCCTACCACGTGTAATTTTGTAAACAAAATTATTACGTGGTGGACCTGAAGGGATTCGAACCCTTGACCTCTTGCATGCCATGCAAGCGCTCTAGCCAACTGAGCCACAGGCCCGGGCTATTTTAGCTTCGCTTTCTCTTTATGCGCCGTATGTTTGCGGCAGTGGCGGCAGTATTTTTTTATTTTAAGCTTGCCTTCTACAGTTTGTTTGTTTTTTTCGGTAATATAGTTAAATTCACCGCATTCAGAACATTCTAAACCGACTTGGTATCTAATTGATTTTGTCACAGCAAATGATTATACCACAAAAATTAGAGCCTGGGGTGGGAGTCAAACCCACGACCTATCGCTTACAAAGTGATTACTCTGCCTGCCAAGCGTCTGGAGCCGATGAGAGGAATCGAACCTCCAACCTACCCCTTACAAAGGGGTTGCTCTACCATTGAGCTACATCGGCGCTAGGCGACTGGCGGGCAGGTCTACCACTGAGCTACCCAGGCAAACATCCATATTATATCAAAATTTAACGAAATTATTACTAAATGGTTATATTATTTTTTACGAAGTAGTCAAATCCCGCTGAGGCTATAGGCAACGATTTTCCTCGAAAAATCAAAGTGGGTGGACTGTCCCTGATGACATTGGAGGTCAACAGAGAACTCCGTCCTCCCTTATATTGCTTGTGGAGGAAAAGCTCTTGCCTAATTGTAAAAATTCTCCCCAACGGGACAATATAATTCTAATGCTTTTTAAGTATATTTGTCAAGCCCAGCAAAGTTAAACAAAACCAATCAAAATTATTCAGATAAGTAAACTTGCAGAGATGTTTACTAGTGGTCCCAAAATAAGGCTGATTAAACTTTGGTTGTTAAAAATAGGCAAAAAAGACATTAATAGAAAAATTAAGCCGTATTGAGATAAAACTTCTTCTACTTCTATTGCTGTTTCAAAAGGCAGAAAACCTAATAAGATTTTAGAACCATCTAAAGGGGGAATTGGCAAGAGATTAAAATAGGCAAGGCCAAAGTTAATCTTTAAAAAATCAATTAATATTTTATAATTGCTATTTATTGGTTGGTAAGGAGAAAGCTTAAATATTAGTCCAAATAAAATGGCGATAATTATGTTGCTGAGAGGTCCGGCAAAAGAAATCAACGCCTCGTCGCGTCTTGGGTCTTGAAGATTATAACTGTCAACTGGGACCGGTTTTCCCCAGCCAAATCCAAAAAGAAAAAGAGTTAGAGTTCCAATCGGGTCAAGATGAGCAATTGGATTAAGTGTCATTCTGCCGTTCAATTTTGCGGTTGGGTCGCCTAGCCGGTCAGCCGCCCAGGCGTGGGCAAATTCGTGAACTGAAACAGCGATTAAAATAATGATAATCGTTGATAAAAACATACCTATTTGGTATTATACAATATTATGAAATGTCAACGTTGTAATAAAAAATCGGTAAAAGGATATACAGTTTCTCACGCAGAAAATAAAACAATTCGTAAATTTAAACCGAATATCCAAAAGAAAACTTATTATACTAAACAGGGCGAAAAATTAACTCAATATTTGTGCACTCGATGTATTAAAGATTTAAAGCGAAAAGGTGAAATGTTTTATCAGCCACCTGAGGAAAGGGAACATGATAGTTAAGTATCCAGATAAAATTTTACGCCAGAAGTCTATTAAAATTAAGCAAGTTAATGATAAAGTTATTGAAGTAGCTGATAAACTAAAGTCAACTCTTAATAATAAAGATAATGGTATAGGTTTAGCCGCGCCTCAAATTGGAGAAAATTTGTCTATTTTTGCCATCCATCATCCTGGGCATGACCATATTCACCTTTATATTAATCCTCAAATTATTGATACTTTTGATAAAGAAAAAGTTTATCCTCAGGTTTACACACATAATGGCGACCGAGAGAATTTTTATGAAGGTTGTTTGTCTTTTCCTAATCTTTATGGAACAGTTAAACGGTGGATGGAAGTTAATGTTCGTTATCAGACTTTAGTAAACAATAAATTAGAAACCAGAGAGGAAGGAATTGAGGGTTTAATGGCAATTGTTTTTCAACATGAATTAGACCATTTAAAAGGAGTTCTCTTTGTTGATCATATTAAGGAGGAAAAGGGGAGTATTTTTAAGGAGGATAAGGGGGAATTAAAGGAAGTTGATATAGAGAAAGTAATAAGTAATATGTAAATTATAATTCTTCTAGCCTTTCTTTTGCCTCTAAGTAATTTGGTTTTAATTCTAAGGTTTTTTGATAATATTTTTTTGCTTTATTGTTTTCATCCAGAGTTTGGTATATTTGGGCGATGTTAAATGGTATTTTGGGATCAGTGGGAGCAAGCTTTTCTGCTTTTTCCAGAGTTTTTATTCCCTTTTCTAGTAAATTGAGGTCATAGAGAGCTAGATAGTAATAGATTCTTGCTTTGCTTTTGTAAAAATTTATGTGATATGGGGAAATATTCAAAGCAGTTTGCAAATCATTTTCTGCTGGTTTAATATATTTTTCCGCTTCTTCTATTTCATTTTCTTGAGCGAAATAGCCGGCAAGTTTAGCATAGGTGACGCCTCTTTCTGAGTAAAAATTAGGCTCTAGGGGGTTAAGCCGAATAGCACGATTTAAATGCTCAATTCCGCTATTTAGCAGTCCAGATTTAGCATATTTTTCGCCTTTGGCATAGTGAAAATCAGCCAGCCAATAGCAGACGATAAAAGAAATTAGGATTAGAAAAATAATAGTGGTGGATCCAGTAAGAATTGTTTTGACAATCCTGTTAACCTTCAAGGTTGGGAATTCTAAACCTTGAAGGTTTTTGGGAGGGTGTTTTTTACCCTCGGCTATCCATACAATTCCGGGTAAAAGAAAGAAAAATAAAGATGTAGTTACGACAGAAAAACCAAAAAAATTAGTAATTGAAATAGAAATTAGGATATAGAAGATGGAATATAAACAGTTTTTTAAAGAAAATATTAGTGCAGTAATAATTAAAACAAGATATGTTGCAATTCCCAATGTTCCCGTTGTGGCGGCAAAATTTATAAGTTCGTTGTGGGCCTTATTATAAATGAAGTTCCATTCTGAAGTTGTATTATGTTCATTGGGTCGAACCCAGTAATAGGAGTAGCCAAAAGTTTCTATACCGGTTCCGACAATTGGGTTTTGTTTCCATAAATTAATTCCTCCTTGCCAAACTATACGACGGATATTAGAAGATGGGGTGATATTTAAACCAGATTGCGAGTTGCGGGTTGCGGGTTGCGAGTTGGGAACGTCACTAAGGAAAGAAACGTTTAACTTATCCTTGACGGAGAAAGGGATACCGATGGAGATTGATAGAATTATGGTAATGAGGACTGTTAAGCCAGTATTTTTTAGTTTTTTATTTTTTAGGCACAAGTCGCGGCCTGTCTTTAAATTGTGAATTAACCAAATACTGAATGGAATTACAAAACCAAGAAAACCTGAACGGGATTTAGTAAAAAGGAGGGTAGTGTAGAAAATAGAAAATAGAAGATATAATATAGCGTCATTCTGCGGCGTCTTTAGCGAGTGAAGAAACCCCTTGGATTTTTTGTGCTGAGGGGATCCTTCGCTGCACTCAGGATGACGAATGGTTAAAAATATCAATATATTCAAATAGGCGGCTAACCAGTTTGGTTGACCCAGAGTTGAAAAAACTCGTCTTTGGACATCTTGTACCCAATAATCCTTATCAATGCCAAAATGTTGGGCGATTCCGTAAACAGCAACTAAAACACCACCAGCCAGGGCAAAAGTAATTATTTTTTTAGCCTTTTGTTTGTTTAGATTGTTAACTGCCGCCCAATAGAGAGTAAGGTAACAAAGTGTAGATAACAATCCGCCGTTAAATCTTGAGTAATAACCAAAAATGCTTGTGTGTGGATCAATTGAGAATATAGTTGAAATAATTTGGCTGAACAAAAATAAAATGAGAGGAATATCCCAAAATGTATGGTGAAAAATAAGTTTTTTTTGTAGGATTATCTTGGTAAGCCAGGACCATAAAATTATTATTGTAAAAAAATAAACAAGAACAATTTTGTTAAATTCAAATAGCTCATAACTACAAGGAACAAAAATCAGGGGAATGAAGAAAAATAAACTGGCATACGACCAATAAATTAGTTTATTTAAATTTTTCATGACGATTATTAATTACTATATTATAATAGATTAATGTTTAACGATTTACGTCTCAGATTAGCCATTGATTTAGGAACTTCAAATACTATGGTTGGCGTGCAAGGTAAGGGAATAATTTTAGAGGAGTCAACAATGATTGCTCGCCGTTTGAGAAAATTGAAGAAGCCAGGCGAGATTATTGCTTATGGTTCTAAAGCAAAACAAATGCAAGGTAAAGAACCTCAACAAATTGAGGTGATTAGGTTACTTAATGAAGGGGCGATAGCTGATTTTGATGCGACAGTAGATTTTTTGAAGTATATACTTAAATTAGTTAATGAACTACCTACTCGTTTGCCTCGAGCTTTAAAGCCGGTAGTAGTAATTGGAGTGCCTACTGGAATTACTGAAGTAGAAAAAAGAGCTGTTAGTTCAGCAGCAATCCAAGCTGGTATTGGTCAGGTTTATTTGGTTGAAGAGCCGTTGGCAGTTGCCTTAGGTTCTGGTTTAATTATTGATAAGCCAGCAGGGAATTTAATCATTGACATTGGTGGTGGAACAACAGAGTTAGCGATAGTTTCATTAGGAGGAATAGTTCTTAATCGTTGTCTAAAAGTGGCTGGGAACCAAATGGATCAAATACTGGTTAATTTTTTAAGAGTTAAATATGGTGTTTTGGTTGGCACTCCGACTGCTGAAAAAATAAAAATAAATTTGGGTAGTGTATTATCGGTAAACAGTAATAAAAGGGATGTTCAAATGGAAATAAAAGGTAGAAATTTAGAAAATGGATTACCTAAAATTATTGAGATAAGGAAAGAGGAAGTTAGGGAAGCGTTGTCGCCGGTTATTCAGGAAATAAAGTTGACACTTAATGAGCTGCTAGAAGAAACCCCACCAGAATTGACTGCTGACATTTCACGACGTGGAATTGTTTTAAGTGGTGGCGGATCACAATTAGAGGGTTTAGAAAAGCTTATTGAGGAAGAGACAAAAATGCCGGTATGGACGACTAAAGCCCCAATGGCCAGTGTTGTTAATGGTTGTTTAAAGTTAATTGAGAATCCGAAATTACTTAGAGAAATAGCAGTTAAAAAAATGAAGTGAAAAAAATTCTAATCATAATTTTAATCAGTTTTGGCTTTTTAACTTTTAATTATTTTGGAATGCTAAATTGGCTTAAAGGTGGTTTGAGTTTAGCAATGGGGTGGAGGGATAATTTATATTCTTCACTAATTAGCGGTCAAGATGATCCAGGTTTATTAAGTGATCAATTAGGTCAATGTCAGGCGGAATTAGTTAGTTTGAAAGAAGAAAATATTCAAGTGAGGCGCCTATTAGGTGCTCAAGTGCGTCCGGAGACAAGATTTGAACTAGCAAAAATTTTGAGTTTAGGTAATCAAGAGCTTATTATTTTTCTTGATAATTCTGAAGAAATAGAAAATCAAGCATCAGTAGTCTCCGGGCCATTTTTAGTTGGTAAAATCGATGAAATTTATGGTAAAAATGCTAAGGTTAACTTGTTGTTGTCAACAAAAACAAAATTGCCAGTCAAAATTTGGTCTACTCAAGATATATTAGAATCCGAAACGAATTTAGTTGGTGAAGGTATTCTGTCGAGTGATGGCCAAAATTTATACGTTAAGGAAATATTAGATAAACAGCCAGTTGTTCCTGGTAACTGGGTGGGTGCAGTTATTGAAACAGGTGATATTTTTTGGATAGGCAAGATTGAAGAGGTTTTTCCGACTGAAGACAAAGTTTTCCAGGAGGTAAGACTGAGTTGGTCTGTTGATTTAAGTAAACTAATTACTCTTGGAGTTATAAAATAAAATTCAGATGATTAAGTATCCCAATATACAAACTGCTTTAAAGTATCTCTTAATTGCTATTTTTGGAGTTTTTTTAACTCGAACGGTAGATTTAATGATTGTCCGCGGTGCTTATTATCGTAATTTAGCTGATAACAACCGGGTTAGACAAATCAATATTCCTTCCGCTAGGGGGAGAATTTTAACCAGGGATGGACAGGCGTTAGCTCAAAATACCATTGTTTATTTTAATATGGAGGGCGAAGAGATTTCTCGGCAGGAAGCTCTCAAGTTAGAATCAGAGGGCGGTGATTTGTTAAAAAAATGGGCTCGGGAATATCCGTTAAAAGAAACGACTGCTCATTTAACTGGTTATCTTGGTGAGGCTACTCATGAAGAAGTTGGCCAGCAGGAGTTCAAATTCGGGTCAATGGCTGGTCGAGGTGGATTAGAAGAATATTATGATGGTTGGTTAAGAGGTGAGGACGGTGAAAGAGTTATTGAGGTTGGTGTCAATGAAAAAATTATTAGAGAGTTGGGAAAAAAGGATCCGCTTCCCGGCGATGATTTAATAGTCAGTTTAGATCTAAGTTGGCAGCAAGCTGCTTGGGAAGCAATGCAAGGAAAAAAAGGAGGCGTAATTATTCTTAATCCGGAAGATGGAAGTATTTTAGCTATGGTTTCTTTTCCTTCCTATGACCCTAACCTATTTACACTTTATCGTGATAACGACCAAATTAAAAATATTTTGAATGATAATCAACTGCCAATGCTTAATCGGACAATTGGTGGTGCTTATCCTCCGGGCTCTACCTTTAAGTTAGTTACTGGCCTAGCCGGCTTGGAGGAAAAGAAAATTGACGCTGACAAAGAAGTTGAAGATACTGGAATAATTCGGATTGATGAATGGAGCTATGCTAATTGGCTTTGGACAAGTCATGGTAGAACAGAAGGAATGGTTAATTTAGTCAAAGCAATTCAGCGGTCAAATGATATATATTTTTATAAAGTAGGTGAGTGGTTAGGTATAAATTCTTTAGTAAAGTGGGCAAGATATTTTAATTTTGGCCAGAAAACCGGAATAGACTTGCCAGCAGAAGTTAGTGGTCTATTACCGACGCCTGAATGGAAAAAGCAGGCCAAAGGAGAGCCTTGGTTTTTGGGTAACACCTATCATGTAGCAATTGGACAAGGCGATTTAACGGCAACTCCTTTACAAGTAGCTTTGGAGACATCAATTATTGCCAATGGCGGAAAATTATGTCGGCCACACTTGTCTTTAAGTCATGGTGATTCAGAAAAGGATGATTGCAAATTATTAGATGTTTCTAAAGCACATATTGAATTAATTAGACAAGGAATGTATTCTGCTTGTCAGCCAGGCGGAACCACGCCTATTTTTTATGATCAAGATAACATTGCCTGTAAAACAGGAACCTCTGAAATTAGCAAGAGTACTGAGGATACTCATGCTTGGTTTACGCTTTTTTATCAGCCGAGAAGTTACACCTCCGAGGTGTTACAAGGTGACTCCTCGGATGGTGTGACTGAAAATCAAGTAGTAATTACTGTTTTTCTTGAACGCGGCGGCGGTGGAGCTTCTGACGCTGCTCCAGTTGCTAAAGAAATCATCGAACGATACGAAGGCCGGTATGAAGAGCCAACCCCGATGCCCTAGCTACACTCGCGCGCTCTTTCCTTTCAACCTTCTGTTATAATATTCCATGCGTTACACAAACCTCTTTGCTAAAAGCCAAAAGACTATACCTGCCGACGCTCAAATTCCCAGCCACAAATATCTCTACCAAGCCGGGTTTATCCGCCGATTTACCACCGGCCGGTGGGCTTTTCTGCCTTTAGGTATGCGGGTATGGGAAAAAATATACCGGGTTATTGACCAGGAAATGAAAACTATCGGTTGTCAAAAATTGGAAGTGCCCACGCTTCACCCGTTAGAGATATGGAACAAAACTGACCGGGCAGAGATTTTTGGTGAAGAAATGCTGTTGGTTGAAGACCATTACGGAACCACTTTTACCCTCGGAGCGACAGCAGAAGTAATGATGGTTGAGCTGGTGAAAATGTTTCAGCCTTCTTATCGCGACTTGCCGATTGAAATTTATCAGTTTTCAAAAAAATTCCGAGATGACAAGCGGCCGAGAGGCGGTCTGCTCCGGGTGCGGGAATTTATGATGAAAGACGCCTACACTTTTGCCGCTGACGAAAAACAATTTCAAAAAAGTTATCAGAATTACTATGACGCTTATTTACGGATTGCCGAAAAACTAGATTTAAAAGTAAGCCCAGTCTTGGCTGATTCCGGGGCAATTGGGGGAGCGGTTTCGCATGAATTTATGGTTGATTCTGATCACGGCGACAACGTTTATTTGGTTTGCGATAACTGCGGCTATTCTGCCAATCAGGAAAAAGCAGAGTTTGTCCGCGACGAAAAAAACCCAGACGAGAAATTAAAAGAATTTCAAATTATTGACCAGCCGGAATGGGTGTTAACAATGGAAGATAACATAAGGCACTACGGTGAGCCGGAATGGCGCTATTTGAAAAATGTTGTCTACAAAACCAGTGACGGCAAATTATATATCGCCTCTCTTCGAGGCGACCAGGATGTCAATGAATCAAAACTAGCCCGGTATTTAGGTGTCAGCCGGTTAGAACCGGCAGATGAAAAAGATTTAGAAAAATTAGGCACCAAACATGGTTATGTCCACTCCTGGGGCGAGAAGGGGGCGGTTTATGTCGGTGATATCGGATTAACTAAAGTAAAAAACTTTATCGGCGGTCAAAAAGAAGAAAAAACTGATTCGATCAATGTCAATTACGGTCGTGATTTTGAATATCAGCACCTAGCAGATATTGTTGATGCCAAAGAAGGAGACACTTGCGCCGCCTGCAAGAAGGGCAAATTACATGAAAAACAGGCCTATGAGTGGGGGCATGTTTTTAATATCGGTCATGTTTATTCTCAGCCTCAAAACTGTATTTATACGGATAAAAGCGGCGAGGATAAATATCTTTGGATGGGGTCATACGGCATCGGCATCGGCCGGACAATGGCCTTGATTGTTGAAACCCACCACGACGACCAGGGGATAATCTGGCCGGAAGCTGTCGCCCCGTTTAAATACCATTTAGTGGGACTCGATCACCACCAAAATGACGTTCGTCAATTTAGCGAAAGTGTTTATCAATCTCTTGTTGATGCTGGGGTGGAAGTTATTTATGACGACAGGAGAGATATTTCTCCCGGTGAAAAATTTGCCGATGCTGATTTAATTGGCTGTCCTTACCGGCTGGTTGTTTCTGCCCGGACAACCAAGGATACCAAAATTGAAGTCAAACCGCGTAATTCCGACCAATCAAAACTAGTCAAGTTAGAGAAACTACTCTCATCCGCTTGACATTTATTATAAGATTTGATAACGTTACCTTATAATGGGTATTTTTGACAAAATAGATAGGGAGTTCGAAAGAGAATTAAGTAAGGAGGGCTTAACACCAATTGAGGCGCGTTTAGTGGCAGGAACTGAACTTAATGGTGTTTCCACTGAAAAAGATGGTTCGTATGCTGATCGTAGAACGGCATGTCATGTGGTTGGTCGTAGGGGTGGCCAATGGCGCTGTCAAGAAACAAGGTTACTTAGTAGAAAAGAAAGAGAAGAAGCCAATAAGCTTTTAAGAGAACTTTAGAAATGAAAGAGATTTATGATTTTCGCTTTATGCAATCACTTATAGAAGATGAAGGTCTTAATCCTTTTGAGGCAGTTCTAGTTGCAAGCACAGAAATGGATGGAGTTTGTTTAAATGAGAAGGGCGACGTTCATGATCGAAGAGTGGCTTGCCATGTTATTGGGTCTAGTTGTTCTTTACGTAATTTGTGTTTACTAACCGGTAGGGAAAAACATAGAGTAAAAGAAATATTTGAGTCGTTGTAGTTAAATTATAATTTGTTATTCATTATCTACTTTTTTGGGTTTTTTCCAGGAAGACCAAGAGCATGACGGCCAGCGGGAGCATGAAAAAAACTTTGCCCCTTTTTTTGTTTTTTTAATCACTACATCAGCCCCACATTTTGGGCAGACAAACTCGGCTTTTTGATTAAAATCAGCCGTGTATTTACATTCCGGAAATTGGTCGCAGGCTAAAAACTTGCCGTACTTTCCAATCCGGATAACCAACTCACCCTTTTTACACTCCGGGCATTTTTTTCCGGTTTTTTCCACCGGCATTTTTACCCTTTCTGCTTTTTCTTCAACTTGATCTACTTTTTTATCAAACGGACCCCAGAAATCAGAAAGCACCGGCTGCCAGTCTTTTTTTCCGGCAGCGATATTGTCAAGGGAATCTTCCATCTCTGCAGTAAATTCCAAACTCATAATATCCTTAAAATATTTAACCAAAAATTCAGTGGTCACTGTTCCGATAACTGTTGGTTTAAACAAACGCTTTTCCTTGTCAACATAATTGCGGCTGCGGATAGTTGAAATAATCGGCGCATAAGTTGACGGCCGGCCGATGCCGTTGCTTTCCAGTTCAGCGATTAAACTTGCCTCTGAATAACGTGCCGGCGGCCGGGTTTCGTGGTCAGTGACGCCGAATGCATCAGTAGAAATTTTTTGGTCTTTTTTTAAATTAGGTAGTAGGTTTTCCGATAGTTTAAGCGGATAAACTTTGGTAAATCCGTCAAATTTAACTTGACTTCCTCTGACAACAAAAAGATACTTGCCGTTTTTCAGTTCAACCTTGGTTTTGGCAAGTTTTGCCGGCGCCATTTGACAGGCAATTGTCCGTTTCCAGATTAGATCATAAAGCTTTTTCTCTTTATCATTTAATTTTGAATTTTTGAACATTTGAACGCTGGTTTTTTTTGTGTCCGTTGGCCGGATGGCCTCATGCGCTTCCTGGGCGACTTTTGACTTTGTTTTATAAAACTTTGGTTTTTCAGGCAGATATTTATCGCCGTATTTTTCTTTGATTACATTCCGGCTTTCAGAAACAGCTTCTTTGCTTAAACTTATCGAGTCTGTCCGGTGATAAGTAATATGGCCGTTTTCAAATAAAGATTGGGCGATACTCATTGTGTATTTTGCCGACCAGCCGAATTTGTAAGCAGCGTCTTGTTGAAGAGACGAGGTGGTGTAGGGGGCAAAAGGATGGTTTAGCTTATCTTTTTTAGTAACGCTGGTGATTTTGAACTCTGGTCCCAAATCAGCGATAACCGATTCTGCCTTTTCCGGCTTACCAAAAATAGTTTTAGTGGAAGTATGAGTGCCGGTAAACAGTTCTGTTTTTTCACGGACAGAAACCGTTTTTCCGTCAAATTTAACCAGTTGGGCTGTAAATCCCAAATCCGATTGGTCTTTTTGAGTTTTTTCTGGGATAAAACCGGCCCAGATTTTATAAAATTTCTCTTGTTTGAATTTTTCAATCTCTTTTTCTCGCTCAACAATCAATCGGACAGCAACTGACTGCACCCGGCCGGCAGACAAGCCGCGACGGATTTTTTTCCAAAGCAGTGGAGAAAGAGTATATCCAACTAAACGGTCGAGTACTCTTCTTGCCTGTTGGGCGTCAACCAGGTCCATGTCAATTTTACCTGGATTTTCCATTGCTTTGTTTATTGCGTTTTTAGTTATTTCATGAAAAGTAACCCGTTTATAGCTTTTAGCTTTTAGCTTTAAGATATTAGCCGTGTGATAGGCTATCGCTTCTCCTTCGCGGTCCGGGTCAGGGGCAAGGTAGATTTCTTTTGCTTTTTCAGCCGCCTTTTTCAACTTAGAAGCGTATTTCTGTTTGTTTTTGGCGACAGTGTAATCCGGATCAAATTGATACCCGCCGTTTTTTTCTTTGATTTCTACGCCAAACTTGCTTTTCGGCAAATCCCGCAAATGGCCCATGGTGGCAACAATCTCAAAATCCTTGCCGACATATTTGCCGATTGTCTTTGCCTTGGTCGGACTTTCTACAATTATCAATTTTTTCATTTAATTAGAATTATGAATTATAAATTATTAATTATAAATTTCAAAACGGCTATTTTAATTTTAAAGTTTTAATTGATTTATATATTATTCGGTAAATTTCATCGATATCCGTTTCTAAGCTTTTGAGTTCATCTGTCAAACTTTTATTATGGTATAACAATAACTCAATCCAGTAAAGTGATTCCTTAGCTTCTTTTTTGCAAATGCACAATCGGTGAGTAAAATCTTTTCTACTCTCTGCCTCGATTGCTTCCCTGTAATTTGCACCAATCGAGAATACAGACCGTAAAAACTGGTTTTTAATTATTCTATTTTCTTGGTTATTAGGAATTTTCCTGCTTAACTTAATAGTATTTTTCGAAATTTCAGCCGTTTTGTTGAGTAATTTTTTCTTCATTGGTTCACAACTCATAACTCATAACTCATAACTCGTAACTCATAACTCATAACTCTTCAATTATATCTTCAATATCATAAACCAGTTTTGCTCCTTGTTTAATCAGCCAGGCAGT
>CAZJMH010000017.1:0-14714 GCA_964547295.1 uncultured Gammaproteobacteria bacterium | reverse complement strand
CCGGCGGCTGCTGCGGCTAACGGCGATATATAACCGGTGTGTTTGCCCTGAAAATGAATGTCAACATGCTGAAGCCAAACCTGATCGCAAATTTTCTTGACCGCTCGTAAATCAAAGGCGGAAACCACCGGAATTATTTTTACCCCGGTTTTATCAGCGACTTTTTTGCAAATTTTAGCCAAGTCAACTGCCCCTTGCCCAAAAGTTTGGTGGTAAATTTTAAAATTTATGAAAAGCATGAGTATATATTAGCACAAAGCTTCGCCAATTCCTCAAGGTTTTCCCTTGGCTTACCCAAGTCCCATTGCCTGGTGAACTTTTTTTAAAGTTTTTTCAGAGATCGGTTTGGCTTTTTCTAGTCCGGACTGTAAAATTTGGTTTAAATAATTTTCGTCTTCACAAACTTGATAATATTTTTCTTGTATTGGTTTTAAAAACTCTATCACCACTTCGGCCAAATCTTTTTTAAATTCTCCATAGCCCTTTCCCTGATATTGGTTTTCAAGGTCTTTAATCTTTTGATCACTTAAAACTGAATATATAGTCAGTAAATTAGTAATTCCAGGCTTATTTGGACTGGCAATAATTTTATCGCCGGTATCAGTAACTGCCGACATAACCTTCTCTCTAATCACTTTAGGCTCATCGAGTAAATATACAAGTCCTTTATCACTCTTTGTCGACTTGCTCATTTTTGATTCCGGGTCCTGCAAAGACATAACCCGTGCCCCAGCCGTCATCAATTTTACTTTTGGAATTTTAAAAACTTCTTGATAACGAGAATTAAACCGCCTGGCTATTTCTCTAGTCAATTCTACATGTTGAACTTGATCCTCACCAACTGGAACTACTTCGGTGTTATAAAGCAAAATGTCAGCCGCCATCAAGGCTGGGTAATTAAAAACACCAACACTGGTAGCTCCCTTTTCCTTATCAGCAATTGATTTATATTGAGTCATTCGTTCAAACTGCCCCATCGAGGCAATACAATCAAGTATCCAGGCTAATTGAGCGTGATCCTGGTTGTGGGATTGAATAAATATAATTGATTGTTCGGGATCAATTCCTAAAGCTAAGTAAAGAGCCAGCTGGCGGTAAATTCTTTGCTGAAGAATTTCAGGCTTTTGATAAACAGTAATTGCATGTAAATCAACAATTGAATAAACACATTCATAATCCTGTTGAAGCTCAACCCACTGTTTTATCGCCCCAATATAAGTGCCAATATGCAGTCCCCCGCTCGGCTTTATTCCAGAAAATATTCTTTTTGCCATAAAACAATTTTAACACACGCCGACTGACCACGATACCACAAAGGGTACATGGCAGGAGTCCGCTAATACAAAAGGGGTAGGTTAGCGTTTTTTAAAGTGAACTTCGTGGATTGGTTTATAAGTCGGGCCGTCTTGGCTTAATTTACTCTCAAAGAAAACTGCTTTATCAATCACAAAAGTCTTATCTCGGTTTCTGAAAAAATCCTGAATTCGGTCAACTGACTTATCACTAAACAATGACTTTCCTTGAACCTGCCTAACTCTTCCTATAGTAATATGAGGTGAAAAACGGGTGTCAAACTCAATATCGGCTAACTGTAAAGGAAACCGGAGTTGATGGTAATAACTAGTAAGCTTCTCCTCTTCACCACTTAAACTAACTAAAACAATTCTTGCCCGGCGCTGGTCAGGATGAAATTCAAGCCGATAAAGCTCCAAATGTAAGGCCTGGAAATTCTTAAGCATTTCCATAATTTCCTTAATTTCTTTAATTTGGTCATCTGTTTTGTAACCAAGAAAAACAAAAGTTTGATGAAGATTTTCTTTTTCTACCCATTTAACATCCTCCTTATCGACATCTTTTTTTAATTCATTTTGTATTTCAACCAAAACATTCTTTGTTTTTTCAGGCAGGGGCAAACCAATAAATACTCTTTTTTTCTTCTTTGCCATTTTTTCATTCAATATAATCACTTAAACCTTTACGTTTAGCTGGTAAACGCAGTTTTCTAATTGCTTTTGCTTCAATCTGTCGTATTCTCTCTCGAGTAACACCAAAAATTTTCCCGACTTCCTCTAAAGTTCTTGGCTCTTCACCCTCCAAACCAAACCGTAACTTCAGAACTTCCGCTTCCCGAGGGTCAAGACTATCTAAAACATCTCCAACGGCATCTTTTAACAATTCGCTTGATGTTTGTTCATAGGGTGACGGCTGGGTTTCATCTTCAATAAAATCACCTAAGAATGAATCCTCTTCGTCTCCGATTGGAGTTGACAAGGAAGTAGTATCTTGTGAAATACGATAAATCATCCGGATTTTTTCTTCAGTGAGGTCACTAGCATCAACAATTTCTTCAACTGTTGGTTCCCGGCCGAGTTCTTGAGTCAATTTGCGGCTGACTTTATAAACTTTATTTATTGTTTCCACCATATGAACCGGGATTCTTATCGTCCGCGCCTGGTCAGCTATCGCCCGGGTAATTGCTTGGCGTATCCACCAAGTAGCATAAGTTGAAAACTTATATCCTTTTCTCCAATCAAATTTTTCAACTGCTCTAATTAATCCTTTATTGCCTTCTTGAATTAAATCTAAGAAAGATAAACCACGGCCAATATATTTCTTAGCAATCGAAACAACTAAACGCAAATTTGCTTGAGTCAACTCTTGTTTGGCCTGATGAGAACCCTTTTCAATTTGTTGGGCCAACTCAACTTCCTTTTCAGCATCAATTAAGGGAATTTGTCCGATTTCTTTTAAATACATTCTAACCGGGTCAGTCGATTTCGATTCCGTTAATAAAGAAATTGCCCCAATATCTGCTTCTCCTTCTTCTTTTCCAAGAGTTTTAAAAAGGTCTATTCCTTTTTCAAAAATTTGTCTGTAAAAATCATCAAGCTGATCAATGTATAAATGAGGATAGGCGATTTTGTCAAGTATTTCTCTTTGGGTTAAATAACCCTGTTCATCGCCTTTTTTAATTAACTTACTTGCCACTTCTTCAAAATCGATCTCGTAATCCATCGTCTGCCTATTATAACACGAACCCAGGCAGGATTAAATACTCTTATCCAATCTGGAAAGCTTTTGGCTTAATTGAACATACCGACGCTCTAATTCTTCAATTTCTCCGTCTTTACCCTCTTTTTCCAGCTGGCTGATTTGTTGAGAAATTTCCGCCAGTTGCTGGCGGCAATCTTCTCTAGTTAATTCACGAATAGTCTCATCAATATCCTTTTTTTCAAAACTCTTATCTTTTTGACCATAAAAATATATTTTTTCAAATCCTGGTTTTAATTCCTCAGGAAGAGTATTAAAAAAGTCTTTTAGTTTTAAATCCCCATTTTGGCTGAAAAAGCTTCTAGCTTGATTTAAGATTTTTTTTAAACGAGAACTAGAAATTAAGTTGTTAATTATTTCTTTTTCCAAATAATTCCATTGACGGACACCAAAAATTAAACCAATTAATTGTTCCTCCAATAACTCCCTTCGATTTTTTTTATTCTCAGAATGTGGTTTCTTTTTTTTATTTGGTCGGGAACCAACTTTTTTAGCATTAGTGTTTTTTTCAGCTTCAGTAATTACTGATTCTAAACTTACATCAAAATGGTCAGCTAATTTTTTTAAATAATGCTGTTTAACTACCGCGTTGTCAATTTGATTTAGAAAGGGTAAAACTTGGTTTAAAATCTTCCTCTGATCACTTGGCAAACTAGAATCAAAGCTGGTCATTGCTGACTGAATAACAAAGTCGTAAACACTAATTGCCTGGTTAAGTATTTTCCTTAACAAATCAGGTTTATCACGAGCTAAATCATCCGGGTCTTTATAACCAGATGGTAAAACTGCAACTTTTATTTCTAAACCTTCCTCCTCAGCAATGCCACTGCTTCTTCGAACTGATTCACTACCAGCAGCATCGGCGTCCAAAGCAAATATAGCCGTCTCAGCATAACGCTTAAGCAGTTTTGCCTGGTCTGATGTAAATGCCGTTCCTTTTATAGCAACTATATTTTGAACACCTGATTGATAAGGAGAAATTAAATCAAATTCGCCCTCAACAATAACCGCCTCTTTTTCTTGGCGAATCTCATTTTTAGTCAACCATAAACCGTATAGCGTATTTCCTTTTTTATATAATCGAGTGTTAGGAATATTAATATATTTAGCTAAATTTTCTGGTGATACTCCTGGAATTGTCCGACCAGAAAAACCTATTATATCTTCCCGATGATTAAAAAGGGGAAAAATAATCCGGGAATGAAACCGCTCATAATCACCACTTTTGCCAACAGCAGTTAAACCAGTTTGACGGATTTCTTGATTAGTATAGCCTTTCTTTTTTAAAAATTTTATTACTGAATTTCCTTGAGGTGGAGAAAATCCCAACTTAAATTTTTCGATTGTTTTTTGGGTTATCCCCCGATCAACTAAATATTTTCTTGCTTTTATTGCCTCATCTCTCTCAGTAAGAACAAAATGATAAAAATTAGCAGCTAAATGGTTAATTTGATACAATCTTTTTTTTTCTTCACCCTGGCCGAATTTTTCAGTTTTCAACTTAATTCCAGCTCGTTTGGCTAAAATCTTTAGCGCTTCCCAAAATTCAATTTTTTCGTATTCCTGAAGAAATTTTATTGCGTCTCCACCGCGATTACACCCAAAGCATTTATATATCTGAAGTTCGGGAGAAACCATAAAAGAAGGCGTTTTTTCATCATGAAAAGGGCAAAGAGCCTGATAATTACGTCCTGCTTTCTTTAAAGGCACATAATCATTAATTAAGGAAACAATATCTGTCTTTGATTTAATTTCTTCTACCTGGTCCATAGTCTATTTTATCATTTCTATGATTTTAGCTGCCACACCGGAAACAAAAAACAAACTTACCAATAAAGCAAACCATTTCTTATCTTTTTTTATTTGGGCAAATAAAAAGCAAATTAAACTATTGGTAACTGCGATACCAAAGACACCAACAAAAGAAATTATATTGGCAAATTGGTCTAAAATTAAAAATAGTCCAATTATTGAAGGAATTAAAGCATAAACTTTTGATAAATTTTCATTAATACCCAAATCCCGATAATAGGTTTCTTTAACTACATTAGCTAAGCTTAAAAAAGAGGTAAATAAAGCTAATAAACCAATGCCGGCAGCAATTCTGACTAAATAGGGAGCAAGATGAACTAAGCCGCTCAGACCATCTGCTGTAGTATAAACACCACTAATACCATAAACACTTAAAGAAAAGATGATATAAACTAAAACCGGCAACCAAGTGCCAATAATTACTGCTTTATGTAATTTTTGCCGCTGATTGCTTTTTCTTAGAATTTCTTCAACCTCAGGAATAGCGCTAAATCCAGATAAAGCCAACAAACTTGGCCCCCAGAAAAAGAAGGGCTGACGGCCAATAAAACTTATTTGTTTTAAATCAACATATTTAAGAATAAATATTGGAAAAATTATAAATAAAATTAGCAAAATAATCGAAAAAAAAGAGGCAGTGCTAATCAATGATTTATAATCGCGAAAAAACAAGAAGGCAACGATTAACAAAAACCAAACGGGGTAAAAAAAACCAGACGGTTGTCCAAAAACCAGAGCTAAAAACTCCCCTCCCAAAATAACATAAGCTATCATTACTCCAGTTAACGAAAAAACTAAAGAAATAAAAGCTACTTTCTGCCAAAAAGGCCCAAGATACTGCCGAACATAACCAACTAATTGACAATCATCGTGATTGTCTAAGATTACTTGGCAATAAAAAAGATTGAGAACAGTAACCAATAAAGCTAAGAATAATAAACCAAACAAACTTACTCCCCAGCCTGATTGGGCAAAACTGTAGGGCAGAGAAAAAACTCCAACTCCAATAATTGTTCCTACCAACAGTAAAACCCCCTGCCAAAATTTAAACATATCAGAATTATATCAAGAAATGGAATCTGGCGGAGCCAAATTTAAATTGGCGGAGGGTACAGGATTCGAACCTGTGAAGGGCATAAAGCCCTATTGCTTTCGAAGCAATCCCGTTTGGCCGCTCCGGCAACCCTCCGTGTCCCTGGGAGGATTTGAACCTCCAATCTTTCGCTCCGGAGGCAAACGCTTTATCCAGTTAAGCTACAGGGACAACTAAGATTATTTTATCATTTAGAAATGAAAAAGTTTATTCTCCTTGTTCTTTTTCCTCTTCATCTGATTCCAGTGGAATTTTAGAAGTGACCCAATTAGAAAATTTGTCTAAAAACTGGGGAGAATTTTCTTCCTGAGGAATGTATTTTTTTAAAGTTTCTGTAATTTTGTTCTCTTGTTTTTTAGGAACAACAATAGAAAAAACTCGAGGGAACTTTAGCCAGGTATCTAAGTTAATCATTCTATTCCCCCATTTTTTCGAAATCCAAAAACGTCGAATTAATTCCCAATCAATTCGCTGAGTTGAAGATATATAAACTCCTTTATTAGTAATTTTGTATTTGCTTTTTTCCGGTTTAATTGTTGTTAAAACATAATAAAGAAAGGCTAACCCAGCTAAAGTGGCAATTAAAAACCATTCTTTGACAAAAATAAGAATTAAACACACTAATCCTAATATCGATAAAATAGTTGTCCAAAAATCTTTGTCTTTTCTTTGAAATGGCCGCTCGAGTGCCTGCCATTCATTGAGTATCCTTTCTTCCATTGAAGGAATTACCTCAATTGGCTGACGGCCGCCTTTTTCTTTATTTGTCTCAGACATTAATAAGATGATAAAATATAATAGGTAGTAAAGTCAAATGGGAGGAGTCGCATAGTGGTCAATTGCACAGGATTGCTAATCCTGGCCCCTAACGGGGTTCGTGGGTTCGAATCCCACCTCCTCCGCCGAGAAAACACTCTTTGGTAAAATACTAGTCATGGTAGACAGAAAAAAGAAAATACTTAAACAAATCAAAAAAACTAAAAAAAAATTATCTGCGAAAATAAAGCCGCTAGTTAAAATAATCTTTCGTGTTTTCAAGCTGATAAAAACAAAGGCTAAAAATACTCTCCAAAATATTTGGCAAAAAATACCAATTAAAATTAAAGAAAAGTGGTGGGTATTACCGGCTCTAATTATTTTAACCGGTTTGGGACTTTTTGCTTATTTTCTTAAATCTTTACCTTCACCAAAACTATTAGCCGAATTTCCTTATCCAGCTTCAACCCAAATTTACGACCGGAACGATAAATTACTTTATGAAATTTATGGAGACCAAAACAGAATACCAATTAAATTAGACAATTTGCCGCAACATTTAATTGATGCTACTTTAGCAATTGAGGATGAGAAATTTTACCACCACCGAGGTTTTGATTTAAGAGGAATTAGCCGAGCTTTTGTTTCAATTGTTTTCCAGCGGGAATTACAAGGAGGATCAACTATAACCCAACAATTAGTTAAAAATGCCCTACTTACACAAGAACGAACTATTGACAGGAAAATAAAAGAAGCAATTTTAACAATATTGACTGAAATACTTTACTCAAAAGACGAAATTTTAGAAATGTATTTCAACCAAATACCTTACGGAGGAGTATCTTATGGAGTTGAGGCTGCTTCCCGTAGATTTTTTGACAAATCAGCCAAAGATTTAAGCCTAGCAGAATCAGCTCTTATTGCTGGATTACCGGCCTCACCAACTAAAAATTCTCCATTTATCCACCCAGACTATGCTAAAAAAAGGCAAAAAATTGTTCTCCACCGAATGTATCAAGCGGACAAAATTAACAAAGATACTTATGACAAATTAAAAGACAAAAAATTAACTTATACTAAGCCAGAAACACAGATTAATGCTCCACATTTTGTTTTTTATCTTAAGGAAATATTAATAGAAAAATACGGCACAAAAATTACTCACCAGGGCGGGCTAACCGTTAAAACCACTTTGGATATAAACATCCAGAAAATGGCTGAAGAAATCGTCAAAGAGGAAATTGATAAATTAGAAAAGGCGAATATTTCTAATGGAGCAGCAGTTATTACTGACCCAAAAAGCGGACAAATCTTGGCCATGGTTGGGTCAAAAGACTATTTTGCCCAAGATATAGACGGTCAATACAACGTAACCACTGCTCTTCGTCAACCGGGTTCAGCAATCAAACCAATTAATTATGCGGTTGGTTTAGCAACTAAAAAAGTCACTCCGGCTACTATTTTTGCTGATATTCCTACTTGTTTTACCGGCGGACCGCAAGTTTACTGCCCTAGAAATTACGATGGAAGTTTTCGGGGCGCTGTTCAACTCCGCTATGCTCTTGGTAACTCCTTGAATATACCAGCTGTCCGAATGCTGGCAATAAACGGCATTGAGCCATTTATTGCTTCAGCTTCTGCAGCCGGCTTAGAAAGTCTTGGCCAGCGAGACCCAGCTGATTTTGGCTTATCACTTACCCTTGGAGGCGGCGAAGTTAAAATGACTGAAATGGCAACTGCTTTTGGCAGTATAGCAAATCTAGGCATAAGACGAGATTTAAATACAATTTTAAAAGTTGAAGATAGACACGGGAAAATTTTAGAAGAATTTGTTAAACCAAATGAGAAAAGAGTCTTCTCAATGGAGGCCGCCTATTTAATTAACCACATTTTAAGCGATAACGGTGCCAGAACCGCTACTTTCGGGTCTGGATCTTGGTTGGTAATCAACGGTCATCCAGAAGTTGCCGTAAAAACAGGAACAACTAATGATAAGCGGGATAACTGGACAGTTGGATATACACCAAGCTTTGTTGTTGTTGTCTGGGTTGGCAACAATGATAACACGCCAATGGGCTGGGTTGCCTCTGGAGTAACCGGAGCTTCCCCTATTTGGAACAAGATTATGACTAACCTCCTAGAAGATAAAAACCAGGAATGGCCGACTCAACCAGCTAATATAGTCGGCGCAAGAATTTGCAACTCAACCGGGGCCCTTCCTCCTGAAGAAGGTTGCGACAGCCGATATGAGTATTTTATTCAAGGAACTGTTCCGGCCCCAAAACCAATACGCCAGCCAATATTAATTGATAAGAAAACAGAAAAGCCGGTTTATTCAGATAAGGATAATCCAAATCTGGAATGGCAGGAACGACTGGTTGCTACTGATCCGTTAGGAACAATGATCTGTTTGGATTGTCCGGAATTTGTTCCCGAAAAACCAGCCATTATTTCTCCTTAAGAAACAAATTTCAAAAAAAGAGAACAATCGTATTGTTCTCTTGACAAAATTGGGCCTTTAACGAAAGGGAAAGAAAATATATAATATAGTTAATATAATGGGGCAAGTTATAAAAATCCTGATTCTTCTTGGAAAACCGGGATATTGGCTTATTTTACTTATTATTAAGATAATATCATTAATCGCTCCAAAAATCAGCCAATTAAAAAACGTCTTTAAGAAAAAAATAATTCTTCTATCAAAAAAAAAACCAGCAAAACAAATTACTCTTCCCTTCCCAACCAAAAGAGTAAAAAAAACAACTTTAGCTGTTCTACTTATTTTAACTGGTATTATCATAATTACTGCCAGTATAGTTATTGACCTGTTCCATGATCTTCCCAGTCCCAATGAATTACTGAAGAGATCTCCAAATTTAACTACAAAGCTTTATGACCGTAACGGAGAACTTCTCTATAAAATTTATCAGGAAGAAAACAGAACACTTGTTCCCCTTGAAAAAATCCCTGATCACCTAATCAAAGCAACTTTAGCAATTGAAGATAAAAATTTTTTTAACCACTCCGGCTTATCTTGGCGGGGAATTTTAAGGGCCTTACAACATAACATTTTAAATCCAGAAGATGCCCCAATAGGCGGTTCAACAATTACACAACAACTAGTAAAAAACACCTTGCTAACACCAGAAAAAACCTGGCGCCGAAAAATTAGAGAAGCAATACTTTCAGTCTGGGCAGAAAAGATTTTTACTAAAGATGAAATTCTTCAAATGTATTTCAACGAAACTCCCTACGGTGGAATGGTTTATGGAGCTGAAGAAGCAAGTCAAAAATTTTTTGGTAAACACGTTTGGCAATTAAATGCTGCTGAATCAGCCTTATTAGCCGGTATAACTCGAGCACCAAGTGAGTTTTCACCATTTGGTTCTAAACCCGAAAAAGCAAAAGAACGTCAACTTCAAGTTATCGATGAAATGGTTAGAGCCGAATACATAACAGAAGAAGAAAAAAAACAATTAATTGCCTCGCCTTTAAGATTTAACTTAAAAAGAAATTTAATTGCAGCACCACATTTTGTTTTTTATGTCAAAGATTGGTTAATTGAAAGATTCGGGCGCCAGATAGTTGAAAGAGGCGGCCTGGAAGTAATTACCACCCTTGATTTGCCAACTCAACAAATGGCACAATCGATTATAAGTTATGAAATTAATAGCCTAAATAAATTAAAGATTAATAACGGCGCCAGCCTGGTTGTTGATCCTAAAAAAGGACAAATTTTAGCCATGGTCGGTTCTAAAGATTATTTTGATTTTAATAATGACGGTAATGTTAATGTCACTTTAAGACCAAGACAGCCGGGTTCAGCAATAAAGCCAGTCAACTATGCCGTTGCCCTATCTAAGGGCTACACACCAGCAACAATACTTTCTGACACTCCAATAACCTATCAATTACCAGGACAAAAAGCTTATTCACCAGTTAACTACGGCGGTAGATTTTACGGACAGTTACCGCTTAGAACTGCTTTAGCCTCATCACTAAATGTCCCAGCCGTTAAGGTATTATCTTCCTACGGAGTTGAACAAATGATAGATATGGGAGAAAAACTTGGCATTTCTACTTGGAAAGACAGAAACCGGTTCGGATTGTCTTTAACCCTTGGAGGAGGAGAAGTTAAAATGTTAGATTTAGCTCAAGTTTTTTCGGTTTTAGCCAACCTTGGTTATAAAATTGATTTCAGCCCAGTTCTTGAAGTTAAAAATTATCAGGGAAATATTATTTATCAGCACCCTTGTTTAAATCCATCGACTTGCCCAAAGAAGAAAGTTCTTGATCCAGGCATTGCTTATATCTTAAACGACATTCTGTCCGACAACCAGGCTCGGCAATTAGTTTTTGGTTCAGAATCTTTATTAGAAATTACTGGCCGTAAAGTTGCTGTTAAAACAGGAACAACTAATAATATGAGAGACAACTGGTGTTTTGGTTATACACCAGATATTTTAGTTGCTGCCTGGGTTGGTAATAATGATAATAGCTCAATGAGCTATGTTGCTTCTGGAATTACCGGTGCTACGCCAATTTGGAACAAAACAATATCAAGACTGTTGGAAAATCAGCCTAAATCAGATTGGGAAAGACCAGCTAATATTATTGAGATAGAAATTTGCCAAACAACTGGAACATTACCATGTCCTGGCTGCCCACAAATAGGTAAAGAAATATTCCTTAACGGCAGTCAACCAACTAAACATTGTTCATTTGTTGAAGAAGAAATTATAGGTTATCAGCAATAATCCAATACAAGTCACTAATTATTTGCGGCAGTTTTTGTTGAGCAAGATTTCCGTCTGTTTCTTTGCCAACAATAACCAAAACATAGGGGTTTTCAGGAAAATAGATAATCCCACCAGTGGCCGCGTAATTATCTAAGGCTTGGGACTGATGGACAAACCGAATCCCCTGAGGAATTGCATCTGGAATAAAGGCTTCTGGACTAATTTCATTTAAATCATCAAAAACCATATTTTTATCTGATTCTGACAGGATGTCACCTTGATAAAGTTTGGTTAAAAATAAACTAATATCCTCAACAGTGGTCAGATTACCTCTCTGACTGGTATCTTTCATTCCCCACTCCAAAATTAAAGAATTAACGGCTGACTCTTCAGTTAGCTGTTGATAAGAGGCAACAATAACTGGAAAATTAATTAATGATTCTGCCGGTATTTTCTGACCAGAATGGCGCTGCCAATGAAAACCTTCCTCTAAAAAACTTATTTTTATTGACCACTGGCCTGGCAAAGAAGTAAAGTTTTCTTCGGCCCATTTATCCAACTTTGGAGTTAAAATGGCATAAACATTTTTTGATGATTGAAATTGAAAAATTTCTTTTCCACCTGGAAAGTTTCCCAATTGGGGTGGATTTTGACGCAACTGAGTAATTGCCCAAAATATTAAGCTTGGGATGATAGTCAATCCAAGAAATATTAAAATCAAAAGACGGGTCTTTTGCTGTTCTTTATCATTTTCTAAATCAGATATAAAATTAAGTTGATTAAGCACTGGGGTTTTTAATTAATCCTTTTTTGGGACCAATATGCTGAACTACTGAAGCACTGTTATTTATTGCCAAATCAAGAGAGGATTCAACGTCCATTCCTTTAATCAGACCGGCTACAAATCCACTGCCAAAAGCATCACCGGCTCCAGTTTCATCAACCGGATTAACTTCTTTTGCTAAGGCAAAATGCACGCCCTGGGAATGCAATAAATAAGCTCCTTGACGGCCGTTAGTAACTATTGTAAATGAAGCCCCGAGGTCTTTAACTTCTTGCCAAAAAGATTTATCCTCTAGCTTTGCTTTGGTCAACCTTTCCATTTCTTCCCTATTTAAATTAAATACAGTTGTTTTTCGGGCTAGTTCTTTTACTTTAGGCTGATTTTTTAATTCTCTTTTACCCGGATTCCAACTAATTTTTATGTCCTTTTGCCGACCAAAGTTTATAATTTCCTCAACTAAATCTAAATTTCCCTCTAAAGAAGTAATATAAAACCAATCTGATTTTAAATTCTGCCAATTAATAAACTTTTTTTCTAAGCGCGTTTGACCCCGGCAAACAAGGATTGTTCTGCCGCCATCCGGCCCAATAATAATAATTGAGGTGTCAGTTATTCCCTTTTCTTCCCGAACCAGTAATTCGGTATTAACCCCCTCAAACTTAAGTTCTTCAATAATAATTTCGCCCAAAACATCTTTGCCAAATAAACTAACCACTCCAGCATTAAAACCTTGACGGGCAAAACTAACGGCAGTATTTGTTCCCCCTCCACCAGAAGAAATTATTCGCCGACCAACTTCTATTTTGTCACCGTAAAGTCCACCAATGATTTTTTTTCCTTGAGGAGATTTAAATATTTTAAACTCCTCTGATTGTAAAAAAAAGTCAACGATTGCTGAACCAAATGAAATAACGTCAAAAGACATGATTAATGGTTAATAGTTAATGATTAATGGTTAGTTCTAAAATTGATTTTACTTCTTTTTTAATTTCTTCAACAACCGGCAACATCAGCTTATAAGCTTTGAACTTTCCTTGATAACTAGAAAGTGATTTTTCTAAACTAATTTGATAAGCCTGTCTTAAGCGGGTATTAATATTTATCTTGGCGACTAATTTTTCTTTAATTGCTTGTCTTAAATCTGCCTCGAGCACACCCGAACCGCCGTGAAGGGTAAGCCATTTATCTGGCAGAGCTTGTTTAATTTTTCTTAACTGGTCTATATCTAATCGATGAGCTTTTTTAGGGTCGATTCCATGTCTGTTACCGACAAAGACAGCTACTAAATCAACACCAGTTTTCTCAACAAATTCAACAGCAACTTCCGGGGCAGTATTTTCTAAAACCGGCTCACCCTCAACCAAAACTGCTTCTGGATAGGCAAGTTCAACTGCCTGTTTAGTTAAATTAATATTTTCTTCCCAATCTAAATCCGACCCGTCAAACTGAATTAAATCAAAACCATTATCAATTGCTTTTTTGAGCGTCCTCATTTTTTTACCATGATCAAAATTTAAAAATAAAGGTAGGCTTTCACGACGGCCAAGAGCGGAAAATCTGGATAGACCCCAAAAACTACTGCTTCCTGCAGAAACCTGAACAATGGCTGGTTGTTGTGTTTCAGCAATTGCTTCTACAACGCCGCGATAAATTACAAAATCGTCGCAATTAAAGGCAAATAGGGTTTGGTTTTTTAAAATTTCCCGTAATCTCATATAAAGTATAATAGCATACCTTGGTGAACAGCCAATAGTAGAGGCAAGTCAAGGCTTGTCTCTACCAAAATAAAAGCGAAAGAAAATGAACAAAGAAAAACAACTGGTAAAACAAGTCTTGTCGGCAGAGAAATCCGCCATTGACCGGTTTTATAATAAATACCAAAAGCCCTTGCTGTCATTTGTCAATAAACGGGTTAAAAACAGGCGAGATGCTCAGGATATAGTCCAAGAAACTTTAATATCTGGCTTAAACTCATTGCCTAGTTTTAACTTTAATTCCTCACTTTTTTCCTGGTTATGCGCAATTGCTAAACATGAAACGGCTGATTTTTATCGAAAAAAAAAGTTAAAAACAATTGTTTTTTCTAAACTACCCTTTTTAAAAGATTGGGCTGATGACGCACTTGGACCTCAAGGAGAATACTTAAAAGATGAATTAAAAGAAGAAATAATTGCTGTTTTGGAAAATCTGACCGAGGGATATTCAAAAATTTTACGACTTAAATACATAGAGGGGTTGTCAATGAAGGCAATTGCTGAAAAATTGTCAATTACTGCTAAAGCAGTTGACTCCCGGTTATACCGGGCTAGAAAAAAATTTAAAAAAGCATGGAAAAAAAATCACTAAAGCAATCATTAAAAAACATTTTCCGTTTGAGTTTTCTTTTATTTTTAAAAGAAACCTGGCTGTTGTTTTCAAATGTCATCGGTTTAATCTATCACCCGTTTTTAACTTTGCGCAAAATCCGCCAAAAACATGA
>CAZJMH010000016.1:0-15025 GCA_964547295.1 uncultured Gammaproteobacteria bacterium | reverse complement strand
TGGGCCATGTAAATCAGCGGCGTTTCACAGCGGTAGCAGTAGGGGTAGGAGTGGGTGTAATTTTCTACGTTGACAAGAAGATTTCTCTTTTTTAAATCATCAATGACCAACTGGTCGGCGTCTTTCACATAAGTCCCGGCCCAGTCACCCATTTCTTGAGTATATTTGCCTTCTTCATCAACGTTAACGACTATTGGAAGATCATGTTTCTGTGCAGCTTGAAAATCCTCCTCACCAAACCCGGGTGCTTCATGAACCAGGCCGGTGCCTTCTTTTGTAGATACGAAATCAGTGGCGACAACGCGTAAACCTTTTTTCTGGTCAACTTCTAAGTGAGGGAATAATTGTTTATAGCGCCAGCCAACCAGGTCTTTTCCAATATATTCTTTGACCACCTTGGCTTTAGGAAAATATTTGTTTTTTAAATCTTTAGCTAAAATATAATTTTCTTCATTTATCTTTATTTGAATGTATTTAATCTTCTCGCCAACAGCAATGCCAGTATTAGCTGGTAATGTCCAAGGTGTAGTTGTCCAAGCGAGAAAATAAAGGTTTTCTTTGCCTTTGACCTTAAATTTAACCGTGACAGCTTGATCAGTCATGTTGGTATAGCTGTTGTCCATTGCTATTTCAAACTTAGAAACAGGGGTTGAGCAGCGTGGGCAGTAAAGAGAAACGCGGTATCCTTTGTAGACCAAATCCTTTTCGTAAAGTTGTTTAAATGCCCAAATGACTGATTCCATGTAATCAAGGTCCATTGTCCGATAGGCATTTTCCATATCCACCCAGCGGCCAACGTGGTCAATGTACCAAACCCACTCCTCTGAGGTCTCCGAAACATAATTACGGCACTCTTGAATAAACTTTTCGAGACCAATATTTTCAATATCATTCCGGTCGTTTAGGCCTAATTTTTTCTCAACACTGTTTTCAACCGGGAGACCATGGCAGTCCCAGCCCCAAACACGTCTTACGCGTTTTCCTTTCATGGTGTGGAATCGAGGGTAGACATCTTTGGCAATACTGCCGAGGAGTGAGCCGTAGTGAGGTAGTCCGGTGACAAAAGGGGGACCATCATAAAAACGATAAGGGTTGTCTTTTGGTCGTTGGTTAATTGATTTTTTAAAGATATTATTATCTTTCCAATAATCAATTGTTTTTGACTCCTGGTCAAACAGATTGATTTTTGATGGTATTTTTAATGGAAAGTAGTTTTCTTTTTTTTGGATCATTTTAAACAAAAACCTCGACCTTGGAGTCGAGGATTAAGTAGTGTCCGACACCTTCCGACACCGGCTAATTTCATTTATATGATTTTAATTATAACAGTTTATTTGGTCAAAGTGCAAAAATCTACAATCGAGTTAGTTTAATCCGGAATTCTTCTAAAAGCGTTTTTTTTCTTTTGTTGAATTTATAAGCAGAAAGGTTATCTAAAGTCAAACCGATAATCGGCAGTATTGGAACTATACTCCAGGGAAGGCCGACTTTTAGAACTAGAAAAACTATTCCCAGTGAGACAATTCGACCAAAGGAAAGCGCCGCTTCTCTTTGAGTGAAAAAATTAATTTTTTGTCTTTTGCCAAATTGATAGATTAGTATGGTTCGTGGTATGCCAACAAAAGTGGTTGCTAGCTGGTAGATTGGGTCAGTCAAACCAACAATTATTGGATGGCTGGCGATTACCCGGACAAGCCAGATAAATGATCTAGCAACATTACCACTTACAAAAGCTTGTATTTTAAAGTGTTTGAGATTTTTACCGATCCACCTAAAAGTAATAAAAGAGGTTAGCAGAGTTATGGTTGTAATTCCACCAATTGTTTTAAAATCTGAAATTACAAAATAAAGAATTAGTGGCCAAATAGTGCCATCGATGGCTGTTCTGAATCCTTGGAAAAAAAAGGTTAAACTAAGATATCTGTTTTTTGGTTTAATCTGGTTTTTAATTAGCTTTTTCAGCGGCCAAACTTTTTCTTTTTTATTATATTCATCAAAAAAAACAGGTAAACTTGAGATGGTGAGAAGAAGAACGCTGGCCAAAAGTAAACTAGGAAGGCCAAAATGTGTAGCAATAATTCCTCCAATAAGTGGTGCAGTGGCTTTGGCAAGTTGCGACAAATTAGAAGCATTAGCTATGTTTTTAGATAAGTTTTTTTCTTTTGTAACATTAGAAAAAGCAGTGTGATAAGGCAACCAGTGAAGGTTTAGTTGAATTCCTCCCAATACTGCGGCTGGCCAAAGCAATTGCGGAACATCAGGCAAAAGGGAGAGAGAGGTTAAGTAAAAAGCAGCTAAAAAACTTGACAAAAGCATAGAAAAATCAGGCCCGACTTTTTCAATTACTTTAACTGAAGGATAAAGAGTGGCCAGAGTAATAATTCGGTAAATTATAAAAAATAAAACAGTGGTATTAATGCTGTGGGTGATTTGATAGACGTATATAGGAATCAAAATGCCAAGAACACCAAAAGCAAAATTACGGATGGCGCTGTTGAGAAATATTCCTGATAAACCTTTTAGTTCTGGTTGATAACCCCAATATGGTAAAAGTTCTAGGTTGGTTGGATATCCGCTTATGTTAGGCATGTATACAATGTACTATTTTTGATGCCTAAATTTCAAGTAAGCAATTGCAGTATCAGAATTTATTCTGCGTTATATTTAGCATTAAGCCTTGGGCCTTCACCTAATCCATGTTATACTAGTTAAACTATGGAACAGGCTACTGCCGATAAATTAGTTAGGAAAAAAGACTTAAAAATAATTTCTCCAGATGACAAAATTACTTCAGCGGTTAGTCAATTAATAAGCACTCATGATGCTGTATTTGTTTGCTCAGACGATCGTTTTCAAGGAATAGTTAATTTATATCATTCTTTTTTGGGTAAAAGATGGAGTCAAAATCAAAAAGTAAAAACTTGTTTGTATCAACCGCCAATTTTAAAAAAAGGAACTCCAATTAAAGAAATTGCTCGGTTAATGGTTGAATCTCGGGTATATCGACTGCCGGTATTGTCAAAAGAAAAACTTTTGGGAGTTGTTTATGCTGAAGATGTTATGACTCAGGCCGCCCAATTGGATTTATTTAGACAACCAATTAAGGAGGGGTTATCTATAAGGAAGCCAATTTTTGTTGATCGAAAAACAACTATAACTAAAGCAATTCATCAAATGCTAAAAAACAACACCAATCGTCTTTTAGTTGGTAATCAAGCTAATTTAGAAGGGATATTAACCCTTTATGATTTGCGGTCAATTTATTCTCAGCCGAGAGATAGGGTAGCTGGGGTTTTTAGCCGAACGCCGATTAAAAAAGAATTTGGCAATAAAAAAGTTGAAAAATTTTTTAAACCCAATGTAGTTGTAATTAAATCTAATCAGAGTTTGGCTGACGGAGTTAAGTTAATGTTGTCAGAGAATATTGGTAGTTTGGTAGTTACATGCTCAGAAGGAGTAAAAACCTTGGGGATGGTTACTTGGAGGGACTTTTTAAAATTAATTGCTACCCTTGATGAAGAGGGAGTAGAAGTAACTTTTTCTCAATTATTCACAAAAAAGAGCTTAAAGTTAGCTAAAGAGTCGACTGTTGATAAAATTCAAATGTTAGTTAACCAAAACCCTTTATTTGCTAAAAAAGTTAAGCGGATAGATTTAAAATTAGAAGAAGTTGCAAAATCAAAAGATGATGTTCGGCTCCCCTTATTGGAGGTAACAGCAATGGTTCGTTTAAAAAAAGGTAATCAGTTACTTCGCTCGGAAGCTAAGGGCAGGACAGTAAAGTATATGGTTGACGAGGTTTTTGATAACATAAAAAGACTGCTTCGTAAAAAAAATGATTGATACTCACGCTCACTTGAATTCTCAAGAGTACCGGAACCAGGTTGAAAAAATTGTCAGCCAATCTAAAAAAGCCGGATTGACGAGGATAATTATTGCCAGCAGTAATTTGGAAGATTCTCAGCAAGCGATTGATTTAGTCAAGAAATATCCTGGTTATCTTTATGCCAGCGTTGGTATACATCCGCATGAAGTAAGGACGAAATACGAAGCACGAAATACGAAACTAAGTCAAACTTGGCTGACGCAAATAGAAGGGCTGCAAGCTTTGATTGAGAAAAACAGAGAATATATTGTTGCAGTGGGGGAGACAGGACTTGACGATAGTGAACTTCAGCCCCGCCGCAATTCGCCTGACGGCGAGAAAGCACCGCGCCCGCAGCGCATACGCGCAGGTATTTCGGGCGGGGGTGGTCAAGCGCTACCGGTAGAAAAGGAACGCTTGGTGAATGAACAAAAAGAACTTTTTACTGGGCAGTTGGAGTTGGCAGCGAAGTATGATTTGCCGGTGATCATTCATGCCCGCGGTTTCGTTGATGAAGTCATTAATAGCATTGAGCTTTCAGCATTTGGCCTTAAGCTAGATGGGGTCTTCCACTGTTACGCCGGTGGTAAAAAGAGAATAAGTAAAATTTTAAATTTACCGGGAGACTGGTATTTTGGTGTTGACGGCAATGTTACCTATGATCAGGGGTTGCAGAATGTGGTAGCCGAAATTCCTCGCAACCGATTAGTTTTAGAAACCGATTCACCCTGGTTAACTCCCGAGCCTCACCGCGAAGAAATGAATACCCCGGCGTATTTACCCTTAGTCGCCGCCCAAATCGCTGAAATTTGGGGTGTTGATCAGAAAGAAGTCGATAAAATTGCAGTCGAAAACACCCAGCGACTTTTTAAGTTGTAATTCCTCCCCTAATTACTACGATCGTAGTTTTAAGGGGAGGGTTTATTCATTCCAAATTTTATCTACGGCGGAAATAAGGTCGGGGTAGGGAATATAGGCATAAAGTTGGTCTTGCCAATTATCATCTTCAATATTAATATCAGGTTTTATACCAAGGTCTTCAATTGGTTGACCATCCTCGCGAAGAGTTAGCCGATGAACTAAAAATATTGAATAAGTTTGATTATCAGAAATTTGATTTTCCAAAGGAAATACTCTTTCCACTGTTCCCCAGCCCTTAGTGGTTGTGCCGATAACTACACCGACATTGTATTTTTTAACTACAGAAGCAAAAACTTCTGCAGATGATTGAGTGTTTTCATTAATTAAAAAAACCACTTTCTTATACCGAACCAGACTGGGCATCCAACCAAGTTCAGTTTTATAATCTTCTCTTTCACCTTGGTGAAAATATTGATAAGCGTATTGATCATTGCCGATAAACGGTCCTAGGAAATAAGGAAGACCGTCTATTGCTCCACCAACATTATTTCGAAGATCAAAAATAAGTGTGTCCAAGTTATTTCCTTGATCAAAGTGTTGTGTGATTCTTTGTAAATCTTCTAGTGTTGTTGGCGAGAATTTTGTTAAATGAAGGTGGAGAATTTCGGGCTGAATTAAACTATAATCAATTGTTGGCGCAATGCCTTGCAGGTCGTAATTTTTTCTTGCTTGTTCATCTCCTAGAACTTGTTGAGCCCTTTCCAGACTTTTTATTTCTTTTTTAGCCTCTGGCGAATCTAATCCTTTTCTTTCTAATTCAGTAATTTTTTCTTCAGCAATTTGATTGATTTTTTCTGAAGATACTCCCTTATCAATGCCTAATTGTTGATAAAAATCTTCGTCAGTTTGGTTTTGTATTTGTTTTTTTAAAGCCAATTCGTCTTTTTGAATATAGAGGCGGCTTCGGCCAAATGGTTGGAGATTAGCCAAGACAATATCGGCTAGTTGTGATGAAAAATTTTCACGTTTGTCTTCATCTAAATTATTAATTATTTTTTTTAATTGTTTTTGTAAGCATTGTTTATCTTGGCAATCCCAATTTTGCGGTTCTTTAGTCAGTTTTTCGACACCTTTAGCATAAGTTGTAATTAAATTGTTTTCTTCCGATTCCTGCCAGTAGTTATCATTAATTTTGTCATAGACTTCAAGAAGAAAACTAATGTGTTTATCAGTCGGCTCGTTTAGCACTGTGTTGGTTTCCTGGTTATGAAGGTAGAAGTAACCGCCTGCAATTGCACCAAGAAAGATTATTACTGTGGTGGCTGGGATGAGTAATTTTTTGAGTAATTTTCGGTTCATTAGTCGTTTGCTGGGACAAGACGCGACTTGTCCCTACTTTTTATTGAGTTCTATATAATATTATCATGTCTAAGAAATTTTCTAAACAAGTTGAGAATTTTACCTGCCATAATTGTGGTCACCAAGTTAAAGGTTCTGGCTACACTGATCATTGTCCAGATTGTTTATGGTCAAAACATGTTGATGTTTATCCTGGTGATAGAGAAGACGATTGCGGCGGGATGATGGAGCCGATAGGAGCAGAGCGAAAGGGCAATACCTGGCGTATTTTTTATAAATGCCAAAAATGTGGCTACCAGCATGTCAATCGTGCCGCTCCGGACGATAACATCAATAAAATTATTGATTTGTCTAAAAATCCAATTAAAATAATTTGTAATACTAAGATTTATTCTGAAAAAACGTCGGCAGTGTAGGTGAAAAGCTTGGTATCTGGGTCTTTGTAGCAGTCAATTGGTAGACCAGCCTTGCTGGCACAGAGGTGGGACAAAAATTCTTCTACGTTTTTCCAATCTTGTTCCGCCCCAACTTGGGGCAAATAAGTCCCGCTCCGGGTTCCTTTTTGAACAATAACTCCATGTCTGCCTAATTCAATTTTATGCCAGTCGTTAATTGGCTCTGGTTTGGAAAGAACGGAAATCTCAATGGTAATGTCGTCTAATTCATCCGGCTTGACTGGATTAAACCTGGGATCTTTGGTGGCGGCGACAATAGTTTGGTCAATGACTGTTTGCCAGAGGGGAGTTTTCGGATCAAATTTACCCATACAGCCCCTTAGTTGTTCATCTTTATATAAGGTTACAAAAACGCCGAGTTTTTTTTCTAATTCTGGTTTGTTTATTTCAAAATTGGGTGTTTGGTTATTCTTAATGTAGTCTTCTAAACTTTCTCTAGCAATTGTCAGTAATTTTTTTTTTGCACTTGATTTGATGTGTCTACCTCGGGCGGCATAGTAGAAAAGGTTATTGCCGCATAGCCAACAACTCGACCTTTTTCTCCGTTTATATCGCCAGAGTTGGCATATTTTAATAATTTCCAATCTCCATTCTCAAATGAGCCTTCAGAACCCTGCAGGTTTTTTGATGTTATTTCTTGAGCAACTATCATTCCTGTTTTGATTGCTTTTTCCGCGCAAGCGCAAGTATCCAAATTAGGGTAGTTTTGGGCCATTTGATGATTAAATATTTGGTCAAAAGTTTCTGCATCACCAGTTAAAATTGATTTAATTGTCCTTTCGTCAACTGAGTTGGCAATTTCGTAGTTTGGATAATGAGATAAGTCTGAACTGATTATAATTATGCTGTTGGGTGTTAAATATTTGTGTATTGCTGTGGCTAAGTTATGAATGTCGTCATTGCTAGCTTGGCCGATTAAAATAGGAATTATTTGAAAATCATCAAGAATTGTTTGAAGAAAGGGCAGTTCAACTTCCAGGGAATGTTCATAACGGTGAGGTTTAGAATTGAATTGAAAGTTTTGGTGGCTATCAACTATTTTTTGGGCAGTTGCTAAATTAATTTTTGTTTGACCTAGGGGTGTTTCCCAGGCGATATTTTCATCAACTACAATCCCCTTAAAATAAGATTCGTGGGTAGATCCAATGAGGAAAACCTGGTCGTAGTCATTTTTAATTTGTTTGAACCCTTCAGCAGCTATCGAGCCTGAATATTCATACCCAGCATGGGGGACTATTAAAAGGTTGACTATTTGGTCATTACCGATTTGATTACTTACTGAAGATAAGAGCTGGTTTATTTTATTTTTTAGTTCAGCCCGATCAGATGGATAAAAAGTTCCAGCTACAGCAGGTTGACGAATATTCATCTTTTTTTCTACCTCATTTTCAATTATTACATCTTTTTTATTTAATTTAAACTTGGCCAAAATAATTCCACCAATAATTAAAGTAGTAAGGCCCAAAATAATAATTACTTTTCGCATTAATTATAATTATAAATAATAAATGTTAAATAGTAAATATTAATTCTGGCTCGTCGAGTCTAATTTTAATTTGGGCAATTTTACTTTTGCTGTTTATTACCAATGGAATATTCGTTTTACTACTTAGTTTTGGAATAAAAACACCGTTTTTAGTCTACTGTCACTATCAAGGCCCCGCTGCTTTTGTGATTGTTGGTTTGATTCATATGCTTGATCATTTGACATTTTACTTGAGAATTTATAAGGTGTTAAAGCGAATCGGTTTATAGTTAGATTTAACAGGAAAGGGGGTGAAAAGAATGGTTGATAACAATAAAGATCAAAACAATGTTGCCAATTTGGTAGGCGGTTTAAAGCAGGATTTGGATAAAGAGGTTGAGAAAGGAGCTGAAAAGCCTGAAGAAGAGCAAGTTGAGAAAGAAAAAGAGGTTGAAATATTTAAAGAAAAAAGTCAAGTTGAAAAAAGTCAAGTTGAAAAAGGTGAAGATAAAGATGCAGAGAAGATTTTAGAAGAGGCGAAAAAAAAGGTTGAGGAAAATAAAAAAAGAAGAGAAGAGCGTGCTGAACAAGTTCGGAAAGAAGAAACAAACTTGAAAAGTTCAGATGGAGAAATAAGTAGTTTAAGGGAAAAAGCAGAAGAAGCTCTAAATGCTGCTAATGAGCAGGTTGAGAAAAAAGAAGACTGAGCCTTGAAATTTAAAGAAATAAGGTAATGTTTTTGGAAATGAAGCAAAAATCGGGAGTGGCACCGGCTAGCCGGGCTGAAAATTTGACTGGAGTTAAATAATTTTTGGTGCTGAGTAGTAAAGTAAAAAAGTAAAGCATGATTGGATATCACTGCGAAGATTGAATATACCGGTCAAAAAAGCCAATTAGCTAAGGCTCGTGAAGTTCGAGAGGTTTGAGAACATAAATCATTTTGTGACAAAATAGTTTTTACCTATTACTTATTACTGTTTACTAGTTACTAACTTGTGTTATATTAAAGAAAATGGATATTGCTAAATACATTGACCATGCAAACCACAGTGCAAAATCGACCGAGGAAGATATAAAAAAACTCTGCGATGAGGTTAGAGAATATGGTTTTAATGCTGCTTTTGTAAATTCTTGTTGGGTGAAATTTGCCCGCCAGCAATTGAATAATGGGGCAAAAGTTGGCACAATTGTTTCTTTCCCACTTGGTCAGGATTCTGCTGAATCAAAAGTTTCTGCCGCATTGCAGGCAGTAGAAGATGGTGCAGATGAAATTGATGTTTCTGCCAATGTTGGTTGGTTGAAATCAGGACAAATTGATAAATATTTAAATGAATTAAAACAGATTGTAAGCGCTGTTAAAACTGAAGACAGTTCTAAAATTGTTAAGTTTATTATTGAAGCAGTATTTTTAACGGAAGAGGAAATTCGGCAGTCATCAAAATTGGTATTAGAATCTGGCGCTGATTTTGTAAAAACTACTTCTGGTTTTGGGCCCCGTGATGCAAAAATAGAGTTTGTAAAAATAATACGCCAGGCTGTGGGTGATAAAATTAAAGTTAAAGCTGCCGGGGGAATTCATACTCGAGAAGAATTTGATCAGTTTATTAAAGCTGGAGCTGACCGAATAGGTACTTCTGCTGGCATAGCAATAATAACTGGTCGGAAACCCGAGAATACTTCGGAGTAATATAATTTCTAGTTAATTTTTAAATTTTTAATTTGGTTTATTATAGCTTTTGTTGACAAGTATGTTGCTTCAATTCCAGATAGTCCAAGCGTTTTGTCTAGTTTGTCCGATAAAATATATGGATTATCTGATGAATAATAAACTAGGCCAAGTTCAAAGGGCGGTTGATATAAGTCAACTATTGTTTCTTGCGGGACTGGTTTTGGATAGGTGGCCTGGGTAATCGCTCCTAAATAAGGTCCAGCTTCCATTTCAATAATATTAAACTCTTTTTTTGAATATTGATTAAACAGCTTTTCATTTTCTAAAAAGGTTCCTAAGACACTAACCAGGCGTTGATTATCTAGGATTGAACCACTTTTAAATTGATTGGGAAAGCTTTTATTAAATGCATTATTAACCATGTATGTGTTTTTAGTATGTTCATCAAAAATAATTTTAGGAATTAAAATATCGCCTATTTTGGTGTTTAAAACAGCTGATTTACCGAGTAAATAAATTGCTTTTATACTCTGGGTATTTTCTAAAACTTCTTCGAGTAGATGAAAAGCGCCAAAACCTAAAGGATATTCAACATTTAAAATTGCCATGTTGGTGAATTTTTTATCGATAAGTTTTCCTGGGATAATCTGGGTTTCAAGTTCTAAATTTGTTTTTGGTTGCAAGCGCAGAATGCCAAGTTTTTTTTCGTGGTTGATTTTTTTCTTCCATAAATTCTTATTTGATTGAAAAGCATATTGTGAAGCGAAATAAATAAGACACTTTTCATCTAGGTCAGATTGATTTATCGCTTGATTTACATCAGGAAAATTATTTTTAACCTCTTTGAATATTAATTTTCTATTTTTTAGGCAAAAGTTGTCGATTAAATTAATCAGGCTGTGATTATTGGAGGAAACAAAAACCAAGTTTTGATGAGCTAAATTAAATTCTTCTGAAGCCTTTTTATTTATATCTTGCCACCAAGCTCTGGCTGTTTTAGTAAAATTTACCCAACTACCAGAAAGGAGTTTTACTTTAAAGTCGGGGGGGGATGAAGGCAATTTAAAACCGTTAAAATCTTTAAGGCCTTTTTCAATAGTTTTTTCTAATTCTATTTCTAAACAAATAACCAGATTAATTATGTCATCAACGTCAGAAATAGAGGTAGTTAAACAGGCTAAAATTTGTTTTTGCGGGTGGTAATATATTCGACGGCGCCTTTTTGGAGCTTCTACTTCTTGCCATTGATCAAGATCATACCCAGAGTTGATAAAGATATCTTTGATTTGTCCAATAACAATTAATTTAGTATTTAAAATTTCTTTTGGCATACGGTGAAGGGCATAGTTAAAAGCTTGTCGGTCAATTTGGTCAGACTCTGCTTTTTGGTGAATAAGGGGCTTCATTTTCAGATAAGTTGGAATTAGGGTAGAAATATCTACTTTTTTTGAGCTGCGAAGGGCAGATCGATAAGTTCGTAAGTGGAGGTCAATTGTTTGATTAGCCATATATTATTGTAAATTGTAAATTGCAAATTGCAAATTGCTTTTGTGCCCTTACCAGGAGTCGAACCTGGATCTGACCCTTAGGAGGGGTCTGTTCTATCCATTGAACTATAAGGGCTCAACTAATTTTAACATTTTTCAATTAAATTGTTTTCCGCATTCTAGCCATTCAGCCATCTAGCCATTTAACCATTTGCTTACTTTAGGTTTAGAGTAAACTGATTGATCAACTATAATACATCTATGTCTAAAATAAAGAACTTTTACATTTCTACTCTCGGCTGTCGGTTAAACCAGGCGGAGAGCCAGGATTTGGAAGCGCAGTTGATTAAATCCGGTTGGGATAAAGCATCTAACCCCGGGGATGCAGATTTGATTGTTGTTAATACCTGCGTAGTAACTAAAAAAGCTGAAAGAGAGACAAGAAAAGAAATTAGGCGTTTGAGGCGGGAAAATCCACGGGCTAGGCTGGTTGCCGCCGGCTGTTGGGTGGATAAGATTAACCAGTTTGGGGGTATAGAAGTAGAGGGTATAGATAATATGATAAGTAATCAGGGGAAGTGGAAAAGGGCTGAAGGCGATGTGTACACCTCGGATGGTGTTCCAAAGGGGCTCCTCCGAGGTGTACACTGTATACAAGTGAACGGGCGGGTGTTGATTAAAATTCAATCTGGTTGTCATAATCAGTGTGCCTATTGTTTACCAGCTCTGGTTCGGGGTTCTTCTATCAGTATCCCCATTGAAGAAATAATTGATAAAGTTAATTTGGCGGTTGATGTTGGGGCAGTAGAGATAGTTTTAACCGGCCAAAACGTTTCTCAGTATAACGATAATGGTCGAACATGGATTGATTTGGTTGAGAAAGTTTTAACTAGGACAGATGTTCAGCTCCTTCGCTTAGGTTCAATTAATCCGACATTAGTTGAATATCAAAAAATCAACTATAATTCCGGATCCGGAACAATAGTTGAAGAGTTGGTTTGTTTATTTCATGGGTCAGATAGGGAGAGGCTAGCCAGGCATTTGCATTTGAGTTTACAATCAGGAAGTGACCGGATTTTAAAAATGATGAATCGGGATTATACAACAGCGCAATTTAGCAAAATTGTAAAAAGGCTTCGGCAGGGTATTGAAGGAATAAATATTACCACCGACGTGATTGTCGGTTTTCCTGGTGAAGGAGAAGAAGATTTTCAAAAAACCTTGAATTTTTGCCGGAAAATGAAATTTGGGCAGATTCATATTTTTCGATATTCACCAAGAAAAGGAACTCATGCTTTTGCTAAAAGAAAAGAATGGGGGAGAGTCGACCCGAAAGTTAAAAAAGCCAGGAGTAAAAAATTACAAAAAATAGAGAAAAAGCTCCGCCATCAATTTTGGCAGTCCCAAATTGGGAGATCAGCCGTGGCTAAAGTTTGGGGCAGCGGTGATGGATCAACTGATAACTATATTCCGATCAAGATTAATTTAAAAAAGAAATTAACCACACCGATTGTCACTAAAGTGAGATTGTTCGCTGGGCTGAATTTTGATATACTTAAGGCGTCAATCTTGGGCCCGTAGCTCAGGGGTTAGAGCACTGATCTTATAAGTCAGGGGTCGATGGTTCGAATCCATCCGGGCCCACCAAGTCTTATTTGACCACTGACCATTTTATATTTAATATTAGATTATGACCGAAGAAAATAAAGAGTTAAGTAAAGAGATAAAAGAATTGAACAGTAATCTTAAAAGTCTGCGAAGGTCGGGCCGGCATATGATCTACTCGGCCAATCCATTTAAATTCGCTTTTTTTAACTTTCTTGCCGGTATTTTTCACGCTCTCGGTAGTTTAGTTGGATATGTAATAATTTTTGGGATAATTGCTTATTTAATTTCACAAGTAAATTTAGGTAATTTGATGGGCCAGTTGGTTGAAGATAGTTTACAGCAGGTTGATTGGAACAAGATTATGCCGATGCCTGAAAACAACTTGCAACAACAATTACCTCAGAACCTCAATCAGGAAGATCTTGAACAATTGCAAAGACAATTAAGTCAATGAACCTCGTTTGTTTAGGAAATACTGGGGAGAAGTATAGAAATACCCGGCATAATGTGGGCGAGAAATTCGGAGAATTTTTGGTGAAGAAGTTCGAATGTTTCAATGTTCAAAAGTTCAAAAAGGGGAAAGCAGTCAAACTGAAAAACGGCTGGCAAGTGGTGTTTCTTGATTGCCTGATGAATAACTCTGGTATTTGCCTTCAACAAATTTTGAATTTCACTAATCGCGAACCACTAACACCTACCGCCTTATTTGTCGTGCATGACGATCTTGATATCCCCTTTGGGGAATATAAAATTCAGCGTGACCGGGGAGCGGCTGGGCATAAAGGTGTTCAGTCAATTATTGATGTTTTAGGTAGTCAAGATTTTGGCCGGATCAGAATTGGCATCGGCCGCCCGCCAGAAGACATTCCTGCCGAGAATTACGTCCTGATGCATTTTACTAAAGAGGAAAGGGAAGAATTAGAAAATATTTTTGAAAAAATAGTTAATTTGCTCCGCTAAATGCTACGATCGTAGGAGTTAGGAAAGGAAAAAGGGGATTGTTGGGATAAGGGGTGGAGATTTGGGGTGAGATTAGATAGAATTAGAGAATGAATGTCCATATTTTAGGACTGGGTGGAGCTGGATTGAGTGCTTTGGCGGGCTGGTTGGTTGAAAACGGCGATCAGGTCAGCGGCTGTGACATAGATATTAATGTCCGTATTGAGCCGTTGCTGAAAAAAGGAGTTAAGTTTGAAAAAGGCAACAGCCCGAGTCATATCAACAGTGATTTAGATTGGTTGATTCATCCCAATATTGACCAGTCGCATTCTGAAATACAAACGGCTAAAAATAAAGGCATTAAAACTTCAACATATTTTCAAGCGTTAGGTGAAATAACCAAAGATTATTTTACAATTGCAGTTGCCGGCGCTCACGGTAAGACAACAACTACTTCTATGTTGAACACTTTATTTGAACAAGCAGAAAGGGACATTAATGTTATTGTTGGGGAAGGGTTTTATCGGTATGGAAAAGAGGATATTTTTGTTGTTGAGGCCTGTGAATATAAGGAACAGTTTTTATCGCTTAATCCGAATATTTTGATAATTACCAATATCGCTTATGACCACCCTGATTTTTATGATTCACTTGACGATGTCGTTGATTCTTTTAAAAAATTAATCAGCCAAATGAAAAAAGATGGTTTGGTTATAGGCTACTGTCATGACCGGCGAGTAGGGGGGTTATTGAAATTTGCTGACCAACAAGGACTGCAAACCAAAATGTATGGTGAAGAACTAATTTCTTATCAGTCTAAAGGCTGGGGGTCGGTTTCGGAAATTAATTTTGACGGAGATGAGCGGACACTGACACTTGATTTACCCGGCAAACATAATGTTTATAATGCTTTAGCCGCTTTGGAAACTGCCGTTAATCAGGGAATCAAGATTGATAAAGCAATAAAGGGTTTGTCACTTTTTTCAGGCTGTCGATTACGGTTAGAAAAAATTGGTGAAATAAAAAATACGCCTATTATTCTTGATTACGGTCATCATCCAGACCAAATAGAAGCAGTTTTATCTTCCTTAAATGATGCTTTTCCCGAAAAGAAAACAGCGGCAGTTTTTGAACCGCATCAATATGAAAGAACATGGCAGTTATTTGAACGATTTGGAAAATGTTGGGGTGGAATTGATAAATTATATTTGTTGCCAATTTATAAAGTTAAAGGTCGAGAGTCTGAACAGGCCTTGTCAGGCGTTAGTAGTCAAAAAATTCAAGAAAAAATTGGCAGTGAAAATATTAATGTTGAAT
>CAZJMH010000015.1:0-15218 GCA_964547295.1 uncultured Gammaproteobacteria bacterium | reverse complement strand
TTGCCGCCGTTAAAGCCGCGTTTATTTTCATTTAATTCGCCTTTGGGAGCTTGTCCTAATTGCCGGGGCCTAGGTGTCGTCCTTAAACCAGATCTTAGTCAAGTTTCGTCCAGAAAAGGTAGAAAAATAGAACGTCGATATTTAACAACTAAATCTGATTCCTTACGCCGACATTTAGAGAAATATATGATTAAACAAACATGTCCTCAATGTAGCGGCACGAGATTAAAAAAAGAGCCGTTGTCTGTTCTTGTCGATGATAAAAATATTGCCCAGGCTTCCGAATTATCATTAGGCGAATTAAACCAGTGGCTTAGAGAGCTTAAACAAAAGAACAGTCTGCCCCGTCAGAAAGTTGCCAAAATGATTATTGCTGAACTAAAATCCAGAGTTGAGTTTTTAATTTCAGTTGGAGTTAATTACTTAACTTTGTCAAGAGAAGCAACTACCTTGTCTGCCGGTGAAGCCCAGCGAATTAATTTGGCCAGTCAGTTGGGAACTGGATTAACCGGTGTTTTATACATCCTTGATGAACCGACTGTCGGTTTGCATCCGCATGATACAGGGCAATTGATAAATACTTTAAAAAAATTAAGAGATTTGGGGAATACAGTAATTTTAGTTGAACATGATGAATTAGTCCTTAGTCAATCAGATTATTTAATTGAGTTTGGTCCGTGGGCGGGAAGAAAGGGTGGGAAAGTTGTTAATTCTCAGACACCAGAAGGATTGAAAAAAAATAAAAATTCTTTGACAGGAAATTATCTTTCTGGCCGAAAAAAAGTTAAAAACCTGGGTCGAGTAAATATTGATGAAGTAGAAAACTGGCTGGAAATCAGCGGCTGTCAAGAGCATAATTTAAAAAACTTGTCGGTTAAGTTTCCTCAGGGGGCAATGTCGGTTGTTGCTGGTGTTTCTGGGTCGGGCAAATCAACTTTAATTAAAGATACTTTGTATCCTGCGCTAAAAAGAGAGATTTATGGTCGTTTTCATCAACAAGCCGGTGAATTTAATACACTTTACGGCTTTGAGAATATTGATCGGGTTTTAATTGTTGATCAATCACCAGTCGGTAGGACTTCGAGAAGTAATCCGGCAACTTATATTGGTGCTTTTGACGATATTCGTGATTTGTTTGCTCAGACTAAAGAATCAAAAATGAAAGGTTTTACCAAAAGCCACTTTTCATTTAATGTTAAGAAGGGCCGTTGTCCTCGTTGTGAAGGGCGAGGAGAAATTAAAATCAAAATGGATTTTTTACCGGATGTTTCTGTAAAATGCGAAGAGTGTGAAGGTGCCCGTTATAAAGAGTCGGTATTAGAAGTTGATTATCGCGGCAAAAATATTGCTGACGTTTTGGAGATGACAATTGAAGAAGCGGTTGTTTTTTTTAGCAACCACCCGAAAATATTGTCAAAGCTGAACTTGCTGAATCATATTGGCTTGGGCTATTTGGAGCTGGGCCAGATTTCACCGACGCTTTCCGGCGGTGAAGCTCAGCGCTTAAAGTTGGCTCGAGAACTGGTTAAAAAGAAAAATAAACCGACAGTATATCTTTTAGATGAACCAACAACTGGTTTGCATTATGCTGATTTGGAGAGGCTAGTTGCTGTTTTGCGTAAGCTGATAAATTATGGTCACACGATTATTATAATCGAGCATAATTTGGAAATAATTAAACAAGCCGATTGGGTAGTAGAACTTGGGCCTACAGGTGGTCAACAGGGTGGATATCTAATTGCTGAAGGAACACCAGACAATTTGAAAAATAATCAGGATTCAATTACCGGAGATTATTTGTAGGGACAAGCCCGTGTGTTTGTCCAGGGTGGGCAGGGGGCGCAGATCCGCGTCCCCTACAAAAATAACATGAAAATTGATTTTAAAAACATCCCGGTAAAACCAGGGGTTTATTGGTTTAAAGATAGCAAAAATAAAGTTTTGTATGTTGGTAAAGCAGCTAGTTTACGCACAAGGCTTCGTCAATATTTTCAAGATGATCTTGATATTAAGACAGAAAAAATGATTGGTCAAGCAGTTGGTGTTGACTGGACAGAAACAACCTCTCCAGTGACAGCAACTATTCTGGAAGCGAAATTAATAAAGCAGTATCAGCCGAAATATAATATTCTTTTAAAAGATGGTAAACGCCATTTATATCTAGGCATTACTAATAATGACTATCCACGAGTTAAAGTTGTCCGGCGGCCGGAATTAGAAAATTTAATCTTTTGGGCTGGGCCGTTTCCGTCTTCAACAGCATTAAAACAACTATTAAGATGGGTGAGGAGGATTTTTCCTTACTGTTCTTGTTCCCCGGGTAGGAAAAGGCCCTGTCTTTATTTTCAGATTGATCTTTGCCCTGGCCCAGGAATTATCAGCCGGGAAGAATATATGAAAAATATCAACAAGATTATTATGTTCTTTTCTGGCCAATCTGATCAGTTGTTGAATCGATTAAAAAAAGAAATGTCTCTATTAGCTGATAACCAGGAATTTGAACGAGCAGCAGAAGTTAAAAATCAAATTGAGCAGTTAGAACGGATAATTTATTTCCCCAAAAAATTATCCGGAGAAAATCTTAAAATCAAGCAGGGGTTAAAAAAAATAAAACAAATTTTAATTGATTATCAAGGGGTTGATCCTTTTTATCTTCATCGAATTGAGGCTTATGATATTGCCAATTTAGGTGATAAATTAATTGTTGGGGCAATGTCAGTTCTAATTAATGGAGAGGTTGACTCAGGTGAATACCGAAAGTTTAAAATCCGGCGCCAAGGTCAAGATGACCCTCGAGCATTAGCCGAGGTGTTAGTTCGTCGGTTAAACCATCAGGAGTGGATGTATCCGCAATTAATTTTGATTGATGGTGGTAGACCGCAGTTGAGGTTAATAATTCCAGTATTGAGAAAGTTTAATCTAATTGGAGAAACCGGAATAATCGGTATAGTTAAAGACGAGGAAAATTTAATTATTCCTCGGTTCAAGCCTAAAAAAGTGATTGGTTTAAAAAAAATAAATTTGCCTAAAAACTCGCCGGCATTAAAGCTTTTACAAGTTGCCCGTGACGAAGCTCATCGTTTTGCCCAGGCTTACTTGCATAAACAAATGGAGTTCTGAGCGATTGGCGGCTAATCATAAACTAGCCGTTTGTTTCATTGATATTTAACCCTATATTTGATACACTTCAAAAGCAATGATTGACTTAAAAAGGATACCAAAAACCGAGTTTGCCGCTGCCGTAGCTCAGATTGCGGGAGAGCGGAATATTGACGTTGAAGTAGTAATTTCGTCAGTTGAAGAAGCGATTTTAGCTGCTTTTCGTCGTGATATGCGGGAAAGGGGCGAAGAAGTAGAAGAAGAAGGGAAATATAGAGTTGATCTTGATCCTGAAAGCGGTGAAACAAAAATTGTTTATGTTGATACTGACGACAAGGATATTGATGTTACCCCGCCTGGATTTGGTCGAATAGCGGCTCAAACCGCAAAACAAGTTATTCTTCAAAAAATCAGAGAGGCTGAAAAAGACGCTTTAATTTCAGAGTTTACCAATCAAGTTGGAACCGTAGTCCGGGGAATAATTTTACGCCATGAGGGTCCAAGAATCATAGTTGGTATTGGTAAAGCTGAGGCGGAAATGCCCAAAGAAGAACAAGTAAGAGGAGAAGAATATTATTCATCTAAGCACCTGTCTTTTTATATTAAAGAAATCAAAGAAGAAGATACCCAAAAGAAAATTATTGTTTCGAGGGCAGCTCCTCAGCTGGTGGTCGAACTTTTTAGACGAGAAGTTCCTGAGGTTAATTCTGGAGCAGTTGAAATTAAGCGAGTGGCCCGCCGCCCTGGCCAGCGGACAAAAATAGCTGTTGATTCAACTCAGCCGGGTGTTGATCCAGTTGGATCGTGTGTAGGTCAAAAAGGAGTCCGGGTCCAAGCAGTTATTAAAGAACTTAATGATGAAAAAATTGACGTTATTCCATATAGTGAAAACATAAATCATTTTATTAAGGCGGCCTTGTCTCCTGCAGAAGACGTTGAAGTAGAATCGATTGATGAGGAAAATAAACTAGCAGTAGTTTTAGTTGCTGAAGAGGAATTGGCAATGGCGATAGGTGACGGTGGAGAAAATGTTGGTTTAGCTGGGGAGTTAACTGGATATCAAATAAAAGTAAAGCCTAAGGAGGAAAACGGGGCTAAAGTCTCAAAGTCCAAGGTTAAGGCCCAAAAAGATGAAAAGCAAGAGAGCGATGAATAGAAAAGGAGTAAATTATGACCAAAAAGAAATCTCAACAATTGGAAAAAAATGCCAAATCTCAAAAAAGCCGGCCGCCGGTAGTTACATTTATTGGCCACATTGACCACGGAAAAACTTCACTTCTTGACAAAATTCGACAATCTCGTATTGCTGATAAAGAAGCAGGTGGTATTACTCAACATATAGGCGCTTATCAAATTGAGAATATAAAAAAGGATTTAAATAAAAGCAATATAAATTCAATTACTTTTATTGATACACCTGGTCACGCTGCCTTTACTCAGATGCGTGCCAGGGGTGTTAATGTAACAGATTTAGTTGTTTTGGTTGTTGCTGCTGATCAAGGAGTTCAAGAACAAACCAAAGAATCTTATAATCTTATAAAATCAGCCCAGGTTCCATTTTTAGTAGCTATTAATAAAATTGATTTACCGGGAGCAAAAATAGATATGGTTAAAAGCCAATTAGCGGAAATTGGAGTTTTAGTTGAAGATTATGGCGGTGATATTGTTGTTGTTCCAGTATCAGCTCAGACCGGAGAGGGAATTGACAATTTATTAGAGATGATTCTTTTAATTGCTGAAATGGAAGAGCTGACCGCTGACTTAAAGGCAGAATTTCAGGGAGTAGTCATTGAATCAAGCTTAAATAGGCAATCAGGCCCAGTGGCGACAATTTTAGTCAAGCAGGGAAAATTAGAAAAAGGCAATCAGATTTATGCTGAAGAAATACCAGCTAAAGTTAAAGCTTTGAGAAACTGGCAAGGAGAATTAGTTGACAAGGCTTTGCCTAGTGATCCGGTTGAGGTTTTGGGTTTTAAAAGTGTTCCCCCAATTGGGGCTCTAGTTGGTGAAAGTTGGCAAGAAGCTGAGGAAGAAAAAAGTGTTCTTCAAGAAGAAGAAACAAAACTTAAATTAATTCTTAAGGCAGATGTTCAGGGAAGTATAGAGGCAGTAAAAGTAAATTTGCCTCCTCAAGTGGAAATAATTCAAGCTAGTGTTGGCTCGGTAACCGAGGGCGATGTTTTCTTGGCTAAAAGCACTAATGCCCATCTTATCGGTTTTAACGTTAAAGTAATGTCGTCAGCGCAAAAACTAGCCAAGCAAAGCCAAGTAAATATTTTTCAGTCAAATATAATTTATGAGATTCTGGAAGAGGTAGAAAAAAAACTGGAAGAGGAAAGAGACCCTTTGGAAAATAAACAAATATTGGGTCAGGCCGAAATTTTAGCTGAATTTAAAATGGAGGATAAGCGAATTGCTGGAGGTAAAGTTGTTGAGGGTGAAATTTTACAGGGTGAAAAAGTTTTTTTAAAAAGAGGTGAAAAAATTATCAGTCAGTCAGTTTTAGCCTCTTTACGTCATGGGGACGAAGATATTAAAAAAGCTCAAAAAGACCAAGAGTTCGGGGCTGTTTTCTCCCCCTCACTTGACTTTAACAAGGGCGATGTTATAATATCCTATAAAGATGAACAATCAGATAAAAAGTCCTAAAGACAACCGGTTTGAAGAGGTAAACAAGGTCATTTTAAATAATAAGAAATTTTTTGTTGGCATAAGTGGAGATGATTATGATTCTGTTGCTGCTGGAACAGGATTGGCTAATCTGCTTGAATCGCTTGGTAAAGAGGTTGACCTTTATAGTTTAAATTCAGTTTCTGCAGACAACTATTCGCAGCTATCCGGCGTTGAAAAATTTTCAAAAAACCTTAAACGCGGTGACCAAAAGTTAGAAATAATTTTTAATTGCCCCCTAGACAATATTGAGAAAGTAACTTCAAATGAAGAGGGTGAAAAGCTGAGCTTAATTGTTAAGTTTAAACAAACGGCTAAAGAAGTGAGTCCGGCCGATGTAGAAATTAAAAGACCTGATCCAACATATCCGGCAGGATTTATTTTAGGAGCAAATTTGCCCAATGAACAAAGGTTAACCAGTCAGGGCCAATGGGTTTGGATTTCTCGTCAGAAAATAGAAAAAAATTGGGCCCAAATCAACATTATTGAGCCAAAAGCAACTTTATCTGAATCAATTGTTGGTTTGATCAGCCGGGGAGATTTTCAAATTCCAATTAACTCAGCAGCCAATTTTTATATGGGAATAAAACAAGGAACTAACAATTTTGACCAAGCAGACTCAATTGCTTTGGAAACAGCTGCCTATTGCTTGAGAATAAAAGAAAAAGAGCAGAAAGAACCGGTTTCAAAGCCGGTAAGTGATCAACCAATTGGAGATGTTGAAGCAAAAGAAGGCAAAGGTATTAGTGAGTGGAAAAAACCCCCAGTTTTTACAGGTGCAACCACTCCTAAAAAATAAAATAAAAAAGTTTATGTTATAATTTAAAAATCTATGGTCTGATCCTTGTGGTCAGACAATTTTTTGTTTATTATTAATAAGATTACATATGCCGTTAGATAAAAGTAAAAAAGAAAAAATCATTAAAAAATTTCAACGCGAAAACGGGGATACAGGTTCCCCTGAGGTTCAAATTGCTCTATTAACAGAAAAAATTTCCAACCTTCAAGACCACCTTAAAGAACACAAAAGTGATACACCAGCGAAAATGTCTTTACTTTCTGATATTGCTAAAAGAAGAAGATTATTGCGTTATTTGTCTAGACGAGGTCCTAAACGTTATAAAGAGCTAGTTGACAAGTTGGGATTGAAGAAATAAAATAGGTGAAGAAGTAAATAATATGAGTAAAAAAGTCTCCAAAGAATTTTCCTTCGGAGGGAAGAAGATAACAATTGAAACCGGTGAATTAGCTGAACAGGCAAATGCTGCCGTAAAAGTAAGTTGCGAGGGAACAGTTGTTTTAGCAACTGTTGTCTCTAATCAAACACGTTCAGAAATGGATTATTTTCCGCTTTTTGTCGAATACGTTGAGCGCTTGTATGCTGGCGGAATAATAAAAGGTTCTCGGTGGGTCAAACGGGAAGGAAAACCGTCAGATGAGGCAATTTTAGCTGCTCGGATGATAGACCGTTCAATCCGGCCTCTTTTTCCTAAAGATTTTAAAAATGAAACCCAGGTTGTTTTGACTATTCTTTCTATTGATCATGAAAATGACCCTAATGTTTTAGCTGCTTTAGGCGCTTCAGCTGCCCTTCATATTTCCGATATTCCTTGGAACGGTCCGGTAGGTGTAGTTAGTATGGCCTATCGGGACGGTAATTATTTTGTTAATCCAACCAACGGAGAAAGAGAGAATTCGGATTTAGATTTGATGGTTACTATTTCCAGTCAGGGAGTGTTAATGTTAGAGGGGGGAGCTGAACAGTTGCCTCAAAAAGTAGTTTATGGAGCAATTGAATCAGCAGAAAAAGAGGGCAAAAAATTAATTAAAGTCCTTGACCAGTTGAGGGAAGAAGTCGGTCAACCCAAAATGGAATTTGACAAACTGCCCAAAAAAGAAATCGAAGAAATTCAATCTCAAATAGAAGCTGATATCAATAAAATAGTTGACCAGATGTTTCAGCGGAAAGAAGGCGATTTCAGTTTAGTTGACAACTATATTAAAGATTTAAAAAATGAAGGCCAGTATGAAAGAGAAATAGCTGAAGAGGCAGTTCATTCTTTATATAAAGACATAATTAGACAAAGGATGTTAAAAGGCGATCGGATTGATGGGCGCGGCCTAAACGAAATTCGTCCACTAGATATCCAAGTCGATATTTTGCCCAGAACTCACGGTTCAGCAATATTTAAACGGGGTAGAACGCAGGCTCTGACCGTAATTACACTCGGTTCTCCTTCACTTAAGCAGTTAATAGAAAGTCCAGAAGGTGAAGAAAGTAAACGTTATATTCACCACTATTTTATGCCCCCTTATTCTGTTGGCGAAACTGGGCGTTTTGGTTGGCCAAAACGTCGGGAAGTCGGTCATGGTGCTTTGGCAGAACAGGCTTTACGACCGGTTATTCCTTCAGAAAAAGATTTCCCTTATACAATTAGATTGGTATCAGAAATATTATCCTCAAATGGCTCAACCTCAATGGCGAGCACCTGTGGGTCGACTTTAGCTTTGATGGATGCCGGAGTGCCGATTTCTGATCCAGTTGTAGGAATAGCGATTGGATTGGTAAGCAAAGGTGATAATTATGTTCTGGTTACTGATATGAGGGGAATTGAAGATTTTAACGGTGACATGGACTTTAAAATAACGGCAACTAAAAATGGAATTACAGCAATTCAATTAGATACTAAAACTACCGGTTTAAATTTAAAAATAATAAAAGAATCTCTTTCGCGGGCAATAAAGGCAAATAATTTAATTTTGACAGAAATTAAAAAAGTTATTTCAAAACCGCGCCAGAAAGTTTCTGAACATGCGCCGAAAATTGTAATGATTCAAATTTCACCTAATAAAATCGGCGACTTAATTGGTCCAGGAGGCAAAACAATTAAAAGATTAATTGAAGAAACCAACTGTTCAATTAATGTTGAAGATGACGGCACAGTCAGTATAACTGGTATTCAAGAGGAGGAGGTAAACCAGGCAGTAGATAAAATTAAGGCAATAACGAGAGAAGTTGAAGCTGGTGAAGAGTTTGAAGGCAAGGTTAAAAGAGTGGAGCCTTTTGGGGCTTTTGTTGAATTTTTGCCTGGTAAACAAGGCTTAGTTCATGTTTCTAAAATTAGTGACCAATACATTGAAAATGTTGAGGATGTTTTAGAAGTTGGTCAGAAGGTTAGAGTTAAACTAACGGAAATTGACAAGCAGGGAAGATATAACTTAAGACTACTTGAGCCGAAAGTTTAATTTGCGCCTTAAATTGCCTCGTATTGAAACTTCCAGGATTGGTATGTAAAATAAAAATAGAATGACAGAAAAAAAAGAGGAAAATTATTTAGCTGATATTCAAAAAAGCATTGACAATGCAAACTTGCCAGCGGAATTAAAAGAGAAAGCAAATCAAGAAATTCGCCGCCTAAAAATAATTAAAAAAGGAGAGGCTTTTTGGCAGGGACTAAACCAGTTATCTCATTGGAGCGAATGGATTATTAATTTGCCCTGGCAAAAAGAAACTAAAGATATTTTAGATTTAGGCCATGCTCAAAAAGTGCTTAATGAAAGCCATTATGGACTGGAAAGAATAAAAAACCGAGTTTTAGAATATTTATCAGTTTTAATTTTACAACAAAAAAGAGAAAAAGAGGGAATTCGGGCACCAATATTGTGTTTTGTCGGCCTAGTTGGCACTGGAAAAACAACAATTGCAAAGTCAATTGCTCAAGCTTTGAATAGAAAGTTTATAAGAATTCCTTTTGGAGGTTTAGGCGACCCGCTTTATTTGCGCGGCCAATCTCGGGTCCATCCAGAGGCAGAACCAGGCCAGCTAATAAAAGGTTTGCGTCAAGAAAACTCTAAAAATCCGGTAATTTTATTAGATGAAATTGACCGGGTAGCTGATGATTCCTTAAACACAATAATGGGTGTTTTAGTTGAGCTGCTTGACCCGGAGCAAAATGACCGGTTTAGTGATTATTTTATTGATTATCCCTTTGATTTATCAGAAGCAATTTTTATTGCCACTGCCAATCATACCCGGCGGATTGCTACGGCAGTTATGGACCGGCTGGAGGTATTGCAAATGCCCTCTTACAGCGATGAAGAAAAAATAGCTATTGGTAAGGGATATTTACTGCCGAAGGCAATAAAACAAACTGGCTTAAAACCTGATGAAGTTATTTTTAATGACCAAGTCTGGCCTCAAATTACCCGCCCATTGGGTTATGATGCCGGGGTTCGAACTTTATACCGAAATATTGAAGCAATTTGCCGGAAAATTGCCCGGGAAATAGTTGAAGGTGAAACAAATCAGGTTAAAATAAGTATGGATAACGTTAATGATTATTTACCGCTTTAGAAGTGGAGGATTAAAATGGATAAGATAAGAATTTTAGCTTTAGGAGATTTTGTTGGCGTTACCGCCAATATGTTTGTTTATCATTATTTGCCTGATGGTAAAGAAAAAAATGATCAAATATTGATTGTCGATTGTGGTATGGGTTTTCCCGAGAGAAATATTTTAGGGGTTGATTTAATTATTCCTGACTTTGAATACGTATTAAGCCGAAAAAATAAAATTCAAGCAATAGTTTTGTCTCACGGCCATGAAGACCACATTGGCGCATTGCCTTTTCTATTACCAGACTTGCCTAATAATATACCAGTTTATGGTTCAAGATTAGCCGCTGCTTTAGTAAGAGGAAAATTAGAAGAAAAAGGGATTAGCGGAAGAGTAGAAGAATATAATGAAAATAAGCAAATAAATGCCGGTAAATTTAAAATTGATTCTGCTCGAGTTAATCACTCTTTGCCTGATACTTATCATTTATTTATTCAGACACCTTCTGGCAATTTTTATCACGGAACAGACTTTAAACTTGATTTTACTCCACCAGATGGGGTTTTACCCCAAGTTAGTAAAATTGCAGATTTTGGAAAGAAAGGTGTCAGATGTTTACTTTCTGATTGTTTGGGCTCAGAAAAAAGAGGCCACTCTCCGTCAGAAACAATATTGAATCAAACTTTTAATGAGGAAATTCACCGGTCAAAAGGCAGAGTGTTTATTACTGCAATTTCGTCAAACATTTATCGCTGGGAAGCGGCAATTGAAGCCTCAAAAAGAGACGGACGGAAAATTGCTTTGGTTGGAATGTCAATTCAAAAAAATGTCGAGATAGCCCGTAAACTTGGTTATTTAAAAAATCTTCATGCCGACGACATCACCAGTTACCACCAGGCAATAAAAATGCCTGTAGATAAAGTTACTTTTTTAATTGCCGGTAGTCTTGGGCAGACTGGTTCAAGTTTAGACCGAGTTGTTTTAGGCAAACATAAAATAAAGGTGAAAGAGGGCGATAAATTTATATTTTCATCACCAGATTATGTTCCAGGGACTTCAGGAGCAGTTGCTCAGTTGATTAACGAGCTTTTTAAACAAGGGGCAGAGGTGGTTTATGAGGAATTGGGGGAAACTCTTCATGTTTCTGGACACGGTTATCAGCGGGAATTGTCGCTTTTAGCCGATTTAGTCAAACCAGATTATTATTTGCCGATTGGCGGAGAATGGCGGCACGCCCATAAATACCGAGAATTAATTGGCAAGATGGGAGTTGACGAAAAAAGAGTTATTATTCCTCGGGATGAGGTTGTTCCTACTTTTGCGGCTAACGGCGAGTTAGACATGTCTTATCATCATCAAAACAGACGAGTATTGATTGATGGCCTAGGAATCGGCGATGTTGGTAAAACAGTTCTTCGGGATCGGAGAAATTTAGCAGAAGACGGCATTATTGTAATTATAATGCTCATTGACAGCCAGAATTATAAATTAACCGACAAGCCGACAGTTGCTTCACGCGGTTTTGTTTATTTAAAAGAAAGTAAACAGCTTTTAGCTGAAATTGAAAAAAAAGCAGGTAGGGTTTATAACCAGGCTAAAAAGCCAACCTTTAATTATCAAACAGTTCGATATGAAGTTCAAGGCCAGTTAGAAGAGTTTGTCAAATCCAAAACTGGCCGCGAACCAATAATTTTGCCGGTAATTTTGGAGGTATAATGGCTAGAAAAAAGAAAAAAAAGTCTAAACTAAAATTAAAGAAAAAAGCAATTCATTCTATCATTGGTTTAATTTTTGGCGCCTTGGGAATAATAACTATTTTTAGTTTTTTACGCCAAGGTGAAATTTTAATTAGATTAAATGAATTATTCATTAAGTTTTTTGGTATAACTTCGGTTTTTTTACCGGCAATTTTTCTTATTTTGGCAATAATTTTCAGTCAAATGAAAATAGCTCTTAATCAGCCAACGGTAATTATTGGTTTGATGATTATCTTTATTTCTTTTTTAGGCAGCAGCCGTGAAGGAATTCTTGGTCAGTGGATTTGGGATCAAACAGCTTATTTAATAACTCCGGTAGGCAGTTTAATTATCTTTTTTGGCGGCCTTTTAATTGGCCTGGTTGTAATGTTTAACAGTTCTTTGCAGGAGATTTTTGACTTTTTGGGTCAGGTTTTAAAAACAATTAAAAAATACACTTTTGGAGAGAAAGGGCCGAAAAAGAGACCAGCATTTGTTGGAGAAGAGTCAGAAGTTACTCCTAAAAAACAATCTGCTCGTCAGGATCAATCAGTTAGTCAACCAAGGGCGGAAAAGAGCGAAAAAGCTGATCAAGATCTTCAAATTAGTGCTTTTTCTGGAAGAACAGCAAAAGAGTGGGAATATCCACCTTTAAGTTTGCTTAGAGATGATTTAGACAGCCAGGCTGATCGGGGCAATGTCAGTGCTAATGCTAATAAAATTGAAGAAACTCTGGAGTCTTTTGGAATTACTGCTCGAGTAAAAGAGTTAAATGAAGGCCCAGCAGTTACCCAATACGGTTTAGAAGTTGCTTTAGGAACAAAATTATCAAAAATTACTTCCCGGTCTGAAGACTTAGCTTTGGCTTTAGCTGCGCCTACTGGTCAAATTCGCATTCAGGCCCCGATACCCGGCCGTTCACTAGTCGGAATTGAGGTGCCTAATAAATCTTCAGCAATTGTTTCTTTAAAGGAAATGTTGACCATGGAAGAGATGAAAGAGGCGAAATCTAAAATAGCCATTCCTCTTGGGCTTGATGTTTCTGGCGAACCAAGAGTAATTGACATTGCCAAAATGCCCCATATGTTGGTTGCCGGCCAAACTGGATCAGGAAAAAGTGTTTTACTAAGCTCTTTAATCTCTACTCTTCTTTTCAGAACAACGCCTGATGAAGTAAGATTAATTTTGGTTGACCCGAAAAGAGTTGAGTTAACCAGGTTTAATCATATTCCGCATTTAATGACGCCGGTTCTTACTGATCCTCAAAAAGTAGTTTCTGCTTTAAAATGGGCAATAAAAGAAATGGACCGTCGGTATGAAGCTTTAGCCAAAAAAGGTTCACGCAACTTAGAACTTTATAACAAAGCAGTTGAAGAAGAAGACCGATTGCCTTATGTTTTAATTGTTATTGACGAATTAGCTGATATTATGCTTTATGCTCCTTCAGAAGTTGAAGATAAAATTTGCCGTTTAGCTCAAATGGCCCGGGCAACCGGGATACATTTGATTTTAGCAACCCAGCGTCCTTCGGTTGATGTGATTACCGGTCTAATCAAGGCTAATATTCCGTGCCGAGTTTCATTTGCTGTTGCCAGTAACGCTGATTCTCGAGTTATTCTGGATATGCCGGGTGCAGAAAAATTGCTTGGCAACGGTGATATGCTCTTTATACCGCCGGACCAGGCCAAGCCGTCAAGAATACAGGGTCCATTTATGACAGATGGAGAAGTGCAGGAATTAGTTGATTTTTTAAAGGGGCAGGGAAAAACTGACTACCAAAAGGAAGTAGTTAAACAGCCGATTTCAATTTCAGAAAGCACGCTTTTAATTGATGGAGAAGAAAGAGACGAACTTTTTGAAGAAGCTAAAGAATTAGTTCTAGCAGCAGATAAGGGCTCTGCTTCTTTAATCCAAAGACGTCTTCATGTTGGTTATGCCAGGGCGGCGCGTATTCTTGATCAGCTTCATGCCGCAGGTATTGTTGGACCGCCTCGCGGCTCCAAAGCCCGCAAAGTGTTAAAATAGGTTGGGAATGAAAAAAGCAGGTGAAATAATTAAATCAGCTCGGGTTGATCAAAAACTTTCTATTAATGATGTAGTTAAAAAAACTAAAATTCCAGAAGACTTTATAAGAGCGATTGAAAATAACAGTTTTGATCAGCTTCCTGATGGTGTTTATGCCCAGTTATATGTTAGAAAATATGCTCAATTTTTAAATCTGTCTTCTGAAAAATTAGCCGCAATCTTCCGCCGGGACTATGAAAAAACAGAAAAAACCACCCGATTTTCATTTCAGCAGTTAAATTTTTTTTCTAAATGGCAAGGTTATATCGCTGTTGGCTTTTTAGTTGCTTTATTTATCAGTTATCTTGGTTACCAGTATCTTAATTTTGTTCGTCCCCCAAGTGTGAGAATTAATCAAATAAATTTAACTTCCCAGGGGTGGGTGGTTACCGGCAGAACCCATCCTCAGGCAACTTTGAAAATTGATAATCAGATAATTAATCTTACCGAAAATGGCCAATTTACTTACACTACCAGCCGAAATAATAACCAAATACAAATTATTGTTCAGTCTCCAGCCGGCCGGACTAAAGAAGTGATCAGACAATTAGAATAATTTTTTAATTGCTATCGTTCAATAGACGACCCCTCCGGGGCATTGTCATATTGTTATATTGTTTTTTGGCCATATAACCATATAGCAATATAGCCATTTTGTTAAATTTAGCAACTTGTTTACTGTGGCAAAGGAATATGTCTTGACATTACGTGGTCGAAGTTGGTAGTTTATAAATATATGGAATCGACAATTCAGATTATTTTAATTATTTGTGTTGTTTCACTGACAGCAATTTTTGTTACTGCTGGAGTTTGGGTAATATTAATTCTGCGTGAAATTAAAAATGCAGCCAAAAAAGTCAATCAAATCGGTGATGATGTTGAAGAAACTTCACAATTTGTCAAGAAAAAAATTAAAGATGGCTTTAGTATGATGGCCCTGATGGCAACATTGGCAACTTTGTGGTCTAAAAAAGAAAATATTGGCGATTTAATTCCTCAAACTAAAGAGAAATTATCTAAAAGTCAAAGTGAGAAAGTTGAAAGCAAGAAAGATTCTGATAACCCGGAGCAAGACTCGCAAGCAGACAGCCAAGGCAAGAAGAAAAAACGGCGATTTTTCTTTCAAAAAAAATAATTTTTGACAATTAATTTTTTTGTGTTAAAGTTAAGAATATGGATAAAATGAAGTTAAGTTTAGTTTTAGTAGGCCTTCTAGCAGTTTCAGTATTTACTCGGGGATTTACCAGTAATCCAATTGGCGGAACAAGTCCTGAAGAAACAAAAGAGTTAGCCACCGACTTTATTGCCAAGAA
>CAZJMH010000014.1:0-15226 GCA_964547295.1 uncultured Gammaproteobacteria bacterium | reverse complement strand
CCATATTTTATATTTTACATTGCATTTGGACTAAGTAAATAGTATATTTTAAATATATACAATGGTTGGTGAATATTTAAGTTTGGTAATAGTTTCATTTTCTTTACACGGGGCAGGGATTATTCCTTTTATTAATCTTTTATATCAATTGAAGTTTACCCGCCGGCAGCATATTCTTGAAGGCGAGGAAACCAAATCAGATGTTGAGAAAATGCACAATTGGAAAGTGGGCACACCAATTGGTGGAGGAATATTAATTATTGGCTTAACTACTTTAATTTATATTTTAACTGTCTTTGTTTTTGAGCCCCAGTGGCAGCGCTATTGTATTTATAGTTTTAAAGATGAAGTTCATATCTTGTTGCTTACTTTTCTTGGTTACGGCCTGTTAGGTTTATATGATGACTGGGTAAAAATATTTGGTAAGCCTAAAAAGGGTAAGTTGGGGCACAAATTTGGTATCTCTCAAAATACAAAACTGGTTTTACAATGGTTTTTGGGCTTATTAATTGGCAGTTTCATGTATTTTAATTTGAAGATTGATTTTATTCATTTGCCTTTGACTTCAATTGTTTTGCATTTGAGTTATTTTTATATTCCTTTTGCCGCTTTTATTATCGTTACTTTTTCTAATGCTTTTAATATTACTGATGGCTTAGATGGACTTTCTTCTGGTTTATTAATGATTGCCCTAATTACTTTTATGATAATTGCCTCTTCGGCTCTAGATATCGCCTTAGCCGGTTTTATTGCTATTTGGATTGGGGGGTTGATTGCCTTTTTGTATTTTAATGTTTATCCGGCACGTATTTGGCTTGGAGATGCCGGCGCATTGGCTTTTGGAGCAACTTTGGGATTGATCGGACTTTTAACCGGCAAGATTTTTGCCCTTATGTTTATTGGGGCAATTTACTTAGTTGAACTTTTATCCAGTTTTATTCAAATGACAACTTTGAGATTATTTAATAAAAAGGTTTTTCCAATTGCTCCACTGCATCATACTTTTGAAAAAATAGGCTGGGAGGAGCCAAAAATTGTTATGCGGGCTTGGTTAACAGGTTTAATATTAAGTGTTTTCGGTCTTTGGCTTGCTTTAGGGTAGATTTTTTAGCGCTTTTTTGACTGCCTGATGTTCATTCCAGGGTATTTCTTTATCACCGTAAGCAAGAGATCGTTCATGAGCTTTACCAAAAAGAATAACCGTATCATCTGGTTTAGCTTTGGAAATAGCTAAATTAATTGCTTTTTGCCTATCAACTTCTATTAAATAATTATTATCAACAGCGCCGTTGATCATTTGATCAATGATTTGTTTAACATCTTCGTGTCGAGGGTCATCGGCAGTAAATATTGCTAAATCAGCTAATTTAGTTGCTATTCTTCCCATTTCCGGTCGTTTTTGAAAATCCCTTCCTCCAGCAGAGCCGAGAAGAGCAATGATTTTACCTTCTTTTTTAACACTTTTTAAGGCTTGAAGTGAATTTTTTAATGCATTAGGTGTATGGGCAAAATCAATAATAATTTCAAAAGGCTGATCATGACATAAGCTTTCCATTCTTCCAATTACGCCGGGAAAAGTGGCTACTGATTTTTGTATTCTTTTCCATGGGACAGATAGTTTTCTGGTAGCAGCAACAGCTGCTAAAATATTATATAAGTTGTGTTTACCAATTAGTTTTGTTTTAAAGTTAGCCTTTTTACGGCCAGATTGTAATATAAATTTGCTCCCTGTTGAACTAATCTCTTTTTGAATAATTTTAAATCGTGCTGGTTTTGTTTGGCTGTAAGAAACTATTTCTGCCTTTGGGTTAGTTTTCTTTTTAAAATATTGATAGTTAGGGTCATCCTTATTTAAAACTGCGATATCAACTTTTTTAAAAAGCTTAGCCTTAGCTTTTTTATAGCTTTCCATTGTTTGATGATAATCAAGGTGTTCGGGAGTAATGTTAGTCAAAATACCGATTTTAAAATCACACCCCATTAACCGATGTTGACTTAAGCCGTGAGAAGTTGATTCGATGATTAAATAATCGATTTTTTGCTTGACTGCTTTTCTGAGTATCGGCTGAATAACAGTTGCATCAGGAGTAGTTACATGCAGACCAGTATCAAATTTCTCATTTTTTAAATATGTTTTTGTTGTTGAAATTAATCCAGTATTATATCCTGATTGTTTTAAAATGTAATTAATTAAATGGCAGGTTGTTGTTTTACCGTCAGTTCCAGTAACTCCAATTGTGTCTATTTTTTTCCCTGGGAACCGGTAGAAGAGAACATAAAAAGCAGAGCGTAGCCAATGTTTTGTATTATGCAACTGGCCGGTTAGTGAAGTGGGCATTAATTTTTCACTTTTAATTTTTAACTTTGACTTTTACTTTTACTCCTGGTCCCATGGTTGGTGATAATACCATTTTTTTTATCTTTTTTGGCCCAAGATGAGAAATTAATTTTTTAACGTTAGCGGCCAGTTCTTTTTGGGGCTGATCAAGTTTTCCAAGGACTAAGTGCATTATCGGATGCTTGCGTTCAGTTTCTAATTTAATTGTTTCCTTTTTTTCAAGTTTTTCTTTTAATTTTTTTGGTTCTTCAGTTAAAGTTCCATCTTTTGGATTAGGCATTAATCCTTGTGGCCCTAGGATTTTTCCGTATTTGGCAAGTTTAGGCATCCATTTGGGAGAAGATAAGAGAAGATCAAAATCAATTTCTCCCCGGTCTATTTTTTTTATAATTTGACTATTAGCAATGGCAATTTTCTTTTCTTTGCCTTTAAAATAGGGGAGATCTACTTCGCCAAATTTTCCAGTTTTATTAACTACCAAGTGTGCTTCTAAGTTGCCAGTAAAATTAGTGATTGAAACTTCTTTAACCAATTTAACTGCTTTTTCTATTAAATATTTTTTACCAGGATTAATTTTATTCTTTACCTGCTTGTATTTTTTACCCGGCTCTTCTTGTCCCACCTTTCGTTTTTTTAACCCTGAACCGTGTTCCAAGTTTTCCGAGGAACTCTGGTTTGAGGCTGTGTCTACTACTTCAGTTGGCTTTTTTCCAGTTTTGCCTTCAACAGCAGTAACCCGCTCACCACCGCCTAAACCGGTGGTTTTAACCTTATTGTGCTTTTTTTCGTCTTTGTTTTTAGCCACTTTTAATTTTTCACTTTTAATTTTTAACTATTTCAACTCCCATACTTTTTGCTGTTCCAGTAACAATTCTTTTTGCTGCTTGAATATCACTAGTGTTTAAATCTGGCATTTTTTCTTTGGCTATTTCTTCTACTTGTTTTTCAGTTAATTTGCCGACCTTTTCACGCCCGGTTTTTTCAGCTCCTTTTTCTAGACCAATTGCCTTTTTAATTAAGGAAGCCACTGGTGGTTTTTTAGTGATAAAATTGAACGACCGGTCTTCGTATATGGTAATTTCGACTGGAATAACATCACCTTTTTTGTCTTTTGTTTTTTCGTTAAATTGGTTGACAAAATCCATGATTGCAACACCGTGTTGACCTAAGGCTGGACCAGCCGGAGGGCCAGGATTGGCTGCGCCACCAGGTAAATTTAGTTTAACTAATGCTTTTACTTTTTTTGCCATGTTATTTATACTTTGCTAACTTGTAAAAAATCAACTTCAACTGGTGTTTCTCGACCAAAGATAGAAACTAAAACTTTGAGCTTACCTTTTTGTTTATCCACTTCTTCAATAGTTCCTAAAAACTCAGCAAAAGGACCGTCAGTAATTTTAACTGCTTCTCCAACTGAAAATTTTGCCTTGTATTCAGCCTTTCCTTCAGTGATTGTAGTTAAAATTTTATCAACTTCTTCTTTTGATATTGGTTCAGGCTTTTTGCTAGCACCGACAAATCCGGTAACCCCTGGTGTAGTTCGAACTACTAGCCAGGCATTATCTGACATTATCATTTTAAGTATAATGTAGCCAGGAAATACTTTTTCCTGTTTTTTTATTTTTTCACCCTTTCGAATGGCGAACTTGTCCTGCAGGGGAATAATCAGCTCAAAAACTTTGTCACTTAGGCCCATTGTCTTGACTCTTTGTTTTAAAGCATTAGCTACTTTGTATTCATGCCCTGAATAAGTATGGACTACATACCATTGGGCATTTTCCGGCGCTTTTTTGTCACTAATTTGGTAGCGAATTTTTTTCTTTTTACCGTGACGTTTAGTTTCGTCTTTTTTATTTTTCTTTGACATAATATTTTTTGTAGGGGCAAGTCGCGACTTGTCTCTACTTTTATTACAATGTTAACCAACTAATTAATTTTGTAAATAGGAAATCTGCTGCTCCGAGGAGGGCACCAACGGCAACAGTAACCAATAATACCACAATTGTTAGCTGAATTAAAGTTTTTTGATTAGGCCAAGTAACTTCTCCAATAACAGCTCTAACTTCTATTATGAATTGTTTTAGTTGTTTAAACATTCTCTTATTTTAACATAATTATTCTGTAGGAGCGGATACTTATGACTGTCCGGAAGAAACAGGTGGGTTTGTCCTTACATTACATTTGATCAAATATCTTATCCATTTTTATTTTTTAAAATTGGTCAGAAATTAGATAAAATTCGTTTTCACCAATTAATTGGGAATGATATACCATTGAGTGTTTTTGATATAGAAATTGCCACTTGACAGTTCTAGTCAATGGCCATAACAATTAAAACAGCCCTGCCCGGTGAAAAATTAACTTTCGGGTCTGCCCCCCGATTTATTTTAAAGTCAGATTTGAATTATATGGCATCCAAAAAGAAAAGATTAAAAAAAACTAATTGGTCCCCTCAATCAGTGCGTATTTTGAAGGAGCGTTACTTAAAGAAGGATAGTCGGGGAAAAGTAGATGAAACTCCGGAGGAAATGCTTTGGCGAGTTGCTGATGAAATGGCAGAAGTAGAGAAAAAATATGGTGCAGATCAAAAAAAAGTTGATGAGTGGAAAAGCCTTTTTTATCAGATGATGGCCGATAAACTTTTTCTGCCCAACTCGCCGACATTAATGAATGCTGGTCGGGGAACTGATTTACAATATTCAGGTTGTTATGTTTTGCCAGTTAATGATTCTATCGATGGAATTTTTAAAGCGGTAAGAGATGCTGCTGTTGTTCATCAATCTGGTGGAGGAACTGGTTTTTCTTTTAGCCGCTTAAGGCCAAGCGGCAGTCGGGTTAAAAAAAGCGGCGGAGTTGCTTCAGGGCCGGTTTCCTTTATGAGGGTTTTTGATTCTGCAACTGAGCAGGTTAAGCAAGGAGGCCGCCGTCGCGGTGCCAATATGGGTGTCCTCCGAGTTGATCACCCGGATATCGAGGCTTTTATTCGGTGTAAATTGGACGGCGGAATAACTAACTTTAATGTTTCTGTTGGTATAACTGAAGATTTTATGAGCGCTTTAAAAAATGGAGAAGATTATTCCCTAATTGCCCAATCTGGTTGGCCCAAGGGTAGTAATGGTCGGTATAAAAAGGGTGAAAAAATTGGGGAGAAGTCTGCTAAAAAGGTTTTCGACCATTTGATAAGCGCTGCTTGGGCATCAGGTGATCCTGGTGTTGTTTGGTTAGACCGAATAAACAAAACCTCGGCTAATCCTGTTCCAGATATGGGGCCGGTTGAGGCAACAAATCCTTGTGGTGAGCAGCCGCTTTATCCAAATGAATCTTGTAATTTGGGCAGTATTAATTTGGGTAAAATGGTTAAGCGACGTGGTCGTGGCTACAATATTGATTGGGATAAATTAGAAAGAATTGTTCGATTATCAGTTCGGTTTTTGGATAATGTTATTGATGTCAACCCCTTTCCCTTGCCAGAGATAGAAGAGTCAGTAAAACTAAATCGCCGGATTGGCCTGGGGATAATGGGGTGGTCGGATTTACTTTTTCAATTAAGAGTTGCTTATGATAGTAAAGAGGCAGTAAAACTAGGTCAAAAAGTGATGAAGTTTATTAATGACAAAGGTTGGGATGAGTCTGAAAATTTAGCTGAAGAAAAAAAACCTTTTCCTAATTTTAATAAATCAATTTACAAAAATGAAAAACCAAAACGAAATGCAACTATAACCACTATTGCCCCAACAGGTTCAATTTCGATTATTGCTGGTTGTTCTTCAGGTATTGAGCCAATATTTGCTTTAGCATTCACCCATACGGTTGAAGACAGAAAACTTCATTTTGTCAATCCTTTTTTTGAACAAGCAATGTCAAAATACAAAAACGGCAATCAAGTTTTAAAGGAAGTTAAAAAGAAGGGCCATTTAGGCGAGGTAAGTTCAGCAACCTCAAGAATGAAAAATATCTTTAAAACCGCCCATGAAATTGATTATCAATGGCATGTAAAAATGCAGGCTGCTTTTCAAAAATATGTTGATAATGCGGTATCTAAAACAATAAATTTACCAAACAAGGCAACTAAAGAAAATGTTAAAGAAGCAATTTTACTTTCTTATCAGAAAGGCTGTAATGGAATTACTGTTTTTAGAGATGGATGTAAGGGTGAGCAGGTGTTGACTTCTGGGGTGGATGACGAAGATGATGTTGAAATTAAGGCCGAGGAGTTTGATGTGAAACCGCGTCCGGCAGCAGTTAAAGGCTATACATATCGGGTTGAAACGCCGGTTGGAACTGCTTTTGTAACCGTCAATCATAATGGTAAGACAGATCATCCATTGGAGGTTTTTGTTAATGTGGGAAAAGCCGGTTCTGATGTTGCTGCTGATGCAGAAGCAATTGGTCGTTTAATTTCTTTATGTTTGCGGATTTCATCACCTGGTTTAACTCCTAAAGAAGTAACTGAGCTAATTGTGGACCAGTTAGAAGGTATTGGCGGTGGTGGCTCAGTTGGATTTGGCAAGGAGCGGGTTAGGTCTTTAGCTGATGGTATCGCCAAAGTCCTTGATAGGCATATTAGGGAAAACGGAAAGGGTGGAGAAGTAAGGGTGATTTCAGAGCAGCAATCTTTAAAAGTCAACGGAGAAAAAAGAAAAGATATTTGTCCTGAATGCGGCAACGCGACTTTGGTATTAGAAGAGGGTTGTGTTAAGTGTCAAAGCTGCGGTTACTCTAAATGTTAAATAATTAAATTGTCATCGTCTAAAAGACGACCCCTTCGGGGTATTGTTATATTGTCATATTGTTATATTGATTTTCTAACAATCTAACCATTTAGCCATGAGTGAGCCCGATTTTTTGGGCGAGCGGGAGCAATCTTCATAATAAAAATATGATAAGATATTTGCATGTCCACAGATACGAGAATTAATGGTCAAAATATTGAAAAAGACAATTTAATTTTTGAAGTTCTAGGCTGTTTAGATCAATCGAGTGTTGAAATTGGTGCGGCTAAATTAAAAGCCGATGAGGAAAAAAGCAAGCTTTTAACCCGAATCCAAAAAGATATTGCTGGCTTCTCGTCATTTATAGCTGGTTATAATGGGCAAGGATTTTCTCCTCGGACGGTGGCCGGGACGGACTCCTCCGAGGTGGAGCGAAGTGAATTGAACTGGCTGGAAAAACAAATTAAAGAAATAGAAAACCAAGTTAAAGTTCCCCCAAAATTTGTTTTATCTGGCAAATCCGAGCTCGAAACAAGACTTAGTTTGGCTAGGGTAGCAGTTCGTAAAACTGAGCGGAGGTTAGTTTCGCTTAATCGATACCAAGATTTACCCCTTGAGGTTTTAGATTATTTTAATCGTCTTTCCTGGTTTTTGTTCTTGTTGGGTTTAATGTAGGGGCAAATCAATGTGTTTGTCCTGGGCGGACAAACTGGTCCGCCTAGACGTCGAGACTGGTCCGCCCCTACCATGTGTTATTATATAAATTATGGATTTTGCCCAGATAATTTTTGAAGCAATAAAAAATAACGGCGTAATCAGTGTTATTATTGCCGGTTTGGTCGAACAGGTTGTTGTGCCGATTCCTTCCCCGATTATCCCGATGGCCGCCGGGTTCGTCTTTGTTCCCCAAGGCATTACCGGCTTTTTCGAAGTTTTTAAAACCATATTTTTAAAAGCGGCTTTGCCTTTTTCAATCGGGTCAACAATCGGGTCAACAATCGTTTATCTGGCTGCCTGGTTTGGTGGTAAATGGATAATCAACAAATTCAGCCGTTGGTTGGAAATAACCTGGAACGACGTTGAGGCAATTCGAAAAAAATACTTTAAAGGTAATGCTTATGACGAAATTATTATTTTTGTTTCCCGGGCAATTCCAATTGTTCCATCAGTTCTTTTTACTGCCGCTTGTGGTGCAATAAGAATTAAACCGGCTAGTTTTTATTTGGCTACCGGCTTGGGATTTATTGTCAGGGGATTAATCCTTGGCTGGGTCGGCTGGCGAAGCGGCGATGCTCTGTTTTCAATTGCTGACGGCCTGGATAATTTTGGGACAATAATGAATATTGTTTTTGTCGTTGCCTGTGGAGCGATTTTACTCTGGGCTTACTTTAGACGGGAAAAGTGGTTAGAAAATCTACGAGCAGAAGCCGATTCTGGGTCTGAAACAAGTTAGTTCGGTAGTAAAAAACTTCAAGAAAGTTTGACTCTCTTCAATCATTCGAATCATTGTAGTGTTTTTGTATTGACGAAGAAAGGGTTTCAAAGGTTTGATAGAATTGGGCATGTGGAAGAAGATTATTATTTTGGTAGTTGGGCTTTGGATTTTAGGCAGTCAAGGTGTTTTTGCCCAAAATAACAAATTTGGTATGCATGTGGCGGTCCCGGAGGAGAATGAGCTTCGTCAGGTGGCAGAATTAGTTAATTCTTCAGGTGGCGACTGGGGATATGTGACCATGGTTATGCAAGAAGATGATTTGGATTATCAAAAGTGGCAGGATATTTTTAATCGAATGCGTGAGCTGCATTTAATTCCAATTATTCGATTGGCAACTCAACCCCAGGAGGGTGGTTATTGGCGTCGACCTGATGAAGAAGACATTAATAAATGGATTCAGTTTTTGGATTCGTTGCATTGGGTAATAAAAGACAGGTATATTGTTCTTTTTAATGAACCAAATCATGGAATAGAATGGGGTGGAGAAGTTGATTCTCAGGGTTATGCCCAAACTGTTGAAATATTTTCTAGAGAGCTTAAAGCTAAAAACGAAGACTTTTTTGTGATGATGGCTGGTTTAGATGCTGCTGCTCCCAGTCAACTGCCTAAATATGAGGATGAATATCAATTTCTTCGCCAGATGCATCTAGGTGTTGAAGGTGGTTTGCCAGCTCTTTTTAAAAATTTGGACGGTTGGGCATCACATTCTTATCCCAATTATGGTTTTGTCGGTTCACCTCATGCTTCTGGGCGAAATTCAATTATGAATTATCAGTGGGAGTTAGAGGTTTTAAGGGAATTTGGTGTAAATAAGAGCTTGCCTGTTTTTATTAAAGAAACCGGGTGGCCGCATTCAGAGGGTTTATTTAAACAAATAAATTTTTTCTCACCAGAAGACGTTGCCGAAAATTTTAGGATTTATTTCCAGCGGGTATTGCCTGATCAAAGGGTTAAAGCAATAACCCCGTTTATATTTAATTACCAAAGAGAAGAGTTTAGTCATTTTTCTTGGCGCAAACCAAACAGTGATCAATTTTATCCTCAATATCAAGTGGTTTATGAAATTGAAAAAATTGCTGGAAATCCGGAACAGAAAGAAAAATTAGGTATTAAAAGTTCACTCCCATCAAAACTAATTCATAACTCTACTTATCGTTTATTTATTGATGTTTTTAATCTTGGACAGCCAATTTGGGATATTGATGATGGTTACCAGCTTAAGTTAATTGGTGATGGGGTTGAAAACTTTGAATATTTTTTCTCTGATTTTAAAAATTTGCCTCCGTTTAGTTCGCAAAAAATAGTTTTATCAATAAAAACTGGAGAAGAAGTTAAAAATTATGATTTGGGAATTAAAGTTTTTAAAAACGGAGAGCCAGTTTCTAATTCGATTGATTGGCCGGTTGAGGTTCGGCCGAATATAGATTTGGAGTTTAATGTTCGACCTTTTTTATGGCGTCAGTCTTCTGGTAATGATTTCAAGTTTTTAATTTATGATTCCAACGACCAAATTGTATATGGCAGAGAAAGGGTAGTGGTTAAAAATGGCAAAAAAAGATTAACTGGGATTAACAATATTGCCTTAGGCCAAGAGTATCGTTTAGTTGTAGTTAAACCTGGCTCTTTACCTCGTCAAACATTTGTTGTTTTTTCTGAACCAGGATTAAACAAGGCTGTATTTAAATTTTTAATTCCTATCGATTTTAACCAGGATGGCAAATTTAATTTTAAAGACATTGTTTTTTTTATTTCAAAATTAAATTAGTGGTAGAGTTAAGTTAATGAGCCGAATTTTAAAAAGGCAATCTGGGATTACTTTTCCTGAAATACTGGTTATTATTTTGTTGCTAGGAATAGTCTTTTCAAGTGCAGCTATTTTTGCTGTTGCTCAGATAAATAAAGCCAGGGATGCAAAAAGAAAATCCGACTTGGAGAATATAAAAATCGCTCTTTATGATTACTATTTTGATATTAATTGTTTTCCCAAGAATTTACCTCAGTGTGGTCAGCCATTAGAACACGAAGGGGCGGTTTATTTAGATGCAATTCCCTGTGATCCTGGTGGTGAAGATTACGGATATCAATCACATTGTAGCGATGAGTGCAGTCAGTGGTTTATGGTATTGGCTAATTTAGAAAATGAAAACGACAGCGGTATCGAAAAAGTTGGCTGTCAGTTTGGTTGCGGTCCGCCGGATTGTGGATATAATTATGGTTTGTCGAGTAGTAACATTAAAGTTAATTATAGGTGTACTGAATCTTATGTTTGTGCGCCGGGTGGAAGTTGTGAGTTTTATGAAAGACCTGATATAAGTCAGTGTCCTCGATTATTTGGGAATGATCCAACCTGTCAAGATCTTTGTAGTGACAAAAGTAATTGGTGTAAAAATGCTAGTGGAAAATCTGTTCCTGATAAGTGGGGTGAATGTGAATATGAATAAAAAATTAAAGTTGTATAATAGTTTTGGTTTAGAATATTTTTAAAATAATTTTAATAAATGGAAGGGAGGTGATAGGGATGAAAAAAATATTGCCAATAATTGTCATAATTTTAGTCATTAGCGGAATTGCAGGCTATTTTTTAATTCAAAAAGATAGTTTGCCATCAACCGACCAAGTTATTGATCAAGAAGAGGAGAGTCAGGCAGTTGATACAGAAGATACTAGTGATAAGGAAAAATATACCGGAACGTTAAAAAAGATGGTTGATTTAGGAGTGCCATTAAAATGCACTTTTAGTCAAGGCGAAGAGTATTCAGGAACAACTTGGGTTAAGGGAGAGAAATTTTATTCTGAAATTGAATCAGAAGGACAATCAGGAAAAGTTATTTTCAAAGATAACTGTATGTGGAATTGGTCAGAAGGCCAGGAGCAAGGCGTAAAAATGTGTTTTGACCCAGAAGAAGCAGAGGAAATGTTCTCTGGAGAAACTGATACCGGCCAAACAGGTTTGCCAACCGACGCTAACTTTAACTGCCAACCAGCCGTATTTACTGACGCAAGATTCAATCCCCCGAGTGGTATTGAATTCATGGACATGGATGAGTTAATGCAAGGAATGTCAGAGTAAATCCGAAATTAAATTATGCCGAAAAAGTTTTTGTTACTTATAGTTGGTTTATTTGTATTAGTTACAATTTTAGTTTACCAGCCGGAGTCAAATAAACATTTTAATGAACAGTCTGGCCAAAATGTTAATCCAACGCCCATTTTGCCGTCAATGGCAGTTGAGTTTTTAAAAGAGAAAGATTATCCTGGCAGTGATATTTTAATTGAAGAAAGTTTGACGCCAGAGTCTAACTATGATCGCTATATTGCCTCCTATCAGTCTGAGGGTAATAAAATATATGGGCTACTAGCTGTTCCTAACACCAATAAGCCAGAAAATGGCTACCCGATAATAGTTTTTTTACACGGATATATTCCTCCTGATGAATATCAAACTACCGAACGCTACACGGCTTATCAAGATGAACTTGCTAAAAGTGGTTTTATTACTTATAAAATTGATTTGCGGGGACACGGTAATTCTGAAGGTGAGCCAGTTAGCGCTCATTTTTCTGAGGCCTATCTAGTTGATACTTTAAATGCAATCAGTTCCTTAAAAAAATATTCTGATGCTGATAGTGATAATATCGGCATTTGGGGCCATTCTAATGGAGGCGAAATCGGTTTAAGATCGATGGTAGTATCGGAAGAAATAGATGTAGGAGTATTTTGGGCTGGGGTTGTAGGAAGTTTTGAAGATATGTTAGAAACCTATAATGAGGATATTGCTTTTCTAAACTTAGAAACTAGATCTGCTCCGGAGTTAGTTGAAAATCAAGGTTTGCCCTCTGAAAATCCTGATTTTTGGCGGCAAATCGATCCATATTTTTATTTATCTGATATTAGTGGTCCGGTTCAACTGCATCATGGAACAGCTGATGAGAGTGTGCCGGTAGAGTTATCAATTAGTTTAAAAGAGAGTTTGGAATCAGCTAATAAAGAAGTGGAATTATATCAATACTCTGGAGGTGATCATAATTTAAGCAGTCCGCATTTTAGCCTTGCAATGGAAAGAACAATTGATTTTTTCAAGCGAAATTTATTTACAAATTAAGGTAAAGTTATTTTTGTGCAGGTCCGCCAGGACTCGAACCTGGAACAGCAGTTTTGGAGACTGCGGTGATGCCGATTTCACCACGGACCTAAGTTTTTAAACTACACCTTAATTGATATTTTATAACATTCGATTGATATCTTCCAGTTTATACATCTGTTAGGGGACGGTATAATACCGATATATGCAAAACAAGTTTTTTAAAGTAAAAATAAAAGACAAAAATTCGCGGGCGAGGGTGGGGGAGATAAAAACCGAAAAAGGGATTGTTCAAACTCCTTGTTTTATACCCGACGCTACTTACGGGGCAGTCAAGCACCTGTCTGCCGAAGATTTAAACAATATTGAATTGCAGATGATTTTGGGGAATATTTATCATCTCGGTATTCGTCCGGGAACAGAAGTAATAAAAAAAATGGCAGGTTTAGGCAAGTTTATGAACTGGAATGGGCCGATTTTAACTGACAGCGGCGGCTGGCAGGTATTTTCTTTGATATATAAGCATGGGATGGGAAAGGTTAAAAAAGACGGTATAGAATATAAAGATCATTTGAGTGGTAAAAAGCATTTTTTGACACCGGAAAAATGTTTACGAAATCAGCTGGATGTTGGATCGAATATTATGATGATTTTAGATTATCCGGTTGCGGCTGATGCCGGGAAGAATGAAAACAAGTATTCGGTGAGTACAACGGTGCGGTGGGCGGAAAAAGCGGCAAAGTATTTAAAGGATAGGGGTGAGGCAAAAAATAAAATGGTTATGGCGATAATTCAAGGGGCAAATGATAGAAAATTGCGTCAGCACTGTTTCCAGGATTTAGAAAATATTTGGCCCTGGCCGGGATATGGTTTTGGCGGTCCGACGGTCAACGATGAAATTATTGATTACACGGCCGATTTAATTCCTGAGGATAGATTGCGATATTTAATGGGCGCTGGGCCGCCGGAACAGATTGTCGGGTCGGTGGCCATGGGTTGGGACTTATTTGACTGCGTTGTCCCGACTAGAAATGCCAGACATGGTTTAGCTTATACTTTTACTGGCCAATTAAAAATGCATCAAGCCAAATATGAGTTAGATAAGTCGCCGATTGAAAAAGACTGTTCTTGCTTAGCCTGCACGAGTTATAGCCGGGCGTATATTCGGCATCTAATTAAAATTAATGAACCGCTGGGTAAACGGTTGATTACTATTCATAACTTAACTTTTTATATGCGGTTGATGAAAAAAATTAGAGAAGATATTAAGAAAGGTCAATTTCAGCCAGATAAGCTTTTAAGTCAGCTTCAAAGTCAGGCGAGTTAATCCCAACTTCAATATTTGTTTTCAGCCAGCGTAAGGGGTCACCGGTAGTCAGCCATTTGCCTTCTCGGATAGGTTCGGCAATAGCTATGTCTGTTTTGGCTAAGGTATTATTGGCGTCTGACAGCCAAAGTTCGCCTTTAGATGTTTGCTGGTCTTTTAATACCGGAAAAGCTTTCGGCGATAAAACAAACCGGCCGAATTGGGCAATATTTGATGGGGCTTTATCTTTAGGTAGTTTTTCTAGAACACCTACTGCTTGATTAGGAGTTTTTGGATTCTCAGCATACTGAACACTGCCGTAGCGATGAATTTCGTCCCAGGGGACTTTCTGACAACCAAGAACAACGGCTGGTTGATGTTTTGTATAAGTATTAATTAACAAATTAAGATATTTTCCTGGTTCAGATTCTAAAATAAAATCATCTCCAAACATATAAACAAACGGCTGGTTATCAATAAATTGTTTAGCAGCTAAAACTGGGCTGGCGTTGCCGTAAGGAAGATTATCGGACTGGGGGATAAAATGTAATTTTGCTTTGGCCCAAATCTCTTTCAAACTGGCCAAATATTCAGTTTTATTATTTTTTTGAAGGTAATCTTCCAACTCTTTGTCTGGGGAGAAGTATTCTTTGATTTTGGTTTCGCCTGGCCGGTGGACAATAGCGATTTCATTTATTCCAGCGCCGATCATTTCTTCGATTAGATACTGAATATTCGGCTTATCTAAAATCGGGATTAATTCTTTTGGGTATCCTTTGACAACCGGGAGAAATCTTGTTCCCCGGCCGGCAGCGGCAATAACGCCTTTATAGACGGACATAAATTTATTTTAACATAGAAAAATGTGTCATTGTTACATTGCTCAATTGTTCAATTGCTGGAATATAATTATTTTTTAAGGATTTCCGACTTTGAAATCCTAGGTTGAGTAAAGTAAAATATACGTATGCTCCCGTAGCTCAATTGGATAGAGCGCCTGTCTTCGGAACAGGAGGTTAGGGGTTCAACTCCTCTCGGGGGCACACAGCCTGGATGGCTCAGGGGTAGAGCATCCCCTTGGTAAGGGGAAGGTCCCGAGTTCGATTCTCGGTCCAGGCTCAGAGCAATTTAGCGTCACGAAATAATTCACTTTGTGAATTAAACGCGACAGCAGCGTTTAATTTTCAGAGAAAATTATTACGCTGCGCCCGTAGTTCAACGGATAGAACGCTCCGTTGCGGACGGAGAGGTTGGGGGTTCGATTCCTCCCGGGCGTGCTAATTGGAGGAGTCGC
>CAZJMH010000013.1:0-16305 GCA_964547295.1 uncultured Gammaproteobacteria bacterium | reverse complement strand
CCTTAGTGTTCCAGCTAGCGCACAACCCCGGCACCACCACCACTGGATATTGTTCGTCATTTTCATCCGATTCCTGAAGGATAGAAATACTTATAGAATCAATGCTTATCTCCGACCAAATAGCCGTAGTTTTCATCTCTGTAGGATTACCAAAACAAATATACTGAGGAACTCTATTAGAGTTTAAATTTTCAATAGACTTTGCAAATTCATCTAAAAAAGTATAATAGCTACCATCTAAACGCTTTAATGTAAAAGTGTGAATTCTTAAATCAGCATTAGTACTAAGCGGTTCAAAAATTGCGTCTCCCATCTCTTCATTCATTGTTGGATGATTCTTTAAAAGCAACTGATTTGGATATTCAGAACTAGAATCTTGCCAAATTTGAAAATGCGTATATTTAGCATCATTAGTCCCAGTAGTATAAAAATTTTCCTTTACTGGATATTCAGGCAGTGTATTGCCAATATTTATTCCAACCCCCCAATCTAGAACTCGATCAAACTTAAATCTAATTTTAATCTCAAAATCCTTGTCCTGCGTTAAGTTTAGTGATTTACAAACATATGGAAAATATTTTTCCTCTTCTTTTAATGTTAGCCAACCATCCTTAACTAAATCCTCATTTGATTTATTACTATTTATCTCCCACAAATCATCTGATAGAAAATCAAAATTTTCTTCAAAAATAATATTTTTTGCATATGACTTTTTAATCGAAGAAAATAAAAAAAAGAATATTATAAAGAAAATTAGGAAGACTTTAAGATTTTTAATCATTATCTATTTCTATTATAATTAAATAACAGATTTTTTTTACTTGTCAATATGCAAATTGCAATTTACCATAATTTACCAACAGGAGGAGCAAAGAGACTAATTCTAAATTTGACAGATTATCTGATAAATAAAGGCCACTTAATAACTCTTTATACAAATGTTAAAGGAAATAAAGACAAGCTTTTTTCAACTGAGGTAAAGTTAAAACACGTAGAAGTATTAGATTGGTTATTACCAAACAATAAAAAAGAGTATTTAAAAACAATTAATTTTAAGTATTTTAAAAATCAAAAAATATTGGCTGATAAAATAGATAAAAAAAATTACGATTTTGCATTAATAGGAGGCGATTGGCTTACTAATACATCTCCACTATCTCTTTTTTTAAAAACTCCTTCCATATACTTAGTACATGAGTTAAAGAGAGAGTTTTATGAAAAAACTGAAAGTTTAGGATTCAAATATCTCAAAGAGTTATCTTGGAAACTATTTACAAAAAAATTAAAAAAACTCGAAATACAAAGCCTCAATAAAAGCACAAAAATTATCGTAAATTCAATTTTTTCTTATAACCAAATACGTAAATTAGTAAAAGATAAAAATAAAATTGAAGTTTTATATCCTTTTTTACCTAAATTATTTCTAGAAAAAAAAAGAGTTAAAAGTAAATCTAATTATTATTTAATAGTTGGAGGCGATACATACCTAAAGGGTAGTGACTTTATAATGAATTTTATTTCCAACTTAAATACATCAAAAAAAACTTGTTTCAAAATAGTAACATCCAATAAGTCTTATTTGAAAAATATTAAAAAAAATAAAAAAAACTTACTTATTGAAATAATTGATCCAGTTAAAGATAAGGACCTTATTAATCTGTACAAAAAGGCTAATGCCTTACTATATTTTCCCAGAAAAGAGCCATTTGGCCTAATTCCAATAGAAGCTCTAAGCCTAGGCTGTCCTATACTAGCCGTAAATGAAGGAGGATTCACTGAAATTGCTCATTACAGCAAAAATATTAAACTTTTACCTAAAAATATTGAGATTTTGAGGTCTTTTATTTTCAAAAATTACCAAATATTCAACGATTTTAAATTTAAAAAACTACTAAAAAGTAAATTTAGTGTAGATAACTATGCAGGAAATATATTAAAAATATATAAGGAAATTAAATGAAAATTAGTGGGGTGGTGTTGACCAAAAATGAAGAAAAAAACATCGAGAAATGTTTAATGAGTTTAGATTGGTGTAATGAAGTTATTGTCATTGATGATTATTCAACTGATAAAACAAGAGAATTAGCAAAGAGCAGGGGAGCGGTAGTTTATAAGCGTCGATTAGGGGATGATTTTGCGGCGCAAAGAAATTTTGGTCTGCAAAAAGCAACTAACCAATGGGTGTTATTTGTCGATGCCGATGAAATTATATCCCCTTCTCTGTCCCAAGAGATTGTGCGACGTCTGAAAAAAGAGAACTATAGAGGGTATAAAATACCTCGGCAAGAATTTTTTATCAACAAAAAACTTAATTGTTCTGATAAATCAATTTATGATTGGTCTTTGGGTTTTAATAAACTATTAAGACTAGGTCAAAAAAACGCCGGCAAATGGAAAGGTAAAGTCCATGAAAACTGGGAAATATATGACAACATCAGCCAAATGAATAATATTTTAGTTCATTATTCTTTTCCTAATATAACCAAGGCTTTGAAAAAAATTAATCAATATTCATCAATTCGAGCAAAAGAATTACACAGAAAAGGAGTTGAAACAGATTTAATTGAAATAATTTTTTACCCAATCGGTAAGTTTTTAAAAGATTTTTTTTGGCAGGGAGGCTATAAGGATAAAACCGCTGGATTTATTTACTGCCTATTAATAGCTTTTCAATCATTTTTAACCAGAAGTAAGCTATGGCAGGTAGGTAACAGTTAATGTCTCTTCTGTTGAATTACCGGCCATATCTTCTGCGACAACTATTATTTCGTTTTCACCTTCTTGAAGAACAATATTATGTATAAATTCACCCTCAAGCCCAACAATTGCAACGTGATCATTTACTAATGCTCTTGCATTTTCCTCAGTTTTACCTTTAACTTCCAGTGTTTGTTCATCTTCAAAGGTAGCGCCGTCTTCTGGATTAATAATTTCTAATTCCGGGGGTTGGGTATCATAAACAACTTCATGGGTTGGAGTTTTTTCGCTTTGATTACCATCATCATCTACCGCCCAAACAGTTATTTGATTTTTACCACTATTTAGATTCAATTTCTCTATTTTAAATTCACCTTCTTCACTGACTTTGGATTCTATAATTTCCTCGTTAAACTCAACTTTTACAGTTGCATTTGGCTCCGTAACTCCGTTTATGTCTAATTGAGCACTATTTGTAGCCTCAGGAATATATGATAATCTTGGAACTTGAGGCGGAATAATATTTACTTGTTCTGTTTGTTCATTTTCTGAACGAACATCCCCTAAAAATTCTATTAAGTTAATAAATAGGGGAATACCCCAAATAACCAAGGCTAAACTTAATATGATAGTAAGAAGACCAAAAAAAACGGCTCGGCGTCGAATTTTTTCTTCGTTTGTAATAGGCTTTTTTCTACGATGAAACTGTCTTGCTTTAGTCATTAGTCTATAGGTGACATCTTATCAAAAAGAAAATAATTTCACAATAAAAGATGTCTGAGCCTGCGGTCGGAATTGAACCGACGACCTACGGTTTACGACACCGTTGCTCTCCCAACTGAGCTACGCAGGCACACCATAGAAAGAGCGGGAGACCAGAGTTGAACTGGCGACCTTTTGCTTGGGAAGCAAACGCTCTAACCAACTGAGCTACTCCCGCATATTTAAACTCTAAATCCTAATATCTAGTTTAGTTCTAATCTCTTGGAATTTCAAGCACCATGCCCGGCTGAATAATGTTTGGATTAGATATTTGATTTTGATTTGCCTCCCAGATTTTTGTCCAAGCAAACATATCACCATAAGCTCTTAAGGCTATTTTACTTAATGAATCACCCTCTTCAACAGTATAAGTATCTTCTGTAATTTCTAGTCCCTCAACTCCAGTTTCAGGCAGCTCAGTTACCGTAATCATTTTTCTTTCAACATTAGGTATGATTAATTCCTGTCCTTCAACTAACAAATCTGGATTGGTTAAATTATTAGCCTGAGCAATATCAACCCAATTGTATCCGGAAAGATAATATTCTTCCGCTATTTGCCAAAGAGTTTCATTTTGGCTGACAGTGTGAGTTGCTGGCAATTTGTCAACCTGACTTTCATCAATTACGTCTACTTCTTCTTCTACAATCTCTTCTTCTTGGTTATCACTGGGAATTGTTGGTAATCCGCTTGTCTGAAAATAACGATAAGCTAATCCTCCAATAGCCAAGACGACTAATATTCCCATAATCATGCTTATAAATTTTTCGGCATTTTTAACTTTATCAACTAAACCTTGTTTGTTTTGTTGTCTATTCAATTTATTTCACCTCCCTACTAGGGACAGGATGTTATGGCAGGATGGGCAAGAAGGGCAGTTGGCGGGGCTGACGGGACTCGAACCCGCAACTTCTCGCGTGACAGGCGAGTGCTCTAGCCAATTGAACTACAGCCCCTTACGGCTTATTAGATTTTATCAGGAGAATGGGTTAATTGCAATAACTTATAATTAAAAAACAGGCCATATTACCCTTAATTTATTATTCCAATATATTTGGATTAACTGTCTGTTTGTTATAACTATTTATACTAATATAAATTATTTATACACTTGCAATTTTTAGGTTAATTGATTAGCATTTATGAATAATGAAGGGAGGTGATTATTATTAATATGCTATTAATCGTAATTGCAATATTAGTTATCGTTGGAATTTATATTATTACAACTTACAATCAATTACAAACTCTTAAAACTAGAATTAAGGCAGCAATCCAGGAAATTGGCAATCAACTAAAGAGGCAAGCAAATTTAATTCCAAATTTATCAAGTTCTGCTAAAGGTTATCTAGAACATGAAAAGGAAATTTTTAAACAGCTTGCAGAGGCAAGAAAAGCAGTAAATCAAGCATTAGAATCTGGAGATGCACAATCTATGTTGGATGCTCAAGATAAGGTTCAAGGCGTTTTGGGAAACCTCAGGGTTGTAGTTGAAAGTAACCCTGAAATTAAGGGAGCTAATGTTGTTACCAAACTAATGAGCGAATTAAGGGACACTGCTGACAAAGTAATGTATTCAAGAAGAACACTCATTGATTTAGTTGCTGACTATAATCGAATGTTACTCACTATTCCAAGCAGTTTAATTGGAGCAATTTTTGGATTTAAACCTGAAGAGGGATTAAAAGTCGAAAAAAGCGGAGAACATTTAGAAGTAAGCAAAGAGGAAACAAAAGCACCTAAAGTTGATATATAATATAGACAATTATGTCTAATGTATATCAACGAGTTGACCAAAATAAAAGACGGTCAGTTTTAATAATGATCGGTTTTATTTTATTTGTCGTTGGCTTTGTTTATATAATCGGCCAAGCCTTTGGGGCTGGTAGAGGGATTATTATTGGCGCCGGTATCTTTTCTTTAGTTTCATCATTGGGAAGTTACTTTTGGGGCGACAAGATTATTATTGGACTGAGCGGCGCTAAACCAGCCAATAAAGAAGGCTTTTTTGATTATTACACTGTTGCTGAAAACTTAAGTCTGGCTGCACAAATTCCAATGCCTAAACTTTTTGTTATTGATTCACCGGCAATGAACGCTTTTGCTACCGGCAGAGACCCTAAAAATGCAATTATTGCAGTAACTACCGGTTTATTAAATAAACTTGACCGAACCGAACTTGAAGGCGTCATTGCCCATGAAATCTCTCACATTACCAACTACGACATCCGGTTGATGATGATTGTTGCTGTTTTAGTCGGCATGATAACCATTGTCAGCGAATGGATGATTAGAATAAGCCGGTTTGGCTCATCTAATCGAAACGAAAGAAGATCCAATCCTGTTGGATTGGCCGCCGGTCTGATTTCCTTAATTATCTCTCCTATTGCCGCTAAGCTTATTCAGTTAGCCTTATCCAGAAGACGCGAGTATTTAGCAGATTCAACTGCAGTTAAGTTGACCAGACAACCACAGGGTTTAATTAGCGCCTTAATAAAATTAAGCCAAAGTCAAATGCAATTAGAAACTGCTCATCAGGCAACTGCCCACTTGTTTATTACTAATCCTTTTAAAAATGTCGGCGGCTTAAAAAAAGTGGCTACTTTGTTTTCCACCCACCCGCCAATAGAAAAAAGAATCGTTAATTTAAAACAGACGCAATGAACAATCTACAAACAATTTTAATAATCATCTTTGGTATATCTAATCTCCTAATTTTCCTTTGGAGCTTACATCAGTGCAAGAATAAGGCCAATACTTACGGAACTACCTGGGCCTTATTTCCAATTGGAATTTTTGTTTGGGGTGACGGTGTAATTTTTGGTTTGTTTTGGTTTTTAACAAGTTTAGGTGTTCTGATTTTAAAAGACTGGATACTTTTTCTATTAATCTTTTCAGTTTTTTGGCTGGTCCGAAGTATTGGTGAAACTATTTATTGGTTTAATCAACAATTCAGCAGTATAAATCGCTATCCACCACAACAGCTAATCGGTCATAAGCTTTTCAAGGGAAAAATTATTGAAGAATATGACGGCATCTGGTTTGTTAACCAAATTAACATGCAATGCATTACCGTAGTCACTATAATTACTACCATTTATTTAACCTACCTTTGGATAGGTAGCCTATGACCAAAATTGATTCTTATTAATAATTCCTCCTAATAACCAAAGGTTGATTTTTTGGCAGTTAATGGTCTTGAATGGTAGTAGTTTGGCACTTGACAATATTGATTGCTTGTTTTATATTTAAAACATATGGCTTTAAACCCAGAAAAACTAACTTATAATTCACGACAGGCTTTAGCTAAGGCTCATGAGCTAGCCGAGGAAAAACGACACCCCCAAGTAATGCCAATGCATTTACTCCTTGGTTTAGTAATTGATTTAGAAGGTGTTGTTGTCGAAATAATTAAAAAATTAGGAGTAGAAATTGAGGAACTGGTTAAAAAAGCAGAGGCTGAACTTAAAAAAGCGCCTCAGGCTGGTGGAGAACTAGGCCAGGTTTTTCTTTCCAGGGAATTAAGTCAAGTTTTAACCCAAGCAAAAAAAGAAGCCGACCAAATGAAAGATGAATTTGTTTCTCGTGAACATCTTTTTCTAGGCCTGGCAAGTTCTGACCCGAAAACAAAACAAATACTTGAAGAATTAGGAATTGAAGTCAGTAAAATAAAACAGGCCCTTGAACAAGTCCGGGGAAGCCAGCAAGTAACCGACAGATCACCTGAGGCAGGCTATAACGTTATTGAAAAATATACTCTTAATTTAACTAAACAAGCCGAAAAGGGAAATTTGGACCCAGTAATCGGCAGAGATCAAGAGGTTCGACGGGTAATGCAAATTTTGTCTCGGCGGAAGAAAAATAATCCAGTTTTAATTGGTGATCCAGGAGTTGGAAAAACAGCTATTGTTGAAGGTCTTGCCCAACGGATAGTTGCCGGAGATGTTCCCGAAAGTCTAAAAGACAAACAAATTATAGCCTTAGACTTAGCATCTTTACTTGCCGGTAGTAAATTTCGAGGTGAATTTGAAAAACGCTTAAAGGCGGTTTTAAAAGAAATTGAATCCAATCCCGAACTTTATATACTTTTTATTGATGAATTACACACCTTGGTAGGGGCTGGATCAGCTGAGGGCGCAGTTGATGCCGCCAATATGTTAAAACCAGCTTTAGCAAGAGGAAGTTTGCACGCAATTGGAGCAACAACAATCAGTGAATACCGAAAGCATATTGAAAAAGATGCTGCATTAGAACGAAGATTTCAACCAATCACCATCAGAGAACCTTCTGTTGAAGATACAATTGCAATTCTGAGGGGTTTAAAAGAAAAATATGAGATTCACCACGGAATAAGAATTCGTGACGAAGCAATTATTGCTGCGGCTAAGCTTTCTGATCGTTATATCAGAGACAGATTTTTACCAGATAAGGCAATAGATTTAATTGATGAGGCAACTTCAGGATTGAAAATTGAGGCAGAATCAATGCCGGCAGAATTAGACAAATTGGAAAGAACTATCCGGCAAAAAGAAATAGAATTACAGGCATTAAAAAAAGAAGATTCTGAAGCCGCTAAAGAAAAAAAAGAGGAGATAAGAAAAGATTTGGCAGAAAAAAAAGAAATCTTAAGGGATAAAAAGTCTGCCTGGGAACGTCAAAAAGAAATTATGACCAGAATTCGAGACAATAAGGAAAAAATCGACACTTTGCAAGAAGAACTTAAAAAAGCGGAAAGAGAAGTTAACCTTAATCAGGCAGCGGAAATAAAATACGGAAAAATTCCTGAAGCAGAAAAAGAACTTAAAAAATGGCGTCAAAAATGGCAGGAAATCAGAGAAGAAAGCCGACTTTTAAAAGAAGAAGTAACTGAAGAAGATATTGCCGAAGTTATTTCCAGATGGACAAATATACCTGTTTCAAAGCTAGTTGAATCAGAAAAAGAAAAACTGGCAGAATTAGAAGCTAAACTTCACGAGCGAGTTGTAAATCAAAATGATGCGGTAACTGGAGTAGCCAATGCTATAAGACGAGCAAGGGCGGGAATAAAGGAAGAGGAAAAACCGATTGGGTCGTTTTTATTTGTCGGCCCAACTGGCGTCGGTAAAACTGAACTGGCTAAAGCTTTAGCAGAAATTATGTTTGATGATGAAGATGCAATGATTAGAATTGATATGAGCGAATACATGGAAAGACACTCAGTTGCTCGATTAATTGGTTCACCGCCGGGGTATGTCGGTTATGAAGAGGGCGGCCAATTAACAGAGGCTGTCCGCAGGCGCCCTTACACAGTGATTCTACTTGACGAAGTTGAAAAAGCTCATGACGAGGTTTTTAACCTCCTCCTTCAAGTTTTAGATGACGGACGACTGACCGACGGCAAAGGGAGAACGGTTGATTTTAAGAATACTTTAATTATTATGACTTCCAACATTGCCAGTGACCTTATCATGGAATATACTGAAAAAGATAAAGACAAGGCAGAAATGGAAAACAAAGTAACCGAACGTATCCGGCAATCCTTCCGACCGGAGTTTATTAATCGCCTCGACCAGATAATTTTATTTGAATCCTTAACCAAAGAAATGCTCACTGAAATTGTTGATAAACAAATTGAACTAGTTGAACGCCGGTTGGCTGAGAAAAATATTGACATTGTTGTCAGTAAAGAGACTAAAAACAAACTGGCCGAAGAAGGTTATAGTAAAACTTTTGGCGCTCGGCCGCTGGAGCGAGTTATCCAAAATCAAATTTTAGACCCGCTGGCAATGATGATCGTCAAGGGAGAAGTAGGTGAAGGCGACAAAATAAAAGTCACTACAAAAAATGGAAAAATTGAAATTAAAAAATAGTCTATCCTCCCCTAAACGCTACGATCGTAGTAGTTAGAGGAGGTATTTGAATGAGAAATAGTGGTATTATATTTGTATGCCGCCGATTTTTTACATAATTTTAATTTTAGTTTTGATTGCCATTATTTACTACCTCTGGTACGTGACTCTTTCACCGCAGTCTGGGCCAGTCTATGTGCCAACCAAGGATAAAGATGCTCAAAAAATGGTTGAAATAGCTAAACTAAAAGAAGGAGATAAGGTTCTAGACTTAGGATCTGGTGATGGGCGGATATTAATTGAAGCGGCTAAAATTGGGGCGACTGGCGTCGGTTATGAGATAGATCCTATTTTAGTAATGGAAAGCAGGCAGAAAGTCAAAAAAGCTGGAGTAGAGGACAAAGTAGAAATTAAACTAAAAAACATGTGGCAGGCAGATTTTAACCAGGCAGATGTTATTTTTGTTTATTTATTTCCCAAGTATTTAGATAAACTAAAAAAATTACTTAAAGAAAATTTAACCCGGCCGGTGACTGTTATTTCCAACGACTACCAAATTCCTGGCAAAAAACGAGATAAACAAGAAAAAAATATTTATTTGTATAAGTTTTAAGACTTATTACCCCGCTGAGTCCTAACCCGAGTGAAATACCGTTCCTGTTTTAATTGGGATACTGACCGCCTAGGCTTTGTTTTCTCAATATTCAAACCTTGAACAGAATCCGGTATTTTTGTCTCCTTTTTTTCTTTCATGTCTTCATAATAACATTACAAGGACTATTTCTGTCAAGAGGGAAATTTTTGTGATATATTTTATTAGTGAACAAAAAACAAGAAAAAAAATCTCTAACTTTAGAAGATGAGTTTAGCATTAAAACTAAAGATAGCTTTGGAGAAAAATTTGGCAACTCTATAATTGACTTTGCTTCTTCTTGGACATTTTTAATAATTAATATTATCCTTTTTACTGTCTGGCTTTTGTCAGGTCTTAATTTTGACCTCCTAACTATGTGGGTTTCTTTAGAGGCAATAGTTTTAACAGTATTAATTTTAATTCAAAGCAAACAATTAGAAGTATCGGACCGCAGCCGAAGCATTAAAGACTATAAAATTGATTCGTCAATGGCTAAACGATTAAAAAGAATAGAAATTAAGTTAGATGAGTTAATGAAAAAAGATTAACTAATTTCGATTACATAGGTTATTTGCGAAAATATTTCTTGCCTTTTAGCTTATCAGGTAGCAAATTTTTATCCTTATCAGGATACTTCTCATAGCCTTTGCCGTAACCTTGTTTTTTCATTAAGTCAGTCACTGGGTTGCGGAGGTGGAGGGGGATAGGCAGGTTGCCGTGGTCTTTAACATCTTTTTGGGCTGACCGCAAGGCGTTGTAGGCTGAACGGTCTTTATCAGCGGTAGCTAAATAAACTGTACCGTGGGCAAGGTTAATAGCACATTCTGGATAACCGATGGTTTCGCAAGCCCGAAAAACCTCATTGGCAACAACTAAAGCAGTCGGCTGGGCCATACCGATATCCTCAGAAGCAAAAATGACCATCCGCCTGGCGATAAAAAGCGGGTCTTCGCCAGCTTCCACCATCCGGGCCAGATAATATAAAGCGGCGTCAGGATCGGAGGCGCGCATACTCTTAATATATGAGCTGATAGTGTTGTAGTGCTCTTCGCCTTTTTTATCAAACCTTAAATGTTTGGACTGCAGTGTTTCTTTAAAAGTTTTAATCGTCAACTGTCCATAAAGTTCATAAGTATTTTCAATCATTGTTAAAGCTTGACGGGCATCGCCGTTGGCCATGCCGATCAGCCAATCCTTAGCATCTTGTCTTAAACTTACTTTTTTACTTTTAATCTCGGATAATTCTTTAACCGCCCGGTTGATAACTTTTTCTATTTCATTATCAGTTAACTCGTTAATCGTAAACACCCGGCACCGGGAAAGTAAGGGAGAGATAACCTCAAAACTTGGATTTTCAGTTGTCGCACCAATGAGCGTAATTGTCCCTTCTTCAACAAAGGGCAGTAAATAATCCTGCTGGGCCTTGTTGAAACGATGAATTTCGTCTAAAAATAAAATTACTGGTTTGGTCTGGCTTTTTTTTAATAAATTCGGCTGACCGCCTTTAATTCTCTTAATTATTTTCCGGATATCTTCTTTTTTGGCTGAAACAGCGGAAAGATGAATAAATTCGGCACCTGTTTGATTAGCAATAATTATTGCTAAAGTTGTTTTGCCGCATCCTGGCGGGCCCCAAAAAATCATTGAAAAAATTTTGTCCTGGTCAATGGCTAAACGAATTGGTTTACCTTGACCAACTAGATGTTTTTGGCCAATAAACTCATCTAAATTTTTTGGTCTTATTTTATCGGCAAGAGGTTGGTTCATTTTATTTACATTGAATACTAACTTTTCGTTGAGAACGCGGACCATCTAATTCAACTATAAATATTTGCTGCCAGGTTCCCCGTTGAAGTTGATTGTTTTCAATCGGCAAAACTTTAGATTGACCGATTAATCCGGAGATAAGATGGGCTTCGGCGTTATCATCTATCCGATTATGCTGCCAATTTTCGTTATCAGACAGTTTTTGAATAAATTTTTCCCAGTCTTTTATTAGGCCGGCCTCATCTTCAGTGATTAAAACAGCCGCTGTTGAGTGGGGAACAAATATTAAACAAACTCCCTGGGCTACATCTGATTGACTGACAATATCTTCAACCTGACGGGTAATATCAACTAAATCCACTTTCTTAGTTGTCGAAATTGTAAATCGGTTATTCATAATTTTATTTTAACATTTTAATTTACCGCCCCAAGGTGGGGTAAACTAAATTTGGGGGATCGGCCTTCTAGAACAGGCAAGCTGGAAGCCAAAGTCATTATTTGACTGCCGTAACGTTGTTTTAGTTTATCTACCTGATAATAAACTTGGTCCAGCTTCTGCTTTCTTGGTGACGATGAAAATAAATTCATTTGAACTTTACCGGCTGGCTGAAGTTTTTTCATTATTACACCTGTCGCCCGATAAGTAATCCGGGAGCGGAAAATTCTCTGAAACGCTTTCTTAACTTCCAAACTCATTTCCTGGGGATTATTGGTAGCACTGTCCAATTTAATTATTTCTGCCTGAAAATTAAACGTCTGGGTTTTTAAAATTACTGTAATCTGCTGACTAACCATTTTTAAATTTCTCAACCGAGAACAAGCCTGCTCTAAATTTTTGGTTAACTCGCCAAAAATCTTGGCTGGATTGTTTGAGGCTGGATAAAAAGTCCGGGAACGAGTAATTGATTGGTAAGTTTCTTTTTTGCCAACTTCTAAAGAAAAAACGTGTTGACCATTAAGCTCTTGCCAGGTTTCAAAATAAGGTTTTGGCAAGTGCCGTTTAACCCAAAACTGGCTTTTATTAGCAAAATCTAAACTGTTTTTTATACCCAGTTTTTTGAGATAAGCGCTGGTTTGGCTGCCGATGCCCCATATTTCAGCTAGAGGCAAATCTTTGAGGTAGTGGTGAACTTGTTTGGTTGGTATAGCAACCAAACCAGACGGCTTATCCCATTCAGAAGCGATTTTAGCAATAGTTTTATTCGGACCTAGACCAACAGAAACAGTTAAATCTAAATCAGTTTCAATTTTTTCTTTTATTTGACGGCCGATTTTTAAATAAGAAGAATTATAAGGCCGGCGCAAACCAGTTAAATCACCAAAACATTCATCAACTGAATATTTCTCAACTTGGGGGGTGAATTGTTTTATTATGTTAAATAAACGTTGGGAAAATAGATGATAAACCTGATAATCAGACTGAACAAAATTACACTCAGGACAAAGTTGCTTAATTTTTGAACCAAGCATGCCGCGCTTAATGCCGTATTTTTTTGCTTCATAGCTAACTGCTGTTGCCAAACCTCTCTCCGCTCCAATAACTACTGGTTTGTCTTTAAGTTTTGGATTTAATGCTTGAGCGCAGGAAGCAAAAAAAGCGTCGCCGTCAACGTGGAGAATTGGTGTATTCATCGACATTTTCGAATTACTCCTTTGACAATTGCAGCAATTTTTAACTCCTGATCAGGAAAAATTGGTTTAAAGTTTTTATTAGCCGGAACTAAACAGGCCCGGCCTCTTTTTTTTTGTAAATATTTCATTGTCCACTCACCGTCAACTTCGGCAATAACTATCCGGCCAAAATCAGCCTGGTTAGTTTTTTCAACCAAAACTAAATCACCGGGAAGAATGCCGGCATCTTTCATTGACTCACCTTTGACCTCAAGCAAATAAGTTGATTCTTTATTATCAATTAAAAACTCATCTAAGCTGACTGTATCAATAAAGTCTTCTTGAGCGTCAGTAGGAAAACCAGCCTCAACTAGGCCTAAAATAGGAGTTTGTCCATAAAGTTGTTTGGGAAGTAAACGGCCCTGACTGTCTTGGCCAACAAAATTTTGGCTAACCAATTTTTTAACAAGTTTGTAAACAGAGTTTTTGGAATTATAGTTAAACAGATTCATCATTTCCCGGTAACTCGGCATTCGTTTATTTTTCTGATAGAAGTTAATTATTTTATTTTTCTTGTCTTTCAAGTTCATAATTTAATAATAGTGAACGCTCGTTCACTTGTCAAGACCCAAAACCGTTCCAGGAGCGGTTTATATATACCAATCGAGGTATTTAAAAAACTTCTTCCAAAATTAGATGTTTTATTTGACCAAGTTCCCTTTGATAATTTTTTCTATCCATAACAAAATCTTGATAACTTCTCATAGATGAAAATTCACTTAAAATAACCTCTGGTTTTACAAAGCTGTTTAATCTTTTTCCCAAATAATCAACATAAGATGAAAACTCATATTTCTCAGGTTTTTCTACAAGGTAATCTGTTACTGGATTTAAGTGTATATATCGACTTAAATGAAGTAATTGCTCCAAACCTCTAACTCTAACTGCCTTAAATTTATTTTCAAATAATGGTCCTTTCCGTAATTTTTTAAGATTATAAAAATGAGAATAACTATTGCAGATTCTAGATATAAACTTAGTAATCCCGTTTGATTTTATTTGCATTAAAAGAAAATGATAATGAGTGGGCATAACACAAAAGGAAACAATATCCACAAAAGAATCTGATAAATCTATTTTGTACTTTTGGGTTTGTCGTCTATACACCGAAAACTTTACAGGAGGATCTGCTTGTAAGTAAAATTTCACACTTTTTATAAAAAGTTTCTTTTGAAAAAGACTACTAAATATTTCCTCACCAAAAAGACTTCTGTTAAAAATATGATAATATTCACCGTTGGCTAAAATAGTTTGCCTAACAGGCATAATTCAAGTTTAGCATTAATTCTTATTATCATTTTCCACTATCGGTATATATAAACCGATCCAGGAGCGGATAAAAAGGAGCGGATAAAAATCTTCTGGTAAAATAAAGCATGGAGCAGGATAAATATGAGGCGGTATGGCTGTCACATACGAAAATAAAAAAATACCTTCAGTGTCCAAGAGCCTATTATTTAAGCTATGTCTACCGCAACCCGGAAACCGGAAACAAAATTCAGCTGATGCGGCCGCCGCTTGCCCTTGGCCAAGCCGTTCACGAGGTTTTGGAAAACATCGCTGATCTTCCAAAAGAAGAAAGATTTAAAAAATCTTTACTCGGTTATTTCAAAACAGCCTGGCAAAAAGTGGCCGGTAAAAAGGGTGGATTTTTCAATCAGGAAGTGGAAAACAAATACAGACGGGAAGGAGAAAAAATGCTAACCACAGTTATGGAAAACCCCGGGCCTTTAAAAAAACTGGCTGTAATAATTAACATGGAACTACCGCACTACTGGCTGTCTAAGGAAGATAATTTTATCCTCAGCGGAAAAATTGACTGGCTGGAATATTTACCCGAGTCAGACTCGGTTCACATTATTGATTTCAAAACCGGCCGAGTCCAGAACGACGAGGAATCTTTGCAGTTGCCAATTTATCGCTTGTTAGTTGAAAATTGTCAAACCTGGCCGGTGGAAAGGGCAAGCTATTGGTATCTGAGGCATGGAAAAATAGAAGAAAAAGAACTGCCATCAAGTGAAGAATCTAAAAAGAAAATTATGAAAATTGGAAAAAAAATTAAACTAGCTCATCAATTAAATAAATTTCCGTGTCCAGAAGGAGAGAAGGGCTGTCCGTTCTGTCGGGATCTGGAAAAAATTGTTGACGGCCAAGGAGAAATGGTCGGCACCGGCAAATACGGCAGTGACATTTTTGTCTTACCAAAAGAATCAACAACTAAAAAGAAAGCAACTATTTTGTAAATTAAGGTTGGATATAATTTTCTTCAAGAAGATCAAAATTTTGATTTATTTCTTCTTCTAGTTCTTGGCCAATTTGATAATCATAAGAGGCAGTAATTACATAAGCAGTATCATTTTTTAAATAAATTCGCTGGCTTATACCAATTCTACTTCCCGCCTGCCAATAACTACCGGTAAGTTGGCGGATAAAATAGTCATTGTTTTCAGTTTCATCTTGGGTGTAAACCAAACTAGGCAAAGCGCTTTTTGTTCCAGCAATTAATTGATCAGTATAAGTTTCTGGATCGTCGTATTCTATTTCTTCTTCTTTATTAAGAATTATATTGGTGGCAATTTCATTTTCAGAATCCTTAGATAATTTAACTACCGCACCTTCCGAACCCTCTTCTTCTTGCCAATCTTCTGCCAAATTCAAATCAGGCTCTTCCTCGGCTTCTTCACCTTTTCGTTGGACAAGCCCTGGCAAGCTAACCTCATCCAAATAATCAGTATATCGATAAACTCCAAAACCGGCTAAGCCAATTATTAAAACTACGATCAGGTATTTTATTTTCTGTTTATTCATCTTTAACCGCCTTAATAATTAATCTCAAATTTGAATTCCATTTGTCGCAGGTCAGCAAAGTAATTGTCTCCGGGTTTTCATTATCTAATGTCTGAGTGTAAGTGCTGGCTACCCGGGCAATTTCTTTAACCTGATAAA